>PEAP01000144.1 GCA_002753665.1 Magnetococcales bacterium DC0425bin3
TGTTCCGCCAGCGCCAGGTCAGATACGTTAGCAGTAACACTGCTCCCACCCCCGCCAGCGGCCCGCCCACCGCCAGATGCCGGGTGCCCGACTCGTATTGGACCATCAGATCCTGGGGCCAGACCGTCAGCTTCAGATAGGCGAGGATGCGCACGCAGGCCTCGATCAGCCGTTCGGCAAGGCCGGTGACCTCGGCCCCTTCCAGCACCCGTTGGTGGCCCTGGCCGGAATTGTTGACGACCAGAAACAGCAGCGCCAGCAGCCCGGCAGGAATTTTTTCCAGGGTCAGAGGTCTCCATCCCAGGGATCCCCGTTGCAGGGGCCAATGGTCCAGGGCCAGCAGCAGGGCGGGCAGCACCAGGGCAGTGGGTTTGGAGGTGATGGCGCAGAGGAACCAGAACAGGGTCGCTCCCTGGCTGCGCAGGTCCAGCGGTTGTCCGGCCCGGTGGGCCACCGCCCGGCGGTAGGCCAGCAGGGCGAGGGTGAGAAACAGCAGGAACAGCATGTCCTTGCGTTCGGTGACCCACGCCACCGACTCCACCCGCAAGGGGTGGAGGGCGAACAGGGCCACCGCCAGCCAACTGCGCCAGGGGGCGCCGGTGGCCAGCCGCAGAAAGCGGTTCAGCAACAGCACGGTGGCCAGGAACAACGCCAGGTTGACCCAATGCAGGGCGGCCGGGTTCGGGCCGAACAGGCTGATGTCGGTCATCAGCGACAGCCAGGTCAGGGGCATCCAGATCGAGTGGTGATAGGTGTCGTGGAAGAATGCCCAGAGGATGGAGTCCAGGGTCAGGCCCTGCAGTACCTGGGGATTGCTGGTGACATACAGCGGATCATCCAAGAGCAGCAACGCGAAGTCGCCGACTTCGTGGTAGGTGGCCAGCACCAGCAGGGCCAGGGCCAGGGGGCCGAGCCAGGGTCGCAGGGCGGTCATGGCGCGGCTCCGGTGGGGGCCGGGGCGGGAGCCTGGGCCACCTCCAGCAGCCGGCGGGCCAGATCATGGCCGGGATCCCGCTCCAGGGTACGCTGCAGCCACAGCGCCGCCTCCGTTCGTTGTCCAAGGCGCAGCAGGGCGTAGCCGGTTTCGAACAGGGGGGCAGAATGATTCGGCGCCAGGGCGCGGGCCCGTTCCAGGGCCGCCAGGGCCTTGGGGTAATCCTGCAGGCGGTTGTACACCCGTCCCAGCCAGTAGTGGGCCTGGGGATCCCGGGGGGCCAGGGCGACGGCCTGGCGCAGGTGGGGCAGGGCGGCCTCGGGCTGGTCCCGGCCGGCCAGGAGGCGGCCCAGATTGCGCCGGGCCTTGGCATGCCAGGGTTGCAGCAGGATCGCGTTGCGCAAGGCCTCCGCCGCCGCGTCCGGATCGTTGGCTTCCAGGTGGTAATCGCCGATGGCCAGGTGCAGGTCGGCCTTGAACAGTGCCCGGCGCACCGCCTCCCGGAACTGCTCTCCGGCGGCCCGGCTCTGGCCCTGATGCAGCAGGGCCGCGCCCAGGTACAGCCGGGTCCGGCTGTCTCCGGGCTGGGCCGCCACCGCCTGTTCCAGGGGCGTCTGGGCCGCCGCGGGTCGCTTGAGCAGCAACAGGGCCTGGCCCTTGTATCGGAGAAGCCTGGGGTCATCGGGGCTCAACGCCAGAGCCTGGTCCAGGGCCGCCAGGGCGGCCTGGGGGTTGGTGTCGAGCAGGGCCGCGCAGTGGAAGCGGGCCATCAGGGGATTGTGGGGCGCGACCTGGACGGCATGCCGGAACAGGGTGACGCTGTCCCGCCACATCCCCGCCTGTCGCCAGGCGAGTCCGGACCAGATCACCAACAGGCCGATTCCCAACAGCGCCAGCCCCCCGGCCGGCCGGGGGCGGCCCCGGACCAGCCCCGTCAGGCCCAGCACCACCGGGATGAACAGGCCCACATGGGGCAGCAGGGTGAAGCGGTCGGCGATGGGCGGCGCCGTGGCCGGCACCAGACCCAGGGTCGGGAGCAGGGTGATGAGAAACCAGGCCCAGCCCATGGCCAGGGGCGGCCAGCGCCGCCACAGCAGCCCGGCCGCCAGGGTGATCCCCCCCACCACGCCCACCAGGATCAGGGCGTTGGCGAGGGTCGAGTCCATGGTGTAGCGTTGGTAATGGGGAATCAGGTCCAGGGGCAACAGGGTCAGGTGCAGAGAGGAACCGATGGCGGCCAGGGCGTCGATCAGGCGGTCGCTCCAGGCGATCACGGCCAATTGGGCGTGGCTGTCCAGGGCCCGCACATCGACTATGATCACCAGGGCCGCCAGCAGGATGAAGGGGGTCTTTTCTTCCACCAGGGGGCGCCAGCCCAGGGTCCGCCAGCGTTCCAGGGGCCAGAAGTCCAGGATCAGCAGCAGCAGGGGCAGGGTGACCGCCATGGGCTTGGAACCCAGCGCCAGCAGAAAGCACACCAACGCCGGCCAGATCCGGGCCGGCTGCGCCGGGCGCTCCGGCGCCCTGGACACCCCCCGGTGCCAGGCGGCCAGGGTCAGCATGAGAAACAGGAAATAGAGTACATCCTTGCGTTCCGTGATCCAGGCCACCGACTCGACCCGCAGGGGATGGAGCGCCACCAGGGCGGTGATCCACCAGGCGGTCAGGAAGCGGCCGATGGCCCGCTCCAGGAACAGCAACAAGGCCAGCACCCCGGCCAGGAACAGGAACAGATTGACCCCATGCATGGCCCCCGGATCCCGGCCGAACAGCACCTGGTCCAGCATCAGCGACAGCCAGGTGACCGGCATCCAGAGGGACATGACCTGCACATGGCCGTAGAGTGCCCATTGCAGGCTTTCGGCGCTGAAGCCGGCCTGGACGAAGGGATTGTCCCGGTAGCTCGGGTCGTCCAGCAGGATGGGCTGGAATTCCACGATCTGGAGATAGATGCCCAGCAGGGCCAGCACCAGTCCCGCCACCGCCAGGATGGGCAAGAGACGTCGCCGGGACAGGGAGTCGGACGGCAAGGTGGTCATGGGTGGCGTTTCCCGCGGCTGAAGGGGCGTCGAGGGGAGGCAGGGCTTTCCCTTGGAGCGGGGGTATGATATCCCCTGTTGCCATCGATCGGGAGGGTTGTTGCCAGCCCCTCCCTTCACCGTCGGGGGACAGGGAGGGACAAGACCATGAAGCAGCCGCGCCTGGGTTTGATCGGAGCCGGACGTTGGGGCAAGAATATCATCAAGTCGCTGCGCAGCCAAAAGGCTGTGGTGCTGGCCGGGTTGGCCACGTCCAACCCCGACAACCGGCAGCTGGTGGGTCCCGAGACCACCCTCCATGCCAACTGGGAGGACATGGTCGCCCAGGCGCCCCTGGACGGGGTGATCATCGCCACCCCGCCGGATCTCCATGGCTGGATGGTGACCGCGGCTCTCAACCGGGGACTGGCGGTGCTGGTGGAAAAACCCCTGACCCTCAACCTGGGCGAGGCCCAGGCCCTCTATCGGTTGGCCCAGTCCCGGCGGGGCCGGGTGATGGTGGATCATATCCATCTCTACAACCACGCCTGGGAGGCCCTGGCCATGATCCAGCCGGCCTGCGGTCCCATCACCGGGTTCACCGGCGCCGCCGGCCAGTTCGGTCCCTTTCGCCGGGAGGTGCCGGTGTTGTGGGACTGGGGCGCCCATGAAGTCGCCCTGTGTCTGTCCCTGCTCAACCGGGATCCCGAGCAGGTGGCGGTATCCCTGGTGGAACGCCGTCTGGTGGACGGGTTGCCGGGGGAAATCTTCGACCTGATCCTGGATTTCGGCCGGGGGGTGGTGGCCCGGCTGCGTCTGGGCAACCTGCTGCCGGGCAAACAGCGCCGGCTGACGGTTCACTGCCAGGACGGCGACCTGACCTTCGACGACGTGGCCGCGGCCAAACTGGCCATCGACTACCGGGGGCCGGGCCGGGCGCCGGCGGTGCCGCCCCTGTCCAGCCAGTTGCCCCTGGATCATGTGCTGGAACGGTTCGGCCGGATGGTGGGCCAACATGAATACGATCTGGGCGACCTGGATCTGGCCGTGCGGGTGGTCCGGGTGCTGGAGCGGTGTCAGGACGCCTGGCAGGAGGCCGGAGGAGTGAGATGAGTTCCGTTGGTGCTGACCGTGAATGCCGGGAAGCGGCTTGCATCGCTGGAGGGGGGAGGGAGGCTTCCCCACTCCAGCGGAGTTACGGGAATCACCCCGATCTGAGCCAGGTGCGCCGCGCCTTGGTGATCCTGTTCGCCAACATTGGCGATGTGCTGCTGGCCAGTCCGCTGTTTGCGGTGTTGAAGAGCCATTATCCCGCGATGGTGGTGGATGCCCTGGTCAATCGGGGCACGGAAACCATGCTGGCCGGCAATCCCCACATCGGCACCCTCCATGTTCTGGACCGCAAGGCCCGGGACGGCGGCCCCCTGGCCCGGCTGCGGGAGGAACTGCGGCTGCTGGGGGCGGTGCGGCGGGGCCGCTATGATCTCACCATTCCCCTGACCGGCGGCGACCGGGGGTTGATCCTGGGCCTGCTGTCGGGGGCCGGCCTGCGGGTGGGGGTCGGGCGGCGGCGCCGCTGGCTGGGCGGGATGATCCAGCCGGCCACCCACTGGGTCAACCATGCCCATGGGGGGCGGCATTATGTGGAGCGCCACCTGGACTGCCTGCGCCGCATCGGTGTCTTTCCCAGGGACCCGAAGGATAAACAGCCCCGGCTGTACGAGTCCCCGGCCGAGGGGCAGGCCGCGTTGGACCTGGTGGCCGGGGTCGCCCCGGGCTTCGACCTTCGACGGCGCTTCGCCGTGGTCCATCCCACGTCCCGCTGGATGTTCAAGTCCTGGCCGGCCGCGTCCATGGCCCGGCTGATGGCCGCCATGCATGGGGAGCTGGGCATTCCCATGATCCTGACCTCCGGCCCCGATGCGGTGGAAATGGTCCATGTCGGACAGTTGCGGGCGCGGTTGACGGTCCCGGTGGTGGATGTGGCCGGCCGGCTCACCCTGGGCCAATTGGCCGGTCTCATTCGTCGGGCCGCGCTGTTCGTGGGCATGGACAGCGCCCCCATGCATATGGCCGCCGCCGTGGGCACGCCCCTGGTGGCGGTGTTCGGCCCTTCCTGTCCCGGGGACTGGGGTCCCTGGGGCGCGGCGGCAGGGGTGGTCACCCATGGCGGTTTTGCCTGCCAGCCCTGCCAAATCGATGGCTGCGGCGGCTCCAAAATCAGCGAATGCCTGCTGGATCTGACACCAGAGCGCGTGCTGGAGCGGGTGCGACGGCTGTGGATCCCGGGGGATGGGGTCTGGTAATCGTAACCGAAATCAATATGTTCTACGCTCCTTGTTTCCGTAACTGCCTCTGGCATGTTTCTTGTTTTGGTTCCCCGCAGCGCGCCGGCATTCCAGCCAAGGCCGACAACCGGATATCAGGAGGAGCCTCCCCATGAAGGACACCGAATGCCGTTCATCCGCTCGTGACCTGTTCGCCGCCGAGCTGCGGTTGATCCGGGCCGGCCTGGAGGTCGGGGCCTTCGATGCGGCCCAGGTGCGGGAGTTGGAGGTGGTGCTGGGGTCCATGCAGCGTTCGGTGCGGTCCGGGTCCCTGGAGACCCTGCTGGCGGCCGAGAGGAGGTGAGGAGCGCGGCTCCTCCTCCCCATGCGCTGCCTGTTTCTGCAACGTCGCGATTTCAGCTATTATCCCCTGCTGGAACAGGCCCTGCGGGCCCATGGCGTGGAGTTGCTGCCCGCCTTCTTCGACCGTGAACCGGACATGAAGGAGGTGGCCAGCCTCTTTCAGCAATGGCAGCCGGATTTCCTGTTCAGTCATCCCACCTTTCTGCCGTTCATCTCCTACCTGGCCCGGGTCAAGGGCGTGCCCTACATCCACTGGGAAGTGGACAAGCTGATCAACCCGCGCATTCTCGCTTTCGAGTACACCGCCACCGATCATTTCTTCACCACCTATCGGGAGGACGTGGCGCGCCTGGCCCAGGTCGGCGCCACCGCGTACTACCTGCCCAACGCCTGGAACATCGACCCGGCCATCGACCGCGCGGCAGGGGACTTCCAGTACGAGGTCAGCTTTGTCGGCACGGCGGAGGCGGGGGTCAACAACTATTACCGCAACCTGCTGCGGGATACCGATGCCAAGGCCGTCCACTGGCCCGAGCCGGTGCAGAAGGCCTGGCGGCAGGCCAAACAGGGGCTGGAGGAACTGCTGTCTGTGCAGTTCCAGGCTTCCCAGCGTCACCACAACCGTTTGCCGGAGTTGATCGAGGCCGAATACCGGCAGCGGCAGGCCACCTACCAGGCCTTCCAGGTCACCCCGGGGGATCTCTTCATGCTGTTGACCAAGGAGACCGCCCATCGCCAGCGCTGTCATTTCCTGAAGGGCGTCACCCGCCTGGACGCCTTCGGGCCGGTGGACTGGGAGAAACTGCGTCAGGAGCTGCCCGGCATGGTCTACCACGGACCGGTGCGGCAGTTCGATCAGTCCGGTCCGGTGTTTGCCCGCAGCCGCATCAATCTGTCCCTGGCCCGGGTCTATGCCCGGGACGGCCTCAGCGACCGGATCTTCAACGTCCTCCGGGCCGGCGGCCTGCTGCTGGCCGACCGTCAGCCGCCCCTGCTGGAGCTGTTCCGGGACGGCGAGGAATTGGTCACCTACGACAGCCGTGAGGAGATGGTGGACAAGATCCGCCATTTCCTGGATCATCCCGAAGAAGCCCGGCGCATCGCCCGGGCCGGCCAGGCCCGGGTGCGCGCCGGGCATGGCTTCCACAACCGGGTGGGGGAGATCCTGGCCCGGGTGTTCGCCTGAGACCGGGCCGGCAGGACGAAGCTGTCCATCGATCTTGGCGACCTTGGCGACCTTGGCGACCACTGGGGAGATTGTAGCATGACCCTATCCAGGGACATCGACCTGATCAATGATCTGCGGGCCTTACCGGCCGAGACCTCCTGGGTCGAGTTCAAGAAGGATTATGCCAGGCCGGAGATGATCGGCACACGGTGTTCCGCCCTCTCCAACGTCTGTCGGCTGGAAGGACACGACGCCGCCTATATGGTGTGGGGGATCGACGATGCCACCCATGGGGTGGTCGGCACCACGTTCGACCCGGACGCGATCAAGGTCGGCAATCAGGTCTTCCAACTTTGGCTGGCCCAGCGTCTGCAACCCGGTATCGCCTTTAGCTTCAGGACAGTGGCCCACCCCGACGGGC
>PEAP01000015.1 GCA_002753665.1 Magnetococcales bacterium DC0425bin3
AAGCAAAGGCAGGGGCCGCAAGAAAGTGCTTCCAACCAACCCCAGAGGAGAGACAAAAATGGTGCTTCCCAACCGGCCAGAATAATTGACGCCGACCGGCCAGAATAATTGACGCGGGACACCCTGATTCAGCTTCTTCTGGGAATCCCGCACCGCTTCCTCCACCGAAAAGGCGTTGTCGAAAGCCACCACGGTCAAGTCCGCACCCCGGGCAGCCACGCTGTCGCGCATGGCCAGCAGCAGCTTTTCCGTGGCGCGGAAAGCCCGTGCAGCCCGCGGCCCGGGGGGATCGACATAGAAATCCCGATACTGGGCGATGGTCCAATACAGCCGCCCCCGGAGCTGGAAGCCGAACTTCACCTCCAGATACCGGGCCAGATAGGACTGGTCCGTCAGCCAGCCGGGCAATACACGGTCGTTGCTTCTGTTGACCAGGGTTGCGGTATCCGGATCCCATTCCGGTCGATTGATGTTCATCAGCGGGGAATAGTAGATATCGTTCAGATTGTCGGGCAAATCGTTCCACAGGAACAGGAAAAGCAGCACATGGGCGGGCTGGAACGGGACGCCGTATCGTTGCCACATCATCCATTCCTGGGCCTGACCGAACCCTCGGACTCCAAGGTTCAGTATCTGGAGCGGCTTGGAGCAGCCCGGTGTCCGGTTTCGGAGCAGATCCAGAAACAGGCCCGGTTTCGAGGCACCCTCCGTGAAGGAATCTCCCAGTGCCACGATCCGCACGGCCTGCGGGTCGGGAATGGCGTTGAACCGGGCCTGGAGAGGAACCCAGCCCAGATCCGGATCCCGGATCATGTCGGGTTCGCCGATGAATCGCCCATCGATGTAACGAAAATACAGTTCACCGCTCCCAAGAACTGTCAGGAAAGTCAGGACAGCCAGGGCCATCTGGAGCAGAATGGGTCGCAGGATTCCGTGCATCGGTGCAATTCTCCGGGGACCCGCCGCGGGATCGTGCGTTGCGACGGGTCCCAGCGCGTGATGTGCGGACCGCGCCATCGACCGGCGGTTGCCGTGCAAGTCGCGGAGCGACTTGCATCGGTGGAGGATGGAGGGAGGCTTCTCCCATCCATGAAAATTATCCCAGTCCGTGTGCGCATTCGGCCGGTTTGGTCCGCCGGAGGCTGGACATCAAAGGGACGAACTCGGCCCCGGACAATTGGATTCCCCGGACCCGGTTGCGGCCAGCCTGTTTGGCTTTATAGAGCATCCGGTCGGCCTCTTCCAGCAGATCGTTGGGATCGCTGCCCCGAGTCACGGTCAGGCAGGCATAGCCGATGCTGACGGTGACCACGTCGGAATTCAGGGACGCCCCATGGGGCAGGCGCCGGGATTCGACCCTGGCGCACATTTCATTGGCCATGGTTTCGGTGCCGGCCTGGTCCACATGGCACAGGATCGCGGCAAACTCCTCCCCCCCGAAGCGGGCCAGGAGGTCGGACGGCCGGCGCAAAGTACCGCGCAGGGCCTCGGCCACCGATTTCAGGCATTCGTCACCCCGGAAATGGCCATAGTGGTCGTTGTAGCGCTTGAAATGGTCCACGTCGATCATGATGAGCGACAGCTGGTCGGCATCCCGGGCCGCGCGCCGGGCTTCCATGCGGAAGGCTTCGTCGAAGCGGCGCCGGTTGGCCAGCCCCGTCAGGGCATCGGTGCAGGCCAGATGCTTCAGCTCGATCATCTCCTTGCGCGAGGCCAGATGGCTGCGCAGGCGGGACTGCACGATGGCCGGCCGGAACGGCCGGGTGATGTAGTCGATGGCGCCGGCATCGAAACCCGCCTTCTCATCGTTCCAGCCATCCCGGGAGGAGACGAACACCACGGGGATGTCGCTGGTCTTGGCATTGGCCTTCAACTGCCGGCAGGTTTCGAAGCCGTCCATGCCGGGCATGGCCACGTCCAGCAGAATCATGTCCGGCACCCTGGCGCTGGCGGTCTCCAGGGCGTTCTGGCCGTTGGTGGCCACCAGGACTTCATGTTCCTCGATCAGGATGTCGGCCAGCAGGTCGATGTTGCCGGGTTGATCGTCGACCACGAGGATGGTCGAAGGGGTTGCGTCCATTGTCGTTCTCCTTCTCCTGTCGTCTGTCCCGCGCCATGAGGGTCAGGCCGCCGCTTTCAGCCGGCCACCGCCTTGCAACCCGCGCCGCACCTGATCCAGGTGGATGACCCGCTGGTCAGCGGCGGGCCGCGGGGCGGCGGATTCCTTGATCAGGCCGGTCCCGTCCGCGGACGCCTGGCCCGCGGCCATGGTGGTCTGGAACGGGTTCTGGGTCAGGAAGTGGGTGAGCTTGCGCACCTGGCCGACCAGTTCCTGGGCTTCCGTCTCCAGGTCCTGGAGCATGTCCAGGCGCCGGTCGTCCAGGACGGACTGGCCCGGCCGAACCCGCTCCAGAAGATGCTGGATGTCCGTGGCCCGCTCGGTGGCTTTCTTCAACAGCTCGTCGGGTTCGGGATGCTCCCCATCCTGGACCGCCAACCTCCGGGGGGCGGAGCGTTTGCGCATGTTCCGCGTGATCACGCAGCGGATCAGGTCCCCGCAGGCATCATCGATTTTCATCGCCCGCCGCTTCACCTCGAAGCCGACCTGCTCCTCCAGGGCCTTGACCCGCTTGAGGGTGGCGGCCACCGCATGTTGGAACTCCTGGAAGTCCGCCAGAATCAGGGAGGAACCGGTGGCCCGGGGCAGCACCCGTTCCGCCAGGTGATCCAGGTCCGTGCCGCTGATGCCCGAATACAGCACGGTCTTGGATTGGTCGATGTGACGACAGAGGTCGCTCACCTTCTTGAACTCCTGCACGGTGGCGCTCCAGCGTTGTCCCAGCTCCCGCACCTGCCGGACGGTCTCGCCGCCCAGCCGGTCGGGCAGACGGCCGGTGATGTCCATCAGGGGCCGCAAGCCGCCGGCCGCCATCTCGGGCAACCGGTTCTCCCGGATCCGCTCCAGTTCCGGGAGAGTCCCCCGGATGCGCCGCATGATTTCGTCCCCCTCGGAATTCAGCGGGGGAAGCCCCTGCAGCCAGTTGCGGCGGGTGTGGGCGAAATCCGCCAGGGGCGCCAGGGGCGCCTGCCAGAACAGCAGACGACCCAGGGTGAGCAGCCCGGTGGGCAGAACCCCGCCCGCTTCGTTGCCGTCGCCCAGGGAACCGCCGGGCAGCAGCGTCATCCGCGGCGGGGTGGGCAACAGGTGTTGCAGCACGGTCCGGCCGCCGTGGTCGTAGCCGAGTTTTTCCAGGGTGGCCGGCAGCCGCTGCCAGGTATCGCTGGCGGCCAGAGTGTCCGGCTGTTCCACGCCATGGACCTGGTCGTACTCCCAGGTGAACCTCTGCTGGTTCTGCACCTGACCGGCCTCCACCTCATGGAACAGGTCTCCCAGGCTGCCGGCGGCGAGCAGGCGGGTGGCATCCAGCCCGGGAAACAGCCGGGCGATCAGGCGGGCCAACTGTGCTTCCCGATGCTCGGCAAAGGCGCGGATGGCCTTGGCTCTGGCCTCGCAATGGTGCATGTCGTTGATGCGCACGGTCAGGAACAGGTCCGTGAACCATCCCAATCCCCGGATCGGCCAGGAGCGCTCCTGCGGGTCCTTCAGGACCGGGTCGATCTCTTCGAGCATCCGGTAGAAGGTATCCTGCAGGCAGCGGCGGTTGGGCATGGCCAGGCCGGGCAGCATTTCCCGGGTCGATCGTCCTTCGAAATACCGTTGGCAACCGCTGATGAAGGCTTCTTCCCATTCCAGCACCGCGCCCAGGGCGCCCACCACCGCCTTGCGGTCCCGCCGCCCCATGCGGGCGGTGCGCCGGGCCAGCAGGATCAGGTCGGCCAGGTCCATGCCCACCGCCAGGGCCAGCACCGTCGCCAGGACCAGATGCGCCCAGACCACGCCGTAATGCTCGGCGAAGAAGTCGCTCATGGCCTTGATGCTCTTGTGGGTGGCCAGGGGAATGCGCTGCTGCTTGAGGGCCTCGATGGCGGCGATCTCGGGGGCCACCGCCACATCGATCCGGTAATCGGCAAAGCGCGCGCCGCCCGATTTGTCCACCTGCTCCAGGAGCGGGACATAGCTGGAGACCAGGGTTTGCAACTCGGACATGATGCCATCGTAGGCCTGCCGCTGGGTCTCCAGGGTTGCGACCACGCCGTTGACGACTTCATTGATCTGGTAATGTTCGGTGAAGAACAGACCGTTCAGCCCCGGGATGAGTCCGCGCTGGTTGTGCAACAGCTCGTCCAGTTCATCGATCTGCCGGCCAACCTCGGCGGCGGTGGCTTGCAGGTTGGCCCGGTTGCGTTCCACCAGGGCAGCCGCCTTGCTGTGTACCGACTGGGACAGGTCCAGGCCGGAATGGGTCAGCATCCAGTCGATCTGGCCGGCCAGTGGTCGGTCGCCGAAGGCCTGGCGGACGTTCTGGTGTCCGGGGTCGTACCCCCCGTGGATGATGTAGAATTTGCCCCAATAGCGGGGACCGGGATAGGCGATCTGGCTGGAGGCCCGGCCGTCCTTTTCATCCTCCGGCAGCAGATGAAAGCGCCGCAGCACGTCCGCAACGGTCCTCTCCAGCCGGACCTGCAGGCCCTGCAGGGAATCGGTTTGCCCGTCCGCCACCGCCGCCTCCGTTCCCAGGGCCAGGTGTACCTGGCGACGGATGCCGTCCACCTGGTTGCCCAGTTCCAGCTGCTTGGAAAACAGGGTGACGAAGCCGTCGTAGTTGGTCTTGATGGAGACCATCGCCAGACCGCCGGCCAGGATCATCCAGCGCGGATTGCGCAGGATGGCGCTGCGGATGCCCGCCAGCACGCCGCCGCCTTCGGCCATGTTGCGGAAGATCCGGCCCTTGAAATCCAGAATGGCCGAGGACAGCAGCACGCCGGCGGCCACGGCCAACAGGGAGCGTGCGGCTTCTCCCTCTTCTCCGGCGAATTGCCCCCCGAACAGGGACTCGCCCAGGGGGGTCTGGACCAGCTCATTGACGCCCCAGGCCGTGGTCAGGGTGGAGCCGCAGAACAGCAAGGTCACCAGGGGTGGCTTGATCGAGGTGAGCCCCAGGGCCAGGGTCGCGGCCAGGCGGGCAGTGATCCTGGCGGGCCGGCGGGGCCCGGTCCAGATGTCCTTGAGGGTCGGATGGCGTCCCCCGGGCAGCGGCAGGGTATTCCACAGCCCGGCATGCACCGCCGCCAGGCGCTGGCCGAGGGTCTGCAGGGCGTCCAGGAACATCTGACGGGTCAGGAGATGCAACGGGTTGTTGGCCAGCCCGGTTTCGTCGCCGGTCTTCAGCCCCTGGCGGAACTGATCCAACTGGGCCCGCAGGGAACCGGCGGGAGGGGCCGTTCCGGACGGCTGGCTCCGCTCCTGGAGCAGGGCCTGGCGCAACACGCCGAGCCCCTGCTTGACCGCCTCGCTGACCGGCGCCGGATGGCCGGGGCGGGCTGCTTCGCCGCTGACCTGCGGGTCCCGGTCATGATCCGCGGCCTCCCGGTCCCGGGGGGAGTCCGGATTCAGGGCCGCCAGCAAACTTGAACCATACAGATGAAACAGGGGATTTCTGGTGGGGGCGTTCATGGCGATGGTCCTTTTGCCTTAATGTTTTTAGTTATTAACAAAAAAGACTCCCGGCGTTTGCGGAGCAGACAGGACATCATCCCGTCGAGCTGGCCGGCAGGCGGGAGAGAAGAGGGGGAGAGACACCCACCAGCCTCTCCCCCTCCAGGCCCATCACCTCCGCCATGTCCATGCCGTGTCGATTCTGCATGGCCTTCAGGACTCCGACCACCAGCATGAACTGGGCAAGTCCTTGAAAGCGCCGATCCAGGGTCCGCTGCCGAGGTCGCGGTCCGTTGCCGTCGTCTTCCGGCCCGACCCGCTTCTTGAATTCGAGGATGGTCGGAGCCTTCAGGCCGCCTGCCGGAGCGGGCGGTCCGGCGTCCTGCTTCGGCATCCGGGCGGTCACGCCCAGGGTCGTGGCCACGGCCGTGCGGTTTTGCAACGCCTGGCGGGCCTTTTCGAGATAATGCAGAAACAGCGGGCTGGGAGAGGAGCGGTCGGTATCCATGATGAATCTCCTTGTGTCTGCCCTCCCGGCCCGATGGCGGGAAAACCGTGAGGGGAAGCAATGCCTGTTGATAGTCGTATCTCAGGAAACGTGCCAAGGAGTTGTTTTTAAATTATCAGTTTAATATCATATCGTTACAATGCGCATCGAATGAACCGTCCGGGGCGGGAGGGTGGTTGCGGAAACGCGCCGCCGGGCTGCGGTTTGGCGGGAGATGTTTTTATATCCGATTGGATTGATTGTGTTTTCATGGACAGGTCGCAGTATGGCCCCTGGTCGCAGATTGCGACCAGGGTTTTTGCCGGCCAGCTTCCCTGCGCCTGACGCGGAACGGCCAATGCACATTTTGGGGCCCTGCCGTGATCCGCCATCAAAAAAATGAGAAAATCGGCCTGAGCAATCAGGCAGACAGAATTGGGAGGGAGTTCCATGAAGACGTTCTACGAGCAGCGGATCCTGCCCTGGGCCATCGACCGGATCATGGCTCGACAGGCATTTACCACCGAGCGCGCCCGGCTGGTTCCCCTGGCCCAGGGCCGGGTGCTGGAGATCGGCCTGGGGTCCGGATTCAACCTGCCGCACTATGCACGGCAGGTGGAGCGGCTGTTCGCTCTGGAGCCATCGGCCAGGCTGCAGCGGTTCGCCGCCGACCGGGTACGCGCCGCGCCCTTTCCCGTCACCTTCGTCGGCCTGACCGCGGAAAGCCTGCCGCTGGACGACCGGTCCATGGATACCGTGCTGTCCACCTGGACCCTGTGTACGGTTCCCGATGTGAACCGGGCGCTGGCGGAGATCGGACGGGTGCTGAAACCGGAGGGCAGGTTCCTGTTCATCGAGCATGGCCGCTCGCCCGACCGCCGGGTCCGCTTCATCCAGGAGACATTGAGCCCCCTGTGGCAACGGATCGGCGGCGGCTGCACCCTCGACCGCCCCATGGACGAACTCATCGCCGGGGCCGGGTTCCGGTTCGAACGCAGCGAAAACGGCCCCATGGGCGGCGCCGGTCCCCTGAGCTTCCTGTTCCGGGGCGTGGCACGGCGCCCATGAAACGTTGCAAGGTGACCGTGGAAGCCGGCAACCGAGTCGAAACACGCGGGCCATGCCCGTGTGGGAGTGGCAAAAAGCACAAGAGATGCTGTCTGGGAAACCGGTGACGACCAGGACGTGGATCTCACCCAAAGGGAGGACTGGAAGCGACCACGTGGCTGCCGGCCAGCCGGGGGCGTCTGCCGCAGGATTGACTTCAACCGGCGAAAATTTTCTGTTTCTGGATGGGGGGGGATGGTCGGGACCGAGCGAAGAAAATCCATCACGGCCCGAAGGGACTCGTTCGACAGACGGCCTTTATGATTGTCTGGATTTTTCAATACCTCCTGGATGATGTGGGGGTCCTTGAAAATCACCCCTCGACAATCCAGGTGGCTGTCGTGGTCCAGAAAAAAATTCTCGTGGCGGGAGACCAACACATTGAAGCCATGGTGGCGGGGTTTGGTATTGATGCGCAGAAACCAACTTTCCGCCACGCAGATACAGCAATACCATTTCGTCTTGGGCGGGGTGGTGAGAACATCGAACAGGACGACGACGTCGCCGAGTGACAGGGGCGCTGGCATCAAAAAACCAGGTCCGGGGCCGTTTCCCGCAAGTCCTGAATGAGTTCATCACGGTCCCCGGAATCCTCGATCAGGTCCTCGTACCGGATCGTGGTATTCAAACCCCGTTCTTCCGCGTTCCGGTAGGCGGGATCCTCGTGGCTGATCCGGTACAGCTCGTCGAAACCCAGATGCCCATACATGGCGAAAGAATATTCCAGGGCCTCGATGTCACTGTCGGACAGCATCTCCAGGCGGGCCGGTCGGTTTGAATGGACATGGGGCCGGTTGGCATGATGGCGTACTTCGAACGGCAGTGGATCTTCTCCGGCCATCTCCATGGCCAGCACATTGCCCTTCAGAATGTCGTAGGTGACCGATGCCACAGGGCCATAGGGCATGGCCACATAGCGGTCCCCGACGATGGGCCGACCAAATCGGTTGAGATGGTACTTGTCGGCGAAGAAAAGCAGCTTGAGAATGGCATGGAAACCCATGCCAGGCTTTTTATCCGCCAACCACAGGATTACCTCCAGCGCCTTGCGGGAGTTGATCCGGAAGCGGATGAATCGCGAATCCGAGGAAATATCCATGGAAAGATGATCGCAAATTGTCAAACGATTATCAACCCCCACCCAAATCCCAAAGTGCAAAGATTCCGGAAGGATGCCCCCGTGGCAGCGCTGGCCGAGTTCGGCCTGTTGGAGCGTCTGCTGTCCGAGCAGTGCTGGAACAACGGCGATGACGGGACACCGGTGATCCTGAAGGAGGGGAAGGAGACCCCCTCCGACAGCCCGTAAAGCCCGGACGCTGTTCGCCGATATCGCTTACCGAAAAATTTCTTGCCGTTTTCAGCCTGGATTCATTTTCACCCCGCTATCCTGCAGGCGTTCCACTCCATTCCGCGAGGTGTCCACATGACGAACACAGGTGCAATCCCGGTCTGGGATCCGTTGGTCAGGCTGTTTCACTGGGGGCTGGTGGCCGGGGTGATGGTCGCCCTGGTCACCGGGGATGAGGTTCTCGCCATCCATGTTCTGGCAGGCCACATGGTGCTTGGGCTGGTGCTGTTTCGCCTGCTGTGGGGCTTGTTCGGTATCGGGCATGCCCGGTTTGGCGATTTCGTGCGCGGGCCGGCCCAGGTCTTCGGCCATCTCGCTGCGATCCGGCATGGCCACCCGCCGCGCTCCCTCGGCCACAACCCGGCGGGCGGCGCGATGATCGTGGCCCTGCTGGTGGTGCTGGCGCTGACCGGCCTGAGCGGACTGGCCGGTCTGGGGGCCAAGGAGGCCTTGGGACCCCTGGCCTGGCTGGCCAATATCCGGAATGCGGGGCTGGCCGAGGCCCTGGAGGAGATCCATGAATTGTTCGGCACCCTGGTTTGGCCCCTGGTCGGCCTGCATCTGGTCGGCGTGGTGATCGGCATGTGGCAGCACAGGGAAAACCTGGTCTGGAGCATGGTGACCGGACGCAAACGGGAGTGCGCACCATGATGAAACCTCAAAGATGGCTGGCTGGAGCCACACTGGTACTGTCCCTGGTGGTCGTGCGGCCCGCAGCGGCCGAGGATCTGGGAGGAGATCCCACCCAGGGCCAGGAACTCTGGACCCGCGCCGGCCTGCAGGATCCGGACCGCGGCGGACGGCGAAGCTGCACCACCTGCCATGGCCAGGATCCGCGCCAGCCGGGGCGCCATGCGACCACGGGCAAGGTCATCCCACCCATGGCGCCGGTGGCACTTCCTTCCCGGTTCAGCGATGCGGCCCATCGGGAAAAATGGTTCCTGCGCAACTGCAAATGGACCCTGGGTCGGGAATGCAGCGCCGCCGAGAAGGCCAACGTACTGGCCTATCTGAATTCATTGACTGTGATGGGTGGGGGAAAGGAGTAATAACATGGCTTCGAAACGAATGATCGCCGGAGGAGTGCTGCTGGCGGCTCTGGTCGGCGGCAGCCTGGTGCTGGGCGGACGGACGGTGCTGGGGGATGGCTTTCGCCAGGCCTCCAGGGAACGCGACCGCCATGGGGAGGCAGAGCATGCCGGCAAGGGCGGACGGGCGGGCGGCGCCACCGATGTGGCGCCGGTGGACGATCCGGCCTATGTCAAGGAATGCGGCTCCTGCCATTTCCCCTATCAACCGGGGTGGTTGCCAGCGCGTTCGTGGCAGGCGATGATGGCGGGATTGGAGGATCATTTCGGGGAAAACGCCGAACTGGATCCCGCCACCCGGGCCAGTCTCGGCGCGCTGCTGACGGACAATGCCGCGGACCGGGTGCCCGGCCGCCATGCCAAGGCCATCACCAAGGGCATCCCGGAGGATCAGGCGCCATTGCGCATCACCGCCACCCGCTATTTCCAGCGCGAACATCATGAGCTGCCTGAAAAAATGGTCAAAGGCAACCCGCAAGTCGGCTCCTTCAGCCGCTGTGAGACCTGTCATCCGGAAGCGGCCAGGGGCTCCTTCGACGAGCATCGCGTGCGCATTCCCGGGGTTGAACGCTGGGATGATTGACCGGGCTCCCGGCGCGGCCCGCCGCCCGCGGCGGGCCGCGCCCTGGCTGGTCCTGGGCCTGCTGGGGCTGTTCGGCGGGGCGGCCATGGCCGACGACGAGGTCGATCACGAGGTCGCCTTCCGGCTGGTGCGGGACGGGGTGATCCTGCCTTTGGAACGGCTCATGGCCCTGCATCCGTCCCTGCAGGGGGTGCAGTTGCTGGAAGTGGAGCTGGAACAGCACCACGGCCAGTATCGATACGAACTGGAATTCCTCGCTGCCGACGGCCAGGTCTGGGAATGGCGCCTGGACGCGGCCACGGGGACGGTGCTGGAGCGGAAACAGGAAGACTGAGCCATGCGGGTGCTGGTGGTGGAAGACAACGCCGCCCTGGCCGAGGGACTGAAACAGGACCTGGGGCGGGCGGGATTCGCGGTGGACTGGGCCGCCAATGCGGAGGATGGCGCCCACATGGGCCGCGAAGAACCCTATGACGCGGTGGTGCTGGATCTGGGCCTGCCCGACCGCCCGGGCCTTGAAGTATTGCGGGACTGGCGGGCCCAGGGCCATGACATGCCGGTGCTGATTCTGACCGCCTGGGACGCCTGGCACCAGCGGGTGGACGGCTTCAAGGCCGGGGCGGACGATTATCTGGGCAAACCCTTTCATGTCGAGGAGTTGACCGCCCGGATCCAGGCCCTGATCCGGCGCCGTCATGCCGCCGTCGGGCCGGCCCTGGGGGTGGAAGGCCTGACCCTGGACGAGGACCGCCAGCAGGTCCGTCTGGAGGATGGTACCGTGCATGCCCTCACCGGCACCGAGTTCCGCCTGCTGCGCTGTTTCCTGCTCCATCCCGGCCAGATCCTGTCCAAGACCCGCCTGGCCGAACATGTCTA
This sequence comes from Magnetococcales bacterium DC0425bin3, assembly GCA_002753665.1. Classification (GTDB taxonomy): domain Bacteria; phylum Pseudomonadota; class Magnetococcia; order Magnetococcales; family DC0425bin3; genus DC0425bin3. The sequence goes on from PEAP01000015.1 coordinate 11,047, forward strand.
TGCCCATGACGACGACCCGGACAGCAACGTCCTGGAGGTCTACATCAAGCGCCTGCGCCGTCTGCTGGGTCGGGAGCGCATCGAAACCCGCCGGGGCCAGGGCTACCTCCTCCGGCCCCGGCGGTGAGAAATTCCCTGCAGATCCGACTGGGGCTCCCGGCGGGAGTGACGTTGCTGGGGGTGCTGGGGCTGCAATGGCTGCTGGTGAGCCTGACACTGTCCTTCTTGGTGGAAGACGGGACTGCCAGTCGTCTGGCCCACGACGCCGACCAGCTGGTGGCCCACCTGCGGCTGACCGATGGGGTGTTCACCCTGGCCGGCGCACGGGTCGATCCCATCTATCGCCAGCCCTGGTCGGGCCATTATTTCCAGGTGACCGCCGGGGAGCAGGTGCTGCGCTCCCGCTCCCTCTGGGATCAGGCCCTGACCGTGCCGGGGGCGGGGGTGGGCGAGTGGCGGCTGCTGCATCTGCCCGGTCCGGACCACCGCCCCCTGCTGGTCCTGGTCCAGGGGTACCGCAAGCAGGGACGCACGTTCAGCCTGGCCCTGGCGGAGGATTTTTCCACCGCCACCCGCATCCTGCAGACCCTGCGCTGGCTGTATGGCGGGGTTTCCCTGGGAGCCTTGCTGCTGTTGCTGGTGCTGCTGCGGCACCAGTTGCACCGTAGTTTGGCGCCCCTGGCGGCCGCCAGGGCCGAGGTGGAGGCCCTGGAGCGGGGCGCATGCGACCGGCTGAACACGGAGGCGGTGCCGGAGGAGGTGCGACCGTTCATCGTCGCGATCAACCGCCTGTTCGAGGTCATGATCAAGCGCCTGCACCGTTCCCGGGCCGCGGCCGGCAACCTGAGCCATGCCATCAAGACCCCGCTGGCCCTCCTGGCGCGTCTGGAGGAAGACCCGGCGCTGGCGGCCCATCCGGACTTGCGCGGCCGATTGCGCGACCAGGTCGAGGCCATCCGCCGCCTGACCGGGCGGGAGCTGGGCCTGAGCTGTCTGTCCGGGGGCCGGGGCAGCGGAACCTGGCTGGAGGTGGACACCGAGGCGAGCGCCCTGCTGCGGGTCATGGAGCAGGTGCATGGCCGGCGGGCGTTGACCCTGGAAGGATCGATTCCCCGGAGACTGGCGGTGAACCTGGACCGGGAGGACCTGCTGACCCTGCTGGGCAACCTCCTGGATAACGCCTGCCGCTTCGCTACCCGGCGGGTGTCCCTGACCATGACACTGGATCCGACTGGGCTCCGGCTCACGGTGGCGGACGACGGCCCGGGGATTCCACCCGAGCAACGGCCACTGATGCTGCAACGCGGGGTGCGGGGCGACGCCCCGGGCGCGGGCCACGGCCTGGGGCTGGCCATCGCCGAGACCATCGCCCAGGACCACGAGGGCCGCCTGCTGCTGGAACGTTCGGCCAGGCTGGGAGGACTGGAAGTGACCGCGTGGCTGCCGGCCAGCCGAGGGCGTCTGCCGCAGGATTGACTCCAACCGGTGCCAACCCTCACCTCCCGTACCCCTGATTGACCCGATAGACGAAGGCCAGCACCTCCGCCACTGCCTTGTAGAGTTCCCTGGGCACGGTTTCTCCCAGGGACAGCCGGCCCAGCAGGCCCACCAGGTCGGGATCCTCCATCAGTGGCACGCCGGCCTCCCGGGCGCGTTCCAGGATGAGATCGGCGATGCGGCCCTTGCCGGTGGCGGTGACCCGGGGGGCGCTGTCCCGTTGGGCGTCGTAGCGCAGGGCCACGGCCTGTTTGAGGGATGCGGGTTTTTTGGGGGGCCCGGCCATGGCTCAGGCCTGGGTCGAAAAGGCGGTGGTCAGGCCCAGGGCCTGTTCCCGGGTGGCGCGCATGATGGCGCCATCGAGGCGGGACAGATCCAGGGTATAGAGGGGCAGTTCGGCCTGTTGCAGGGCCTGGCGCAACTCCCCCACCCGGCCGCGCAGGGCCGCCAGCACCCCGTCGTCTTCCGCTGCCAGCTGGACGGCCAGCAGTCCGCCGCTCAGGGCCAAACGGGCCTGGACGGCGCCCAGACGGGTGAGGTTCAGGGACAGCAGAACCGACGTGGCCTCCTCTCCCTGACTCCCCCGGCCATTCTGGCGGCCTTCCCGGCGCCAGATCGCCTCGCCCAGCCCCCCCTCGTTGAGCCAGAAGACCCGGTAGCCCAGAAACATCTCCCCGTTGGCGGAGGGAACCGTTTGCGGCAGCAGATCCTGCATGGCCAGCAGGTCCCCCAGGCGTCCCAGGGCATTGCGGGCGGCGGCCAGTTCGGCGGCGGTCCCCTCCCCGGGAATCCGGGCCTTCAGGGTGGCTGCGGCCTCCCGCAGGGCCTGCACCGCTCCCGCCACCTCGGCCCGGGAGCCCCCGGACAACAGGCGCACCAGACCGGACAGATCCCCGCGCATCAGGGCCTCGGCCGACAGGCCCGGCAGATTCTTCGCCAGCACCGCTCCCAGGGTTTGACCATCGAGGGTCGCCAGTCCGGAGCGCGTGGCCTGCAGCCCGAGGAACAGGGCATCCCCCTTGCCGGACAGGACGGTGCCGGAACCGACATTCAGAAAGGAAACCAGGCGGGCGAACAGATCCGGCGCCCGGGTGAGGCTCTGCTGGAGGGAATTGGCGGTCTCGGCGGCAGCCTGGGAATCGCTGCCGGCCACCCGCAGGGCCACCTCGGGCACCAGACGCACCACTTCCAGGCGCACATGGTCGCCTTCGTGGAGTCCCTGGCCGCCGGAAAAGGTGAAGCCGCGCCCGTCGGCGAAGCGAAACACTCCCTGGCCGTTGTCCTTGAGCTGGCTGATCCGCCCCACGAGCTGGTCGCCGGGGGCCATTCTGGGCAGGGTGGCCTGGTCGGACGCGGTGGGACCGATCTCCCCCGCCGCTGGGGGCAACCTGCCTGAAATGATCATGGCCATGATCGCCCCCGATCAGAAGGTTCCCCCTGCCAGTGGGTCAATGGGGATGTGCGGAGGGACGTTCGGGATGGCTGAGGCGTTTGAGCAGGCTGACCTCCTCCACCGTCAGGCCAGTCTCCTCGATCACCCGTTCCTCGTCCACCCCGTTGGACAGCAGCAGCTTGGCCTCCCGGTAGGCATCGCCCTTGCCGGACGAGCCACCCCCGGAACGTCCCTCGCTGTGGCCGCCGCTCATGATGGGCACGGAATGCTGCACCGACCGTTGGATGAATTGCATCTCCCGACGCAGGTCTTCCAGGATGCTTTCCAGGCGCTGGGGAACTTCCACGAGCTGCTGACCCAGGCGTCCTTCCACCATCTCCAGTTCCCGCAGGATCGCCTCGACCACCATCTCGCCCTCTTCCGGCTGTTCGGTGGGCATGGCGGGCATGACGGGCTGGTGGGCGGCGGAGCGGGCCGTCATGCGCAGCTCTTCCCGCAGGTGGCGGATCTGGGAGAAGACCATGGCGAGGCCCAGGTAGAGCAGAAAAAAACACAGGACGATAATCAGGTTCCAGATATCCATGTCAGCACTCCTTGCCAACTTGTTCGGCATCCCCCGGGAGCCTCACCCCCGGAACGACGGTCCCATCACCCGCCGGATCCGGGCCCGCATGCGCAGGGCCGCCTTGCTGTGCAACTGGGAAATGCGGGATTCGGTCAGTCCCAGCACCGCCCCGATTTCGCTCATGGTCAGCTCCTCGAAATAGTAGAGGGTGATGACCAAACGCTCCTTTTCCGGCAACCCTCCCACCGCCTCGCTCAGGGCCTGCCGCATTTCCTGGAGTCCCAGGGCTTCCAGGGGATCCTCCAGATCGGGATCGGCGAGAATCTCCAGCACGTCCCAATCGTCATCTTCCATGTTGGGACGCAAATCCTCGAAGGAGACGACCGAAATGCTCCGCACCGAATCCAGCTGTTCGTAGAACTCCTCCAGGCTGATGCCCAGATGATCGGCCACCTCCCGGTCCTCGGCCGGACGGCCCAGCCGGGCCTCCAGCTTCAGATAGGCGTCCTGGATCTGGCTGGCGGCCTGGCGCACGGCCCGGGGCACCCAGTCCATGGAGCGCAGCTCGTCGAGAATCGCCCCCCGAATGCGGAACTCGGCATAGGTCTGAAACTTGATCCCGCGGTCCGGATCGAACTTGTTGATGGCATCCATGAGGCCCAGGATGCCCACCTGGTAGAGGTCATCCACATCCACCGAGTGGGGCAGCTTCATGGAAATGCGGCCCGCCACATATTTGACTGTGGGGGAATACTTGAGAATGATCTCCTCGCGGGTCATTCTGCCCCATTCGGTATCCGTCTGGGGCTGCTGCGCACTATCGACCTGGGTCGTCGTCATAGGATCGAACCGAATCCGCTCCGGGTTCCAGATACAATACAGGCTCTACTCCCCATCCGCTTCGGGACCCCGAACGTTTTCGTCCAGCACCCGCCGCCAGAAGAACATGGCCCGCCCATTGTTTTCCCGATCCTCCTGGCACTGTTTCAGCACCTTGTCCGCCAGGCTGGCAAAGGCCAGGGAGCTGGGGGCGGAAGGAAACATCTGGCTCACCGATGCCTGTTGCCGCACCGCCTGGACCAGTTGGGGGTCATAGGGGATGAACCCAGCAAAATTCAGGCCGATATGGAGAAAGCGGTCGGCGACCCGGTGGAGGGTGCGGTAGACCTCCAGGGCTTCCTGTTCGGATTTGACCTGATTGACCACCAGTTCGAAATGGTCGATGCGGTGATTGAGGAACATCACCTTCATCAGGGCATAGGCATCGGTGATGCTGGCCGGGTCCGGCGTGGCCACCACCAGGATCCGTTCCACCGACAGCACGAAATAGCGCACGTTGGTGGAGATGCCCGCCCCGGTATCCACCAGCACCACGTCGAAATCGGCATCCCAATGGTCGATGTGGTCCATGAGGGCCATGCGCTGTTCTTCCGAGAGGGTACTCAGCTCCGCCACCCCCGAGGCGGCGGGCAGAATGGTGATCCCCTCGGGTCCGGGCACCGCCACCTGTTCGATGGACATGCGGCCCTCCAGCATGTCCTGAATGGTGAAGTCGGGACTCAGCCCCAGCACCACATCGATGTTGGCCAACCCCAGGTCGGCATCGATGATCAGCACCTTGAGGCCCTGGCGGGCAAAGTTGACCGCCAGGTTGACCGTGACCAGGGTCTTGCCCACCCCGCCCTTGCCGCTGGTCACCGCCAGGGTATGGGGTACCTTGCGTTCCGCCAGACGGCGGGCCAGCACCGCTTTGGGTTTGGTTCCAGGGCCGCCGGCATCGTGGGCCTTGCGCTCGCGCTCGGCCTTGCGGGCCAGCTCCTTGAGGGTGGCCACCTGGTTGTCGAGGTCTTCAATCATGTCGTTTCATCTCGTTATTGCCGTTGGAAGGCGCGCTGGGACTGCCACGGACCTATTCCTCCCGCTCCATTTGGGGCTGTTCGAGCCATTTGGCCATGGTCTCGGCGGACAGCCACCCCAGATTTTCCGGCACCCGCTGGCCATCGGTGAACATGGTCAGGGGCAATCGGGCCCGCAGGGCCACGTTGAGAATGCCCCCGTAGGTCACCGTCTCATCCAGCTTGGTGAAAATCAGACCGGTGGGATTCAAGGCGGAAAACCGTCGGTAGATGGCCTGCTGTTCGGTCTCCCGCACGTTGCCCGCCATGCAGAGAAGCACCTCCCGATCCTCGCCCATCACCGGCAGGAGGCTGCCGGTCGAATTGACCTGGCGCCGGTTGTAGGGACTGGAGCCCACCGTGTCCACCAGGATGTAGTCGCAGTTGTTCAGGCTGTGCAGACCGGCCTTCACTTCCGACAGGGAGCGGGCCACCACCAGCCGCACCTGCAACAGCTTGGCGTAGGTCTCCAGCTGGGCCACCGCCCCGACCCGAAAGGTGTCCAGGGTGATCATGCCCACGCTGCGCCGCCGGTTGAGCAGCAGCTCGGCCCCCACCTTGGCCAGGGTGGTGGTCTTGCCCACCCCGGTGGGTCCCACCAGGGCGATCACCCGGGACGATGTCCCCTCCAGGGGATCCCGGAATTTGAGAAAACGCTTGAGGGCGATCTCCAGGCTGCGTTCCTTGTCCGCCTTGTCCACCATGGCCAGTTTGCGGGCGATGGGCTCCTCGACTCCATGCATCAGCAGGTGGCTGTAGCGGCGCTTGGCCTCCATGTCCATGGAGGTCAATTCGGAGTCCAGGGACGAGGGAATGGTGCTTTCCACCCGGGCTTCCAGGTTGGCCAGGGAGCTGCGGATGGTCGAGAGATCCGCCGCCAGTCCCGAGGCGGCCGGTATCCGCTGCCGGTAGCGATCTCCCGGGGCCGACGTGGCCGCCCCTCCGCCGCTCCGGCCACGGATCCGCTCCGCACCATCGTCCACCACGGCGGAAAAACGGCTCCGGGACGAGGGCGGAGCCGGGGACGGCTCGGGAGCATACCCCCCCCCATCGGCGACGGCGCCGCCTCCGGCCCCGGCATTGGGACTGGGACAGGCGGTCACCTCGATCATGATGCCACCTTTTTCCCGGATGCTGCGGGTGGACAGGATCACCGCGTCGATCCCCAGATTGTCCTTGACCTTCTGGAGGGCCTCCCGCATGTCCTGGGCCGTAAAGGTTGCTACTTTTTCATTCATCGTCGGCTCTCTCGGTCCCCTTGCCGGGCAAGCGGCTCGATACGATCTGCATGGTGTGTTGGACCTCCATTCCCGTGGGGAGTTGCGGTCCCGAAATCAATCCATCCGCCATCTGATCCCAGTTTCATCCGAGGGTTACGGTGCCCAGGGACTGCACGGACACGTTGCCGGGGATCTCGTTCTGGGACAGCACCACCAGATGGGGCACCACCCCTTCGGTGGCCTGCTTCACAAACGGACGCACCCGGGTGCCGGTGACCAGCACCGGCTGGATCACCTGGGCGGAAATCCGGCTCACCGCATCTCTGACCCGGGCGGCGAACTGGCTGCCGGACCGGGGCGACAGGGCCAGATAGGAACCGAAGTCCCCGTCCACGATGGCCTCGGCGACCAGGCTTTCGGCATCCGCCCCCAGCATCAGCACCTGCAGCTTGCCGCCGTCGTCCAGGTAGCGTTTGACGATGGAGCGGGACAGGGACTGGCGCACCAGCTCCACCAGCTGGGCCGGATGCCGGGCGATCTTGGCGTAGTCCGAGATGGTCTCCAGGATGGTGTTCATGTCGCGGATGGAGACCCGCTCCCGCAGCAGACCCTGGAGGACCTTCTGGATGCCGCCCAGGTTGATCACATGGGGCACCAGTTCCTCCACCAGCTTGGGCTGCTCCTTGGCCACCAGGTCCAGCAGGTTCTGGACTTCCTGGCGGCTGATCATCTCGTGGGCATAGGTGTGAACCAGCTCGGTGACGTGGGTGGCCAGCACGGTGGAGGGATCCACCACCGTGTACCCCAGCATCTCGGCCCGCTCCCGGTCATTGGCGGAAATCCAGATGGCCGGCAGACCGAAGGCCGGCTCCTTGGTGGGCACGCCGCCCTCGATCCGCCCGGTCACCACGCCGCCTTCCATGGCCAGGTAGCTGCCGGTCTTCAACTCGCCGCGGCCCACCTCCACCCCCTTGACGATGAAGGTGTACTCCCCGGGCCGGAGTTGCAGGTTGTCCTTGATGTGGATGGGCGGCACCACGAAGCCCATGTCGGAGGCGAACTGCCGGCGGATGGAACGGATCTTCTCCAACAGGTCGCCCTGCTGGCTTTCGTCCACCAGGGCGATGAGCCCGTAACCCACCTCCAGCCGCAGCACGTCCAGGGTGAGGAAGCTCTCGATGGGCTCCTCCTTCTGGGCGGCATCCTGGGCCTGAACCGCCTCATGGCGCTTGGCCTGCAACTCCTCCCGCTCCTTGCGGCGGAAGAGGAAGTAGGCCCAGGTCCCCATGCCGATGGCCAGCAGGGAGAAGGAGACGGTGGGCATGCCGGGCAGGATGGCGAACAAACCCAGCACGCCCGCGCTGAGCAGGATCGCCCGGGGCCGGGCGGTGATCTGCCCGCCCACATGGTCGGCCATGTGGCGGTCGGAGGTAGACCGGGTCACCAGGAAACCGGCGGCCACCGAGATCACCAGGGCGGGAATCTGGGCCACCAGGCCGTCCCCCACCGTCAGGATGGTGTAGATCTCGGCCGACTCGCCCGCGCTGAGTCCCTGCTGGGCCACGCCGATGATGAAGCCGCCGACGATGTTGATGATGGTGATGAGGATGCCGGCCACCGCATCCCCGCGGACGAACTTGGAGGCACCGTCCATGGCCCCGAAGAACTCCGACTCTTCCTCGATCTCCTTGCGGCGCCGCTTGGCCTCGGTTTCGGTGATGAGACCCGAGTTGAGGTCGGCGTCGATGGCCATCTGCTTGCCGGGCATCTTGTCCAAGGTGAAGCGGGCCGCCACCTCGGCGATGCGGCCGGCGCCCTTGGTGATCACGATGAAGTTGATGATCACCAGGATGGCGAACACGATGATCCCCACCACCGGATTGCCGCCCACCACGAACTGGCCGAAGGCGCGGATCACCTCGCCGGCGGCGGCCTCGCCCTCGGCGCCATGCAGCAGGATACGGCGGGTGGTGGAGATGTTGAGGGACAGCCGGAACAGGGTCGTGATGAGCAGAATGCTTGGAAAAGACGAAAATTCCAACGGCTTATGAACGTAGATCGTCGTCAGAAGAATGACGATGGCCAGGGAAATGTTGACGGACAGGAACAGGTCCAGGGCCACCGCCGGCATGGGCAGGATCATCACCGCCAGCATCAGAATGATGCTGGCGGCCATGACCAGGTCGCTCATATTCTTCCACCGGGCCATGGGGAACCGGAACGATGTGGCGGCCAAGGTTTCCTCCAGTCTGTTCAACAGGGTTGGTGTGCGGGTGGAGTCCCGCATCCTGGGTCCCGCCCCTGAATACGCAAAAGACATACCATAGAAAACAGAACCGCCCGCCCGGTGCCGTCTTCCGCCCCCCATGGCCCAGGCGATCCCGCCGGAGCGTCGGCCTTGACAGCGGAGCCGCCAACCCGGAAAATGTCTGGCTTCATCCAGAACAGCGGAGGGACTTGGCCCCGGGATGCTGTGGCAACCATCGGCCATCGAAACCGACAGGTGCCAACTCCATGCCAGCCGGCCGGCTCTGACATTCCACGCCGGAACCGGCCGGGAGAGATGAACAATCGGACGAGGTGCAATGGCTTCCAACCCCGTGACAGGCCAACCCGGATCGGTGGGCCTGGTGACCACCCGACTGGTCGAACTGTTCAACGACGGCCAGACCCTGACCCTGGACTGCGGCGCCACCCTGGCCCCGGTGCGGGTGGCCTATGAAACCTACGGCACCCTCGACGCGGACCGCAGCAACGCGGTGCTGGTCTGTCATGCCCTGTCGGGCACTGCCCATGCCGCCGGGTATCACCAGGCGGACGACCGCCGCCAGGGCTGGTGGGACGACTACATCGGCCCCAACAAGCCGTTCGACACCAACAAGTTCTTCATCATCTGCAGCAACAACCTGGGCGGCTGCGACGGCACCACCGGCCCTTCCAGCATCGACCCCGCCACCGGCAAGCCCTTCGGCCTGCGCTTTCCGATGATCACCCTCGGCGACATGGTCCGGCTGCAGAAGGCCCTGCTGGATCACCTGAACATTCCCCGCCTGGTGGCCGCGGTGGGCGGCTCCATGGGCGGCATGCTGTCCCTGCAGTGGGCCCTGGATTACCCGGAGCGGGTCAAGGCCTGCGTGCTGATCGGCTCCACCCCCCGGTTGTCGGCCCAGAACATCGCCTTCAACGCCGTGGCCCGCCAGGCCATCCTGTCGGATCCCAACTTCAACGGCGGGGATCACTACGACGGCGAACGGCCCGAAAAGGGCCTGGCCCTGGCCCGCATGATGGCCCACATCACCTATCTGTCGGAGCAGGGCCTCCACGAGAAATTCGGTCGTCGCCTCCAGGACCGGGAGGAACTCTCCTTCGGCTTCGAAAACGATTTCGCCGTGGAGAGCTACCTGCAGCATCAGGGCTCCTCCTTCGTCAAACGGTTCGACGCCAATACCTATCTCTACATCACCAAGGCCATGGACTATTTCGATCCCTTCCCCGATCCGGAGACCACCGCCCGGCGTTTGAAACCGGTCACCGCCCGCTTCCTGGTGATGAGCTTCGATACCGACTGGCGGTTCGATCCCAGCCGCTCCAAGGAGATCGTCCGCATCCTCAACTGGAACCGCAAACAGGTCACCTACCAGGAGTTCAGCTCCCCCCACGGCCACGACGCCTTCCTGCTGGAGGCTCCCCAGTACAAGGAATCCCTCACCGCCTTCTTCAACCGGCTTCACAAGGATCATTGCGCCCGTGCGTCCCAGGCAGCCTGAACAGCGGGTCGATCTGGAAGTCCTCGCCAGCCTGGTGACGCCCGGCTCCCGGGTGTTGGATCTGGGCTGCGGGGACGGCCTGTTGCTGGAAATGCTGGCCCAGCGCCAGGGGGTGGAAGGGGTGGGCGTGGAGATTTCCCTGGAAAACGTCCGCGCCTGCATCGACCGGGGCGTGCAGGTGTTCCACGGCGATCTGGACCAGGGCCTCTCCGATCTGGGTGACGACTCCTTCGATTTCGTGATCCTGTCCCGCACCATCCAGACCGTCAACCGGCCCCGGCTGGTGATCCGGGAAATGCTGCGGGTGGGAAAGAAGGGCCTGGTCAGCCTGCCCAATTTCGGCCATTGGCACAACCGCCTGGGCCTGGCCCTGGGGGGACGCATGCCCAAGAATCCCCTGTTCCCCTTCGAGTGGTACGACACCCCCAACATCCATGTCTGCACCATCCTGGATTTTCAGGACCTGTGCCGGGAGATGGGGGTGCGGATTCTGCAGATGATCCCCCTGGGTTGGGCCGGCAACCGCCCCCATGGCTGGCTGAAGGGCTATTTCGCCAACCATCCCCTGTTCCTGTCCGCCGCCGCCAACCTGCTGGCTCCCATGGCGGTGTTTCTGGTGGATCAGGGGGATTCATGACCCATGACCTGCGCATTCTGGTGCCCGAGGACGCGATCCGGACCCGGGTGGCCGCCCTGGCCGCCGAGCTGGCCACCGTGCTGAACGGCGTGTCGCCGCTGGTGGTCGGCCTGCTCGACGGCGCTTTCGTCTTCACCGCCGATCTGGTGCGGGAGCTGGCCCGCCGGCAGGTGCCGGCCCGGGTGACTTTCATGAGCCTGGCCTCCTATGGCCGGTCCACCCGTTCCCGGGGAACGGTGACCGTCATCCGGGACTGCGCTCCGGATGAGGTCCGACAGCGAACCGTGCTGCTGGTGGATGACATCCTGGATTCCGGCGCCACCCTCCAGTTCGCCCACGCCCGGTTGATCGCGTTTGGCGCCGCCCGGGTGATCACCTGCGTGCTGCTGGACAAACCCTCCCGGCGCCGGGTCTCCTTCACCCCGGACTTCATCGGCTTCACCATTCCCGATGCCTTCGCGGTGGGTTACGGCCTGGATCATGCCGGGGAGTACCGGGGCCTGCCCTGGGTGGCGACCCTGCCGGAGGGAACCCCGTGACCCCAACGACCCCGCCCCTGCCCTGCCAGGCGGTGCTGTTCGATCTGGACGGCACCCTGGTGGAGACCGCCGTGGACCTGGCCGGCGCCATGAATCATGTCCTGGCCAAACGCGGGTATCCCACCCTGCCCCTGGCCCAGGTCCGCAACATGGTGGGCCACGGCGCCCGGGTGCTGCTGGCCCGGGGGTTCTGGGGCTTCGGCGCCCAGCCCCCGGACGGGGACCCGGACTTCGAAGCAGCGGTGCGGGACTTTCTGGATTACTACGGCGACCATCTGGTGGACGGCTCCCGACCCTTCCCCGGGGTGGAGGACACCCTGGACCAGCTGTTGGATCAAGGGTACAAACTGGCCGTGGTGACCAACAAGCCGGAACACCTGACCCTGAAAATGCTGAAGCTGCTGGATCTGGACCGCCGCTTCCAGGCCGTGGTCGGTGGGGATACCCTGTCCCGCCGCAAGCCCGACCCCCACCCCCTGTGGCATGCCCTGGACGCCCTGGGAGTGCCCGCCGCCGCCGCGGTCATGGTGGGCGACTCGGAAACCGACGTGGCCTCGGGACGCGCCGCCGGCTGCGCCGTGGTGGCGGTCACCTACGGCTACAACCGCGACCAGCCGGTGCGGGAGCTGAACCCGGACCGGATCACCGACCATTTCGCTGAACTGCCAACCCTGCTGGTTCACCCCGCCGGCGCCAATCGGAACTCCCCATGAGCAAGCAACTCAAACTCGGCCTGCCCAAGGGCAGCCTGGAAAAAGCCACCATCGAACTCTTCGCCCAGGCGGGCTGGAATATCACCATCAGCTCCCGCAACTACTTCCCCACGGTGGACGACCCGGACCTCTATTGCGCCCTGGTGCGACCCCAGGAGATGGCCCTCTACATCACCGACGGCACCCTGGATCTGGGCCTGACCGGTCAGGACTGGATCATCGAGCGGGACTGCCAGGACACCGTGGCCACCATCTGCGAGCTGGAATACTCCAAGAGTTCCAACCAGCCCTGCCGCTGGGTGCTGGTGGTGCCCAAGGATTCCCCGGTCCGTTCGGTCCAGGATCTGCAAGGCAAGAAGGTGGCCACCGAGCTGGTGGAGTTCACCCGCCGCTATCTGCGGGAACGCAACGTCGCGGCTGAGGTCCAATTCTCCTGGGGAGCCACCGAAGCCAAGGTGGTGGAAGGCCTGGTGGACGCGGTGGTGGAAATCACCGAAACCGGTTCCACCATCAAGGCCCACGGCTTGCGTATCGTCGAGGATCTGCTGGTCACCAGCACCCGGCTGATCGCCAACAAGGCCGCCCTGCAGGACCCCTGGAAAAAGGCCAAGATCGACCAGATCGCCCTGCTGCTCCAGGGCGCTCTCAGCGCCCGTCACCAGGTGGTCCTGAAGATGATGGTGCCCGAGGCCGCCGTGGCGGAGGTGATGACCCTGCTGCCCAGCCTGCGGGCGCCCACCGTCAGCCGGCTTCACCAGAGCGACTGGCTGGCGGTGGAAACGGTGGTGCGTCGCCAGAAGGTGCGCGATCTGATCCCGCGGCTGCGGGCGCTGGGGGCGGAAGGCATTCTGGAATACGATCTGAAAAAAGTGGTATAATTGCAACCATAACAGACTCTTTTCCGAATCCTGACCCTGTCCCGACCGGCGCGGGCGGAGAGGACGAGGAACGGAGGCACCAGCCCGGCGGTTTCCGACGCCGACCGGGCCGAAAGGGGATACCCATGGAAATCAAGTTCGAAGGCCGTCAGGTCGATCTGGGCGATGAGCTGCGGCAACGGGTGCAAAAACGCTTCGACAGCCTGGACAAGCGCTTCGGTCCCATCACCCATGCCCGTCTGAGCGTGGAAAAGATGGCCCACAAGAACGAACAGCGGGCCGTGGTGAAGGCCATCGTGAACATCGCCGGCAACACCCTGACCGCCACCCGGGATGCGCCCACGGTGATGAACGCGGTCAACGACACCCTGGACACCCTGACCCAGGAACTCCAGACCTATGTGGAAAAGAAGAACAAGGAACACCGCCACTAACTTCAATTTCAAGGATGGGGGAGGCCTCCCTCCACCCTCCACCGATGCAAGCCGGTTCCCGGCTGCCACGGTAAGTCCGCCGGCGGGGGAGGAACCCTTCCTCCCCTGGCCCGCTTCCCCCCCCCCAGGGTCATCTCCACAGCGCGGCGCAGCCCCAGCCGCCGCCCTGCTGCCGGGACACCCCTCTCCGGGCGTCACTCCTCTCCGGGTATCTCCAGCAGCTTGTCCACCGCTTCCAGGACCTGAAACGGCGAGAACGGTTTGGCGATGGTATGCAGGGCACCGAATTCCTGGGCCATGTCCAGGTTGAAAACGGCATCCAGCCCACGCCCGCCGCCGGAAATGGCCACCACCTTGACCTGGGGATTGTGGTGACGCAGTTCGGTGATGACCTCGATGCCGTCCTTTTCCGGCATCAACATATCGGTGATGACCAGGTCGGCGCCTTCCCGACGGTAGCGTTTCACCCCGCGGTTGCCGTCGCTCTCCTCCGCCACCTGATATCCGGCCCCTTCCAGGACCGCACGCAGCAGGGCCCGCACACCCGGGTCATCGTCGATAATCAGGATCCGTGCCACCGACGCCCTTCCTTTTCCCTTGCCGATCCCCCGCCACGGGGCTGTCTCCCGGCGCCATGGATGAACCCGGACAAGACCCCTCAACCGCCGGGGCTGTCGGTCTGGGTCAGATGGTAGGCCTTCACCGTCGCCTTTTCCACCTCCTTGAGCATTTCCTCCCGTGCTTTCTGCAACCGCTTGAGGGTGGCATGCAGATCCCCGGTCAAGGCTTTGAGGGGTTCCTTGCCCTGGAAGTGCCGTTCGGCAATGGCGATTTTGAGAAAATCGTTCAGGGCGATGGCCAGGATCTCCGGCTCCACGCCGGGCACCTTCAGCTTGCGCTCCAGCCAGGAAAAAGGGCGACCCCGGCCCAGCTCGTCGCGGATGGCGGCCATGGCGGCGTCGTAGGCGACGTCGTCAGCAGCGGAAAAGCCGGTCTCCACCACCTGGTGGCGCAGATGGAAATCCTTCGGGTCCTGGTCCTGCGGATCGTCAGTCATCGGTTTCCCCCTCAGCCACGGTGTCCTCCCGGGGTGATGGGGCGGTCCGGGGGTTCCGGTTCATCAGCAGCACCACGGGGCTGGCCACATAAACGGAGCTGTAAGTCCCCACCACCACCCCCAGAAACAGGGTCAGGGCAAAATCATGGATCACCTCCCCGCCGAAGATCAGCAGGGCCACCAGCACGATGAGAACGGTGAGGGAGGTGACCAGGGTGCGGGACAGGGTCTGGTTGACCGCCTCGTTGATGATGGCCGCCATGGGTTGGCGCTTCATGCGCTTGACTTCATCCCGGATGCGGTCATAGACCACGATGGTGTCGTTGAGGGAATAGCCGATCACGGTCAGCAGGGCCGCCACCACCACCAGGGTGAACTCCCGCTCGAACAGCGAGAAATAGCCCATGGTGATGGTCACGTCGTGGACCAGGGCCAGCACCGCGCCCAGGGCGAAACGGAATTCGAACCGCCAGGCCACGTAGATCAGGATGGCCACCAGGGAATAGAGTACCGCCAGGATGCCCTGTTGGGTCAATTCCTGGCCGACCTGGGGGCCGACGACCTCCACCCGGCGCAATTCGATACCCTGATCCCCGGCCAGGGGGGTCAGGCGTTTCACCACCTCGTCGGACAGTTGGCTCACGTCGCGTCTGGCGTCGGTCTGCTGCTCCACCCGGATCAGCACCTCATCGGGGGTGCCGAACTCCTGGATGACCACATCCCCCAGCGTCATGCCGGAGAGTTCATGGCGGATCTCCTTGACCGGGGCCGGCCCCGGAAAGCGCAACTGGATGAGGATGCCGCCGGAGAAGTCGATGCCCAGATTGAGACCCTTGACCATCAGCGAGCCCGCGCTGCCCAACATCAGCAGGAGGGACAGCGCCATGGCGGGGTAGCTCCAGCGGACAAAGTCCCAGGCGGTTTTCTTGAGGAGGAATTTCATGCCGTTCTTGCCCCGCTTCTTCAGATGCTCAGTGTCCTGGGACGCCGATTTTTCAGGATCATGGACAGCATCACCCGGGTCATGAAAATGGCGGTGAACATGGAGGCCACCAGTCCGATGGACAGGGTCACCGCGAACCCCCGCACCGGCCCGGTACCGAACTGGTAGAGTACCGCCGTGGTGATCAGGGTGGTGATGTTGGAATCCAGGATGGTGACGAAGGCCTTGTCATAGCCATGATCGATGGCGGCCAGGGGATTCTTCCCCAAACGCAGCTCCTCGCGGATCCGTTCGAAAATCAGGACGTTGGCATCCACCGACATGCCGATCAGCAGCACCATCCCGGCGATGCCCGGCAGGGTGAGGGTGGCCTGGAGCCAGACCAGCACCGCCAGGAGAATCAGCACGTTGAACAGCACCGCCACATTGGCCAACAGGCCGAAGCCCCGGTAATAGAGGACCATGAACAGCATCACCAGGCCGCCGCCGATGAGACAGGACAGCAGCCCCTGGTTGATGGAATCCCGCCCCATGGTGGGACCCACGGTGCGCTGTTCCATGATGCTGATGGGGGCCGGCAGGGCGCCGGAGCGCAGCACGATGGCCAGGTCATGGGCCTCCTCGGGGGTGAAGCCGCCGGTGATCTGGGCCCGGCCGCCCTCGATCTTTTCCCGGATCACCGGGGCGGAATAGACCTGATGGTCGAGCACGATGGCCATGCGCTGCCCTTCGTGGTCGCCGGTGAGCTGGGCGAACTTGCGGGCGCCCTGGCGGTCGAAGGTGATCAGCACGTAGGGCTCGTTGTACTGCTGATCGATGTTGACCCGGGCGTCGGTCAGCCGATCACCGGTCAGTTCGGCCCGCTTCTTCAGGAGGTAGGGCGTCCGGGTCTCCTTGCCATCGGCCTGCCTGCGCTCCTGGCCATACAGGACCACATCCCCGGGCGGCACCCGGCCCTGGAGGGCGGCGTCCAGATCGCCCTTGTCGTCCACCATGTGGAATTCCAGCCGGGCGGTGCGCCCGATGGCGTCGATGGCCCGGCGGGGATCCTTCAAGCCCGGCAGCTGCACCAGAATGCGCTCTTCGCCCTGGCGCTGGATGGTGGGTTCGCTGACGCCGAATTGATCCACCCGGGAGCGGATCACCTCGATGGCCTGTTCCACGGCGAACTGCCGGGTCTCCTTCTGGTGGGCCTCGGCGAGGGTGACCCTGATCACCTGGAGGGGTCCATCGTCCTCCACGGTGGCATTGGGAAATTCCTCCTCCAGCACCTTGCGGATGGCCGCGGCGTCGGAGCGCTCGGACAGGGTCAGGGTGACGGTGGCCAGGCCGGTACGGCTCACGCCCCGGTAACTGTGATGATCCTTGCGCAGCACCCGGCGCACCTCGTCCACGAGGTTCTCGGCGGACTGCTCCACGGCCTTGTCCACCTCCACATGGTAGAGCAGATAGAGCCCACCCTGGAGGTCCAGGCCCCGGTGAACCACCTTGTCCGGCAGCCAGCCGGGCCACCAGGCCGGCACATTCCCCATGAGGCTGGGTGCGGAGTACAGCAGGGCGATCAGGCTCGATATCAGGATGATGACTGGTTTCCAGACGGGAATGTGTCGCATGGGGCTTACTTCTTCAGGTCGACCTTGGGTTCGGCCGTCCCGCCGTCGTCCTTGTCGGCCTCGGAAGTCACGGCGCCGCCGGCCTTGGCGGTGATGGCGGTGATGGTGTTCTTGCGCACCCGCACCCGCACCGGCTTGAAGCTCTTGTTGCCCACTTCGACCTCACCCAGGTCCAGCACCAGGATGTCGTCGTCCACCCGGTGGACCCGGGCCAGGAGGCCGCCGCCGGTGACCACCGAGTCACCCCGTTTCAGGTTGGCGATCATCTCCCGATGGGTCTTCTGCTGCTTCTGCTGGGGACGGATGAGCAGAAAATAGAAGATCGCGAACATCATGAGCATGAAAATCAAGGTCTCCCAGCCGCCCCCCCCCTGGGGGGCGCCGTTCTGGGCAAAGGCGGGGCTGATCACGTCGAGCATCGCTGGACTCCTTACCGACCGTGGCGGGCGGGTGGCGGGAACAAGGCCCTGGGCGGCGCAGCCCCGGGGACATCCCGGTACGCCTGGGCAGGATGGTTTGGATTATGCATAACCAATCCCCGACGTCAAAGGTCTTGCGCCATTTTCCAGCCTTCGGCACGGCAAGGCCGATTCCTCCCGCCGGAAAAACCGTGTAATGTGCGGGAAGTCTCTCACCAGCCCGAGCCCACTTCGAGGGGAGCGGAGCGCACCTCTTCCCCAGACGGGGATGACGGTTCAAGGCAACAGTCCGATTCCGGCCATGTCCGAACTGCAACAAAAGCTGGTCAAGATGGTCGAACAGATGCCCGCCTTTTCGAAGAGCGTGCATCAGGTTCTGCACCTCACCGCCGACCTCAACTACAGCCACAAGGAACTGGTGCGGATCATCGACTACGATCCGGTGATGACCCTCAAGATCCTCAAGCTGGTGAATTCGGCCTATTTCGGTTTCGCCCGCAAGGTCGCCTCCATCAATCAGGCGGTGGTGTTCCTGGGGATGAACACCATCAAGAACCTGGCCCTGAGCGTGGCCACCCGGGGCATCCTGCCCCAACTGGACCGGGGCGGGCTGCATACCGGCCATTTTCTGACCCATTCGGTGGGAGTGGCCACGGTGGCCAAGATGCTGGCCCGTCGCCTGGGAGCCACCGACCGGGAGGCCACCGACTATTTCGTCGCCGGCCTGCTGCACGACTTCGGCAAGGTGGTCTTTTCCCAGTTCATGCCCCTGGAATTCCAGGAGGCCCAGCGGCTGGCCAAGGAGCGCCACTGCTCCCTGCGGATCGTCGAACGGGACCTGATCGGGGCCGATCATGCCGACATCGGCTCCCTGCTGGGGGAAAAATGGCAACTGCCTCCAGACCTGGTACTGGCCATCCGTCACCATCATGGGGACAAGGACGGTCAGCACGATTCCCCCATGCTGGACTGCGTCAACGCCGCCAACCAGATCACCAAGCTCCGGGGTTTCGGCGATTCCGGCAGTCCCATCGTGGAGCCCCTGACCCCATCGGCCCAGGCCCGCTTCGGCACCGACCTGGAGGGGCTGGTCGCCTCCCTGGGCGACCTGGACCGCGAGATGAAAAAGGCCCAGGTCATCATCAAGCTCTAGCCACGACCGGATGCAACCATGAAGATCCGCTTCTGGGGGGTACGGGGGTCCATTCCCTTCCCGGGACCCAACACCATCACATACGGCGGCAACACCACCTGCATTGAGGTGCGCACCGACGCCAACGACCTGATCATCCTGGATGCGGGCAGCGGTATTTTTCCCCTGGCCCAGACCCTGTTCAAGGAATTGCCCCTCACCTGCCACATCTTCATCACCCACACCCATTGGGACCACATCCAGGGGTTGCCCTTCTTCATCCCCACCTTCATCCCGGGCAACACCATCCATATCCACGGCGCCTTCGATCCCATCAACCAGGGCGACCTGCGGGAAGTCCTCTCCCGCCAGATGGAATACTGCTATTTTCCGGTCCGGGAGACGGAACTCAAGGCCACCATACATTACCTCACCCTGCGGGACCGGCAGGTGATCAAGGTCGGCAACGCCACGGTGAGCAACCTGTTGATGAACCACCCGGTCCTCAACTACGCCTACCGCATCGACTGCAACGGCAAGTCAATCTGCTTCACCGGCGACCATGAACCCCTGTTCAATATCTACGACCCGGAGGACGAGGACTGCGACGAATACCAGTCCTTCATGGACCAAAAGAACCAGGGCATCATCGACTTCATGCGCGGCGTGGATGTGCTGATCGCCGATACCAGCTACACCCGGGACGAATATCCCCAAAAGCGCGGCTGGGGGCATGGCACCTACGATTCCTCCATCGCCCTGGCCCGGCAGATCGGCGCCCGCCAACTCTACTTCACCCACCACGAACCCACCCGCTCCGACCGGGACCTGGAACGGGTGTTCCAGGAAGCCCTGTCCCGCCACCCCCGGCAACCCGGCGATCCGGAATTCCACCTGGCTCAGGAAGGACCGGTCATCGAACTGTAGAATTCCCGGGCAAACTCCTGAAATCGGTCGGCCTGAATCGCCCGGCGCAGGTCCTCCATGAGGGTGAGATAGTAGAACAGATTGTGCAGGGTCATGAGCCGCAAGCCCAGGATCTCCCGGCCCCGGAACAGGTGGTGCAGATAGGCCAGGCTGTAGTGACGGCAGGTGTCGCAGCCACAACGGGGATCGGGTGGATTGGGATCCTCCCGGAAGCGGGCCTGCTTGACGTTGATCACCCCGCCATGGATGAACATCTGGCCGTTGCGGGCGTTGCGGGTGGGCAGCACGCAGTCGAACAGGTCGATGCCGGCCGCCACCGCCGCCATCAGGTCCTCCGGTTTGCCCACGCCCATCAGGTAACGGGGGCGGTTCGCGGGCAGCAGGTCCGGGACCTGGGCCAGCATCTCCGCCATCAGCTCCCTGGGTTCTCCCACCGACAGCCCGCCGATGGCATAACCATCGAAGCCCATTTCCACCAGGCGGGCGGCCGATTCCCGGCGCAGGTCCAGCTCCATGCCCCCCTGCACGATGCCGAACAGCGCCCCGCCCTCGGGATCCGGCCGCCGGGCCGCCAGACAGCGGGCGCCCCAGCGCAGGCTCAACTCCATGGAGCGGGCCACATAGTCCCGGTCCGCCGGCCAGGGCGGGCATTCGTCGAACTGCATCATGATGTCCGACCCCAGGGCCTCCTGCACCGCCATCACCACTTCGGGACTCAGAAAGCGGGCGGAACCGTCGATGTGGGAGCGGAAGGTCACCCCCTCCTCGCGAATGGTGCGCAGCGCCCCCAGGCTGAAGACCTGGAACCCCCCGGAGTCGGTAAGGATGGGCCGCCGCCAGTTCATGAAGCGGTGCAGCCCCCCCAGCCGGGCGATCAATTCGTGCCCCGGGCGCAGGAACAGGTGATAGACGTTGCCCAGCACGATCTGCGCCCCCACGGCTTCCAGATCCTGGGGCGTCATGGTCTTGACCGTGGCGGCGGTGCCCACCGGCATGAAGGCCGGGGTCTCCACCAGGCCATGGGCGGTGTGGCAGCGACCGCGCCGGGACTTGCCGGGCGCGGTGTGCAGCAACTCGAAGCGGAAGGCGGTCATGGCCGGCCAGGGTCCTCGGGAAACAGCAGGTTGGCATCCCCATAGGAGTAGAAGCGGTAGCCCTGCTCCAGGGCATGGCGATAGTCCCGGTCGAGGCGGGCCTTGCCGACGAAGGCCGCCACCAGCAGCAACAGGGTCGAGCGGGGCAGGTGAAAATTGGTGATCATCAGGTCCACCCAGCGGAACCGATGGCCCGGACCGATGAACAGGGCGGTTTCCCCCCGGGTTGGCGTCAGGGTGCCGTCGGGACGGACGGCGCTCTCCAGCACCCGCACGGCGGTGGTCCCCACCGCCACGATCCGACCGCCCGTGCGGCGAGTCGCCTCGATCCGCTCCACCGTCTCCGGGGACAGCTCGAACCATTCCCGATGCATCACATGGTCCCGGGGATCGTCGCAGCGCATCGGCTGGAACGTGCCCAGCCCCACATGCAGGGTGACGGCGACCCGTCCCACCCCGCGCCGTTCCAGGGCGTCCAACAGCCCGGGGGTGAAATGCAGCCCGGCGGTGGGGGCGGCCACCGCCCCGGGATGGCGGGCGAACACCGTCTGGTAATGGCGGCGGTCGGCCGCGGCGCCGCCCGATTGGATGTAGGGCGGCAGGGGCATGCGCCCCTGCCGCTCCAGCAGTTCCGCCCAGTCCCCGGATCCCGACGCCTCCAGGCTGACGCGAAAGCCCGCCCCGTGGCGTTCTCCCACCTGAAGGACGGTCCCCTCCTCCAGGGTGATCCGCCAGCCGGGTCGCACCCGCTTGTTGGCCCCCACCAGGGCTTCCCAGGCGCCGGTGGCGCCGATGGGTTTCAGCAGCAGCAGTTCCGTGTGGCCCCCGCTGTCCCGGGTGCCCACCAGCCGGGCGGGGATCACCCGGGTATCGTTGAGGACCAGCAGGTCACCGGGTTGCAGGCAACCGGTCAGGTGGTGGAATATCCGGTCCTCGATGCCCCCGGGCCGGCTGACCAGCAGCCGGGCGGCGTCCCGGGGCCGGGCCGGGCTCTGGGCGATGCGGTCCTCCGGCAGGGTATAGTCGAAATCGGCCACCCGCCAACCAGTTGCCTGCCGGGATTGGGTCATGGAACTGTCATTTTCCGCCACGGTACTCATCACCCGGGACCATCCTCTGCCCCGCTGGCCGACCGCGATCCCGCCGCAGCTATTGGGGGAACGGGTGGGGTTGTTCTTCGCCGGAGCCGGCACCCGGAGCGCCCTGACGCTGCCCGAGCCCCCGCCGCCCTGGTCGCATGCCCCCCGGGTGGTCTGCGCCCGGGCCTATCAGGACTGCCACGGCGTGCCCCCGGCCCCACCCCTGGAGGCGGCCGGCCTGGCGGCCCTGGGGGGCATGATCCGCGCCAGCCGCTGCGTCCTCTGCCTGCCCCTGGTCTGCCTGTCCCTGGTCGAGGCAGCGCCGGGACCCAAGGACATCGCCATCCGCGTCCTTGATCCTCCCGCCAGTCCCGCGACCCTGGAAGCCCTGCGCCTGGCGGTGGGTCTGGCGGGCTGCGGCCACCGGGTGACCGTTTACCTCAAGACCGCCCCCCCGGGCAACCATTGGCTGGCCGTCCTGCCGCCCGCCGCCGCGCCTTTTCTGGAGCTGTTCGATCCCCTGGGCATCAGCGTGGCGCAGGATCCCCCGGGGGATCGGCATGGGGTGATTCTACAGCCGTGACCGTCAGGGACCGACCATCGCTCCGGGCGGTGATGGTCCCCTGCCGGTCGGTGCGCCACAGCCTGGCCCCCGTCGCCCGCCAACGCTCCAGGGTCTGACGGGCCGGAAACCCGAACGGATTGTCCGCACCGACGCTGAACACCACATGGGCCGGCCGCAGGCGGTCCACCAGGGCCGGGCCGCTGGAGCTGGCGCTGCCATGGTGGGGCGCCACCAGCAGGGTGACCGGGGCCAGCCCGGCATGGGCCGTCAACCAGGCTTCCCCGGCCTTTTCGATATCCCCGGCCATCAGAAATCGATGATCTCCCAATTCCGCTTCCACCACCAGCGAGCGGTCATTGGTCGCCGCCGGCGGTCCCAGCGGCGCCCAGACCCGCCATGTCCCCTGCCCCGCCGGCAGGACGGTGCTGCCCTGGAAGCGGCGCACCCGGACCGCCCGGCGCGCCGCGGTGGCCAACAGGTGCTGAAAGTCCTCACGTCCGCTCTCTTCGGCGGGGAAATGGCCGATCCACAACTCATCGACCGGAAACAAGGTCAACAGGGCCGCCGCGCCCGCCATGTGATCCCGCTGGGGATGACTGACCACCACCCGCCGCAGGTGATCCACACCATGGCGCCACAGATAGGGAGCGATCACTGCCTGACCGGTATCGAAACCAGGCGTGGACAGTCCCCCCGCATCCAGCACCGACCAGCCCTCCCCCGGCATCCGCACCACCACCGACTGGGCCTGGTGAACGTCCAGAATCGCCACCTGGAGGGTTGCCGGAGGCAGGGCGGGGTGGGGCCAGAACCATCCTCCCAACGCCATCGCGCCGCCGACCAGCCACTTCGGCCAGCCCTTGCCGAGGGCCGCCATCACCCCGGCCAGCACCATCAGCGTCAGCCCCGCCAGTGGCGGCCCCGGCACGAAGTGCCTCGCCCCCGGCCAGCCGTCGATCCACTGGGCCCAATGGAGCAGCAGCCCGAGGCTGTGGCCCATGGCCGCAATCAATCCCGCGGCCAGGTCCGGGGACAAGGGCCAGGTTACCAGCCCCACCAGGCCCAGGGGAACGGAGACCAGGCTGACCAGGGGAATGGCCACCGGATTGGCGATGATCCCATAGGGGCTGGTCTGGTGAAAGTGATAGGCCGTCACCGGCAGCAGGGCCAGCCCCACTCCCGCCGTCAGCAACAGCCAGCCCCTGAGCCGCCCCCACCAGCCCTGCCAGCGTCCCCGGTTCCAGGACCCCAGCAGCACCAGAACGGCCACTGCCAGAAAGGACAGTTGGAACCCCGCTTCCAATAGCTGATGGGGATGCCAAGCCAGCAGCAGAATGGCGGCCAGCCCCAGGGCGCGCCAGGTCTGATGGGCCCGGCCCAGGGCCATGGCCAGCAGGAACACCGTCACCATGACCATGGCCCGCTCGGTGGCCACCCCCCAGCCGGAGAGGGCGCCGTACAGGAAGACCGGCGGGATGGCCAGCAGCGCCGCCGGCCGTTTCATGTCCCAACGCCGCGCCCAGGGCACGGTCAGAACCAGCAGTCCCCGCAGCAGAAAAAAACTCCACCCCGCCACCAGCCCCAGGTGCAGCCCGGAAATGGCCACCAGATGGAACAACCCGGTACTCTTCAGGACATCCTGCTGCTCCCGGGCCAACCGTCCGCGTTTGCCCACCAGCATGGCCTGGGTCAGCCCCACCTGTTCGGGGGATACCACCTCCGCCACCCAGGCGGCCAGCCGGGCCCGCACCAGGTTGACCAGCCAACCCTCCGGGGATCCCTCGACCTCCTGCCAGCCCTTGGCCCATCCGGTGGCGACTACGCCTTGCAGGCGCAGATATCGTCCATAATCGAAGGCCCCGGGCACTCGATACGACCGGGGTTCCCGCAATCGGGTCCACAGGCGCACCCGCTGCCCCGGCCAGGGGGCCGCCGCCTGCCGGTAGAGGCTGATTCGCACCAGTCCCGGCAGTGGGTCGCGCTCGGGCCCCACGGTCACCCGATCCAGCAACAATTGCACTGCGTCCGGCCGCATGTCCCGGTCCGCCACCACCCCGATCACCTCACGGGTTTGGGGGCCCCACCAGGCCAGGTTCGGCACCGGGCAGCGCAGTTCCTCCCACAGGACTCCTCCCATCCCCGTCAGCAGCCCGCCCAGGGCCGCCGCTTTGGCCCACCGCTCCCGCCGCTGCCGCCACAGCACCCCGCTGGCCAACGTGCCCGCCAGCACCAGAGGAGCCCACCCCGGGGTCCCCGCCACTGGCCAGGCGGCCAGGATCCCCACGATCATCCAGACCAGAAAACCGCCCATGGGTTTGGGATCCTTCGGCAGTCAGGTGCACAGTCTCAACCCGAATTTTTTCCTGACAGCAATTGCAACTTATTATTTTTTATATAATTTTTATTCGGATCGTAGTCTCCTACAATTCCCTTGTCCGGTTCGGAAATTTGCTTTTATTCATGCGTAGCCTCCTACTTTATTCAGGACCCAGACGTCAAGAATCCGACGGAAAGTTTACAAAATAATTTTCATGCTTCCATAAATTTCACTCCGGATGGTGGGATCGGTTGTCCCATCCTGACCGGGAATTGTCAATGCGCTTCACAGAGGTCGATTAATACAGGGGAAATCACATCTGGACGTATGATAAATAAATTTTAGCATTTATAGATTATATTTATAGATTGCCTGGACCCCTCCCGATCTGGACATCAATTTTTTTTGGCCGCTCATTAACAATGCTCTGGGACTGATCATGTATCTCATTGTTTTTAATATATTAAAAATAGCTTGTCGCCTTTCCCATCCCCCTGAATAATCCTGATCAGAGTTCAGGACAGTCAGGACAGTGACGCAGCCCATGCAGGAGAGATTTCAATGCAACGCGAGAACGCCAAACCGGTATTCAGGACCACGTTCCTTATCCTCCTCGGCAGCACCCTCATTTCGGCATTCACCATATTGGGCATGTTCAGCAATCCCGGAGATCTGATCCGGGAAGATGTGCGGCTGGGGCCTGTGATCGCCGCCAGCAAGATCCTGATCCCGCTGTTCGGGACCATCGGCATGATCTACTTTCTTTCCAGCATCAAGAAGTGTGAAGTCTGCGGCAAGCTCATCTTCTGGAACCGGAAGAAGAAGGTTTGAAATCACGACCGACCCCGCTCCGGGCCGTCGTCGATGTAGTCTGTAATGCCTCTTTGATCGTCTTGTCAGGCACCTTCAGGACCGGGGGGGAATCGCACAATCGAGGCTTGCTCTCCTCCTTGTCGATTTTCCAATCCTCCCCGGTCCCTCTTTTCCTTCCTGTCGTTCCTTTGATTCTTTCCTTGGCTGGTCCTCACAAAGCCCGATAAAATTCAGTTCAGCGATCCCCACGGGGCCCGATCCAGATCCCGGCAACCGTCGCCAACAGGAGCACAAAACCAATGACCACGGAAACCGTTTATCCCGTCCCCGCCGACGTCGCCGCCCGGGCGCACATCGATGACGCCCGCTATCGGGAGATGTATCAGCGCTCCATCGACCATCCCGAGGAATTCTGGGCGGAGCAAGCCCGGACGCTGGTGGACTGGATGAAACCCTGGGACCGGGTGCTGGATTGCGACTTCAACAAGGCCCGCATCCGCTGGTTCGAGGGCGGACGGCTCAACGTGTCCTACAATTGCCTGGACCGCCATCTGGCCACCCGGGGCGATCAGGTGGCGATCCTCTGGGAAGGGGACAACCCCGCCAAGGAGGCCCGGATCACCTACCGTCAGCTCCACGGCATGGTCTGCCGCTTCGCCAACGCCCTCAAGGCGCGCAACGTCCGCAAGGGCGACCGGGTCTGCATCTACATGCCGATGATCCCCGAGGCGGCGGTGGCCATGCTGGCCTGTACTCGCATCGGCGCGATCCATTCCATCGTCTTCGGCGGGTTTTCGCCCGAATCCCTCAAGGACCGCATCCTGGATTCCGACTGCCGGGTGGTGGTGACCGCCGACGAGGGCTTGCGGGGCGGCAGGGTGGTGCCGCTGCGGGCCAACGTGGATACGGCCCTGAACTCCTGCCCCAACGTGCATACGGTCTTCACCATCAAGCACACCGGCGGCAACATTGCCTGGGTGGACGGCCGGGATGTCTGGTACCACGAGGCCACCGCCACCGTCGAGGCCGACTGTCCGGCCGAGGTGATGGAGGCCGAGGATCCGTTGTTCATTCTCTACACCTCCGGCTCCACCGGCAAACCCAAGGGGGTGCTGCACACCACCGGGGGCTACCTGGTCCATGCCGCCATCACCCATCGGTATGTCTTCGACTACCATGACGGGGACATCCACTGGTGTACCGCCGACGTGGGCTGGGTCACCGGCCATACCTACATCGTCTACGGTCCCCTGGCCAACGGCGCCACCAGCCTGATGTTCGAAGGCATTCCCACCTATCCCGATGCGTCCCGCTTCTGGCAGGTGGTGGACAAGCACCAGGTGAACATCTTCTACACCGCCCCCACCGCCATCCGTGCCCTGATGGCCGCGGGGGACGGCTTCGTCGCCAAGACCAGCCGTCGGTCCCTGCGGCTGTTGGGGTCGGTGGGCGAACCCATCAATCCCGAGGCCTGGGAATGGTATCACCGGGTGGTGGGCGAACGCCGCTGCCCCATCGTGGACACCTGGTGGCAGACCGAAACCGGCGGCATCCTCATCACGCCCCTGCCCGGGGCCACCCCTCTCAAGCCCGGCTCGGCCACCCGTCCGTTCTTCGGGGTCAATCCCCAGATCGTCGATCCCCTCGGCAAGGTCCTGGAGGGCCCGGCCAGCGGCAACCTGGTGATCGACCGCCCCTGGCCCGGCATGATGCGCTCGGTGTACGGCGACCATCAGCGCTTTTTCGACACCTATTTCTCCGCCTACCCGGGCAAGTACTTCACCGGCGACGGCTGCCGGCGGGATACCGACGGCTACTACTGGATCACTGGCCGGGTGGACGATGTACTCAACGTCTCCGGCCACCGCCTGGGCACCGCCGAGGTGGAAAGCGCCCTGGTGCTGCACCCCAGCGTGGCCGAGGCGGCGGTGGTCGGTTATCCGCACCCCATCAAGGGCCAGGGCATCTATGCCTATGTGACGCTCATCGCCGGGGTCGAGCCTTCCGAGGCGCTGCGCGGGGAGTTGGTCAACCTGGTTCGCAAGGAGATCGGCGCCATTGCCACGGTCGACGTGCTGCAATGGGCCCCGGGGCTGCCCAAGACCCGTTCGGGCAAGATCATGCGCCGCATCCTGCGCAAGATCGCCGACAATCAGCTCGACAGCCTGGGGGACACCTCCACCCTGGCCGACCCATCGGTGGTCACCGACCTGATCGACCATCGCCCCGAAGGATTGCACCAGAGCTGAACGAACATCGATTCCGGCCCCAAAACAGGATAGAATCGCGGCGGTCCCGGTCAATTACCGGGGCCGCCGGCTTTTTTTCCACAGCAGCAGCACCCGCAGCCCCGGGGTAACGGAGGAAACCAATATGGGACGTGTCTACAACTTCAGCGCCGGACCCGCAGTCCTGCCCGAGGCCGTTCTGGAGCGGGCCCGGGACGAGATGCTCGATTACCGGGGCAGCGGCATGTCGGTGATGGAGATGAGCCATCGCTCCAAGGACTATCTGGCCATCATCGCCGGCGCCGAACGGCGGCTGCGGGAGTTGATGGGCATTCCCGCCAACTACAAGGTCCTGTTCCTCCAGGGGGGCGCCACCCTGCAGTTCTCCATGGTGCCCATGAATCTGCTGACCCGGCCCGATCAGGTGGCGGACTACATCCTCACCGGCCAGTGGGCCAAGAAGGCCATGGCCGAGGCCCGCAAGGTGACCAGCAATATCCGGGTGGCCGCCAGCAGCGCCGAGGTCAATTTCTCCCGCATTCCCCGGCAGGAGGAGCTGCAGCTCTCCCCGGAGGCGGCCTATGTCCACATCACCTCCAACAATACCATCTTCGGCACCGAATATTTCTATGTGCCAGACACCAATGGGATTCCCCTGGTGGCGGACATGTCGTCCAACATCATGTCCCGCCCCATTGATGTCACCCGCTACGGGTTGATCTACGCCGGCGCCCAGAAGAATCTCGGCCCCAGCGGCGTCACCCTGGTGATCGTGCGGGAGGATCTGCTGGGCCGCAACGCCGGGCTGCATTCCATGCTCGACTATCGGGTCCTGGCCGAAAACGACTCCATGCTCAATACCCCCCCCACCTACGCCATCTACATTCTGGGCCTGGTGCTGGAGTGGGTGGCCGAGCAGGGCGGGGTGGCGGCCCTGGAGGGAGTCAACAAGCGCAAGGCGGAGCGTCTCTATGCCGCCATCGATGCCGCGGATTTCTACAATTGCCCCACCGAGGTGACGAGCCGTTCCCGCATGAACGTGCCCTTCACCCTCAAGAACGACGCCCTCAACGACATCTTCCTCGCCGAGGCCAAGAAGGCCGGCCTGGTGACCCTCAAGGGCCACCGCTCGGTGGGCGGGATGCGGGCCTCGATCTACAACGCCATGCCCGAGGCCGGGGTGGATGCCCTGATCGCCTTCATGCAGGCCTTCGCGGCCCGTCACGGCTGAGCGACGGCCAGGGCGAGGCCTCCCTCCACCCTCCACCGATGAAAGCCGGTTTCCGGCTTCCACGGTAACCCCTTCGAAGATGACCACATCGGCGTACTCCATGACCCGGCGGTATTCCGCCGGGTCATGGGCGGTCCGGTTTCCTTCCAGCCGGGGACACAGCGAGGAGCCGTATGACCCCAGACTTTTTCTCGGTTGAAGACATCCAGGCAATCCACGGATTCCTGGTCGATTTCTTTCAAAAATCGGCAGATCCCATTGCGCCATCCGGAGTGAAGAACCAGGGCCTGTTGGAGTCTGCCGTTTCAAGACCCTTCCATTCGGTCGATGGTCAGGACGCCTATCCGACAGAATTCGACAAGGCGGCGGCTCTTTTTCACTCAATCATTCATAATCATCCTTTTCACAACGGCAACAAACGCACCGCCCTGCTGTCTGTATGCGTGTTCCTCGACCGGTGCGGACAATGGCTCGATCAATGCGACGACGATGGGATGTATAATTTTACAACGGCTGTGGCAGCCCACTGCATCGCCGCAGACAGGAATGCCGAAATATCGATCATTGCGGAATGGCTGAGCAATTGCGCCAGGAAGAGAACGAAGGGGGATCTTCCGTTGACTTACAGGGAACTGAAAAAGATTCTTTCCTCGTTCGGTTTCTCAGTCGATCCTCCAAAGGGTAATTTCCTTGATATCCATAAAGAAGGCCAGGTAGTTGAAAAAATAATCAAGCAGGGCATCCACGGTTTCAGACCTTATCATTCCCACTATATCGCGAGATTGAGAAAGAGACTCGGTCTCACCATCGCGGAAGGAGTGGACAGCGATCTCTTTTATGGCAGGGCCGTCACGGAAGACGTTCTGTCGGAGTTCGTCCAGATGCGGATCGAGGTGGTCCGTCGCCTGGCCGCCACATGATAAAGTTCATTCGACCGGCTTCTCATGGAATGTGGCCGACGGCGGACAGCTCCCCATCGGGACAGAATCCCTCGAAGATGACCCCATCGGCGTACTCCAAGGCCCGACGGTATTCCGCCGGGTCATGGGCGGTCCAGGCCACCACCGGAATACCCCGCCGACGCAGCCAGGCCGGCACCGGTGCCGGCAGCTCCGTCAGGGCATAGCCGATGAAGTGAGGGCCGGCCGGCCGGGCATGGAGCAGATGGCGGGCCACGAAGCGCCCCAGGGCCCCCGCCTTCCCGGCCGCCTCGCCGCCGTTGAGACCCCGCGTCACCCCGGGCCGGTTGGCCCGGAACCAACGCAGCACGGCGACATGGAACGACAGCGCCGCCCAGAGGCCGGCATAGTTCGCCGTGCAGCGGGCCACCTGGGCCGCGGCCTGGGGATCATTGTCCTTGACCTCCACCAGGATCGGCACCCGGCCCGCCACCAGCTCCAGCACCTCGGCCAGCAGCGGGGGAGAGTCCGCCGTCCCAGCCAGCTTCAAGGAACAGAATGCCCGGCGGTCCACCGCCGCCACCGGCGCCACCCGTCCGGTCATGCGTTGCAGGCTGTGGTCGTGAAACACCGCCGGCACCCCGTCGGCCAGGATCCGCACATCCAGCTCGATGGCATAGTCCCGCTCCACGGCCGCCTGAAAGGCCCCCGGGCTGTTCTCCGGCCGGCCCTGTCGCAGATCATGCAGCCCCCGATGGGCGATGGGCCGGCGGGTGAGCCAGCCGGGCCATTCGAAGCTGCCCTCCTGCGGCCAGTGGTGGCCGTCCGCCTGAGTTCCGACGGTGGCCAAAATCCCGTCACCTCCGGCCGGACCTCTCATTCTGTCATTCTTCAAGACGTTATGGCGCATGTTGGCTGGTTCCAGCACCCCAATTATTCGGCATGGAAAATGCGTAACTTTGGATGGATGGGGGAGGCCTCCCTCCACCCTCCACCGATGAAAGCCGGTTTCCGGCTTCCACGGTAGCATCCCTTAGAAACCCGGGGAGACCCCTGTCGCATCGCGGTCCCTCCCCATTCGTTACTCTCGATTGTGATTGCCGCGCCGCCATGGACAGACCTGCTTTTCATCATACCGCAACCGACACCATCAACCACCGGGCCGGGCGCGGGTTCCTGGCCCTGCTGTCGCTGATCCTGGTTTTCACCGGAGGATGCGTGACCACCCCGCCGGTCTCCCAGCCGGAGGCAGACCTCGCCAAGGCCCCGTTGGAGACAAGCGATGGACCGGATGCCAAGATCGCCATCGATCGGGTGGCCCTGGTGCGGGAGGTGGCGGCGCAAACCAGCATGATGGCCCTCCAGGCCATGATGGATGCCGCCCGGCAGAACGATGCGGCCAATCCGCGGCAGGCCATGGTGGACGACATGCGGCATCTGGCCGAACAGAGCCGTCAGGCGGTGGTCGAACTCTCCAGCCTGACCGGCCCCCAGGCGGACCAGCGCGCCCGGGAATGGCTGACCCAACTGGTTCCCATCCTGGAAGCAACCGCCCGGCGCCTGCGGGAACTGCCCGCCGCCAACGACTCGGCCCTGGCCGCCCTGCCGACCAGCCCGGTCCTGGCGGATGCCCCGACGCCGTTGTCCGTGCCCACCCCCCGGCCCCGGCCGATCCACCGACCGGATCACGGCCCCATGGCCATGGTCCCGGTTGCCCCGATCCCCAGACCGTTGCCGCCGATTCTGCCCTGATCCGCCTGACCGGAAGCGCAAACTCCGTCGAACCGGGCCGTTGCATCTGCTAGGATGGCGCTTTTACCAGAGCGTTGAAAAAGCCATTCATGGCTTTTTCAACGTCGGGAACCGCAAGCAGAGCTTGCGGTCCCCTCACGGAATCAACGGATTGAAAATCCGTTGATTCCGGCGGGGCATCCCTGCCCCGCCATCAGCCCATTTATCAACGGGCTGTTACCCCAGGCCATCCTGGACAATCCAACGGCATGATCGAAATCCATTTCATCGGGGGCACCCTGCTGATCCACGGCGACCCCGAGGTCCTGGCGCCGGTGACGGACCTGCTGGTGCCCGATGACCGTACCGGCGGTTTCCGGGCCGAGGGGCGCCATTACGGCCCCATCCTCCTGTCCCTGCACCGGCGGCGGATTCCCTATGCGGATCATGCCCGGAAATTCGCCGCCCGCGACTTCCAGCCCCACGCCGAACCCCCGCCCCGCCCCCACCAGCAGCAGGCGCTGCAGGCCTGGTTCGATGCCAATCGTCGGGGCGTGGTGGTGCTGCCCACCGGCTCCGGCAAGAGCCTGGTGGCCCGTCTGGCCATCCGCAACGTCGGGCGGGATACCCTGATCCTGGTGCCCACCATCGACCTGATGCACCAGTGGTACGAACAGTTGCGGCAGGCCTTCCGCATCCCCATCGGCCTGATGGGCGGCGGTGAGTACCGCCTGGAGTCCATCACCGTCAGCACCTACGACAGCGCCCTGATCCACCTGGAGCGGGTGGGCAATCTGTTCGGCTTCCTGGTCTGCGACGAATGCCATCACCTGCCGGCCCCCAGCACCCGGCTGGTGGCGGTGATGGCCATCGCCCCCTTCCGCCTGGGGCTCACCGCCACCCCGGAGCGCACCGACGGCCAGGAGGCCGATCTCTACGCTTTGTTGGGACCCCTGGTCCACCGCTGCGAAATCGCCGACCTGGAGGGGCAGTACCTGGCCCCTTACCAGCTGGAGCAGGTGCCGGTGGTGCTGGACCCGGACGAGCGCCAGGCCTACGATGCCGCCTACGCCCATTACCGGGGGTTCGCCCGCGACAACGGCATCAGCTTCGCCAAACCCGAGGGCTGGACCCGGTTCATCATGGTCTGCGCCCGCTCCCGGGAGGGACGGGCCGCCTTCGATGCCTACCGCATGCAGAAGCGGCTGGCCCGGGCCAGCCGCGCCAAGCTGCGCATGGTATGGCATCTGCTGCGCCGCCACCGGGAGGAGCAGTCCATCCTGTTCACCGACGACAACGCCACCGCCTACTCCATCGGCGAGACCTTCTTCCTGCCGGTGATCACCCACAAGACCAAGGTGTCCGAGCGCAAGGAGATTCTGGACCGTTTCCGGGCCGGGCGCTTTCCGGCGGTGGTCACCTCCCGGGTCCTCAACGAGGGGGTGGACGTGCCGGAGGTGGCGGTGGGCATCATCGTCTCCGGCAGCGGCTCGGTGCGGGAACATGTCCAGCGCCTGGGGCGGATCCTGCGGCCCCGGCAGGGCAAGCAGGCGGTGCTGTACGAGCTGGTTTCGGAAGACACCGCCGAGACCTTCACCAGCGAGCGGCGTCGGCGCCACTCGGCCTACCAGAAACAGCCCACCCTCCAGCCATGCTGACCCGGGACCTGTTGCGCTTCACCCTGCGCGGCGACCGCATCCACCCCCGCTTCATCGATGTGGACAACCGGTTGCTGCTCAACCTGGCCGAGGAGCTGATCGGCATCTACCACACCGGCCTCGGCCAAAGCCGGGAAGAGCTGGGGGAGCAAACCCAGCCGGTGGTCAACGCCCATTCCTCTCCCCTGGTGGCCAAGGGGCTCAACAAGCTGCTGCTGGATGCCTGCGCCTTCCGGGAGCCCGACGGGGAGTTGGGAGATTTCCGCATGGCCCTGCTGGAACGGGCCAGCGACCTGCTGCGCTCCCCGGCCATGGGTGATCTGGAACAATACCGGGCCGCGGTGGTCCAGGACTGCGGCCTGGATGCCGACACCGCCGCCCAGCGCCTCCATGCCGACCTGCCCATCCGTCAGCCCCTGGAACGGTTCGACCCGCCGACGCCCGTGCGCCTGCTGTTGAAATACAACATGGCCCAGGCCCAGGGCCTGCTGGTGGGGGCCGCCAGCGTGGACGCCACCTTCACCGAACCCGCCATTCCCAGGCGGCGGCGTTTGTTCCGGTTCCTGAGATTCCGCCGTCTGCTGGCCCGCATCGCCCAGGACGGCCCCGCCGGATCCTACCGCATGCATCTGGACGGTCCCCTGTCCCTGCTGTGGCATACCCAGAAATACGGCCTGCAACTGGCCCTGTTCCTGCCCATCCTCGCCGAGATGTCCCGCTGGTCCCTGGACGCCGAGGTCACCGTCCGCCACCACAAACCGGCCCGTCTGCTGCTGGATCAGGACAACGGTCCCAAACCCGATCCCCCCCACCCCACCGGCCCCCG
>PEAP01000145.1 GCA_002753665.1 Magnetococcales bacterium DC0425bin3
ACCGGCCGGCTGGATCCGCTGCTGGGCGGCCGGGCGTTGCTGCTGCACGCCCTGGAGGGCATGACCCGGCAGCGGGATGGCTGCCGCGCCCGGGGCTTCGACGACGGGCTGCCCGCGCCGGTGGCGGTCCGGGGGGCCTGGGGCTGGCGGGAATGGCTGATGAACGCCCTGCCGGCCGGCCTCTGGCTGCTGGCGGTGTTACAGTAAAATCGCGGAGCGGCTTTCATCGGTGGAGGGTGGAGGGAGGCATCCCCCGTCCATCACAGGTCGAACGAACCGGCATGGGAGGGTAATGGAATGGCAGTCCTGCTCGACTTGTCTGGAGGAATCGCCGGGGACATGTTCCTGGCCGCGGCTTTGGATCTGGGCCTGGATCGGGAACACCTGGTGACGACCCTCAGGGGGCTGGACCTGCCGGACTGGTCCCTGGAGGTGACCCCCGGGCGGCGGGGCGGGGTGGCCGGGCTGCAGGCCCGCTTCGTGTTGCCCCCGGAGCATCATCACCGGCATCTGGCCGACATTCTGCGCCTGATCGCCGCCTCCAGCCTGGCGCCGGCGGTGCGGGAGCGGGCCAACCACATGTTTCGTCTGCTGGCCGAGGCCGAGGGGGCGGTGCATGGCATTGCGCCCGAACAGGTCCATTTCCACGAAGTGGGCGCCCTGGATGCCATCCTGGACCTCTGCGCCGCCGCCCATATCATCGAGACCTTTCTGCACGGCCCGGTCTTCGCCACGCCCCTGCAGGCCGGCTCTGGCGTCACCACCTGTCACCATGGCACCCTGCCGGTGCCGGTACCGGCGGTGGCCGAACTGGTGCGCCGCCACGGCATTCCCCTGGATCCCCGGCCCTTGGACGGCGAGCGGGCCACCCCCACCGGGGTGACGATTCTGGCCCATCTGGCCCCGGCCTGCGGCGCCGGCGGCGTGCGGATGATTCACCGCATCGGCCATGGCCTGGGCCAGCGGGACAGCCCGGAGCGCCCCAACCTGCTGCGCATTCTCATGGAGGAGACCCGGGGGGAGACCGCCATCGCCCGGGAGACGGTGGGAGAGCTGTCCGCCCACATCGATGACATGAATCCCGAATGGTTCGGTCGGCTGTGGGAGGTGCTGTTCGCCGCCGGCGCCCTGGACGTGGGCCTGTTGCCCCTCACCATGAAGAAAGGCCGTCCCGGGGTGCGTCTGGAAGTGGTCTGCCCCCTGGAACGGCTGGAAGCCCTGGGTCGGTTGGTCCTGCAGCACACCACCAGCCTGGGGGTGCGGATGCGGCCGGTGGAACGGCTGACCCTGGCCCGGAGCGTCCGGCAGATCGTTACCCCCTGGGGACCGCTGGAAGGAGTGGAGGCCGGTGGAGTGTTTCGGCCTGAATACGAGGACCTGGCCCGGCTGGCCCGGGAACAGGGCTGGTCCCTGCCCGAAGCCCAGATCCGCATCCTGCCTTATTGTTCTGCGTCGGCCCTGAATCAATGACGGTTGCGCAACTCCCGCAGGTGAGCAAACACCATCGTCGGGGATTGACCGGCTTGGCCGAGGCGTTTGGCCAGGGCGGGATCGTCGCAGCGCAGGAAGGGATTGTGGCGTTTTTCCTGACCCAGGAGGGTGGGCAGGGTGGGAACATCCCGGTCGGCCCGGGCCGCGGCGGCGGCGAACAGGGCCTGGAGGTCCGGGTCGTCCGGCCACAGGGTCCCCACGAATTCCAGGTTGGTCAGGGTGTATTCATGGGCACAGCAGACCCGGGTGGCGTCGGGCAGGGCGCGGAGTCTGGTCAGGCTGGTCCACATTTGTTCCGGGCTGCCCTCGAACAGCCGGCCGCAGCCGGCGCTGAACAGGGTGTCGCCGCAGAACAGGGCATCGCCGACCAGGTAGGCGACATGGCCCATGGTATGACCCGGCACCGTCAGCACCCTCCCGGTCACCGTCCCCAGGGTCAGGATCTGGCCGTCGGCCACGGCGCTGGCCAGGGGTGGCAGCCGGTCACTGTCCGCGGCCGCTCCCACGACCCGGGCGCCGGTGCGGCGCACCAGCTCCGCCACCCCGCCGATGTGGTCGTGGTGGTGATGGGTGATGAGGATGTGGCTCAGGCCGGCCCCGGTTCGCTCCAGCACCCGCAGCACCGGCGCGGCCGCGCCCGGGTCCACGGCGGCCTGGCGGTCGGGACCGGTGGGAAACATCCAGACGTAGTTGTCTTTCAGGGCGGGAACCGGAGTCACCGGCAAGGAATTTGCAGCCATGGCTCGGACCTCTTCGAGGAGTGCAGCGTGATCGTGATCCCAGTATGAATTTCGAAGCCATACGATTGCAAAGTTGGTACGCCACCCCCCAGGGCCGCACGGTGGCCCGGGTGCTGGGCGAGGCCCTGGAAAGCTGGGTGCGGCCCCGTCCCCTGGAGCGGACCCTGGGGTTCGGGTTCGTGCAACCCTATCTGGGGCATGTCATTTCCGGACGGGAGGGGGCCTTGGGAGCGGCCCCGGCGGAGATGGGCGTGGCGCCCTGGCCACCGGGTGGCGACAATCGCATCTGTCTGGTGCGTCCCAATGCCCAGCCGTTCCCGGATCAGAGCTTCGACCGGGTGGTGGTGGCCCACCTGCTGGAAGGCTGCGGCGCTCCGTCCCTGGCCCTGCGGGAAATCTGGCGCATCCTCCGCCCGGGCGGGCGGCTGTTCATGATCGTGGCCAATCGGGGCGGCCTGTGGGCGCGTCATGACAGCACGCCCTTCGGTTGGGGTCAGCCGTTTTCCCCCCGCCAACTTCGCACCCTGCTTCAGAACGCGGTCTTCGTGCCCCACCGCTGCCGGTATGCCCTCTTCATGCCGCCCTTTTTCCAGGGACGGCGTTTCCTGCACACCGCCGCCGCCTGGGAAAAGGCCGGGGAACGGTGGTTTCCCCGCCTGGGGGGGGGGATCCTGTGTGAAGCCGAAAAGGTGGTCTATGCCGGCACCCCCCTGCGTCTGGAGGAACAGCGGGTCGCCAGGAGGAGTCCGGCGGTCTGGCCGGTGACCAATCAGCAACTCCCCACCCTCCACCGCTGACGGTTTGCTCTGTGAGCGGTAACGGACGGAGATCTTTCTCATGACCAATGCCTATCTGATCAACCGCTTTCTGGACGACCTGATGGTGGAGCATGGCCTCAGTCCCAACACCCTGACCGCCTACCGGCAGGATCTGGAAGGGCTGGTGGCCTTTCTCGATCCCCGAGGGCAGGACCTGGTCACGGTGGATCGGGAGGGGGTGCTGGAGTTTCTCGCCTCCCTGGCGGCCCGGGACATGGCGGCCAGCTCGGTGGCCCGCAAGCGCTCGGCCCTGCGCCGGTTCTTTCGCCATCTGATGAAATCCGGAGACCGGGAGGACGATCCCACCCGCCTGGTGGAGGCCCCCAAGTGGCGGCGCCATCTGCCGCGCATCCTGGACGAGGAGGAGGTGGAGACCCTGCTGGAGGCCCCCGACCGCTCCACCGAACTGGGCCTGCGGGATGCGGCCATGTTGGAGGTATTGTATGCCACCGGGCTGCGGGTGTCGGAACTGGTCACCCTGGCCACCGATGCCATCGACCCCAATTATGGCTTCTTGCGGGTGGTGGGCAAGGGCGACAAGGAACGCCTGGTGCCCATCGGCGCCACCGCCCTGGATCTGGTGGAACGTTACCGCAACCAGGCCCGGCCGGTGCTGTTGGGACCCCGCCACACCGAGGCGCTGTTCGTCACCGCCCGGGGCGGGGCCATGACCCGACAGAATTTCTGGCATCTGATCCGCCGCCATGCCCTGCTGGCCGGCATCGTCAAACCCCTGTCACCCCACCTGCTGCGGCACAGCTTCGCCAGCCACCTGCTCAATAATGGCGCCGATCTGCGGGCGGTGCAGATGATGCTGGGGCATGCCGACATTTCCACCACCGAGATTTATACCCATGTGGCCCGGGAGCGGCTCAAGGAAATCCACAGCCGCCTGCATCCCCGGGCCTGAATCTTCTCCTCAAGGATTCATGCCATGGTCGGTTTTCTGGGTCGCGTCCTCAAGATCGGGATCGGCGTTTTCCTGGCCTCGCCCTTCATCGTGCTGCTGACTCCCCTGTGGTTCATTCACCGCTGGCTAGAAATCCGTGCCGGACGCCCGGCCCCGGAATCCCCCCTGGACATCATTCGCCAGGCCCGGCGTCCGCGGGGGTTGCGCTGGGAGGAGGGGGAGCCCACCCAGGACGCACCCGTCGCGCCGCCATCGGAGCCGTCCTCCATGCCCGTGGCGGTAGCGGCCTCGATCCAGGAAGTCGCGGCGGCCGGGAGGGGGGAACTGCCCACGGCGATCCCACCGGGCAGCGTGGCCCTGGTGACCGGTGGTGGCGGGCGGCTGGGGGCGCTGCTGTGCCGGGATCTGGCCGAGCTGGGCTTCGCCGTGGCCGTGGCCTGGCACAGCAACCAGGGGGGGGCCGAGGCGGTGGTCCGGGACATCCAGGCCACCGGTGGCCGGGCCGAGGCCTGCGCCATGAACCTGACCAATCCGGCCCTGATCAGCGCCCCGCTCAACCGGATCCGCAACGAGCTGGGATCGCCCACCCTGTTGATCAACAACGCCGCGCTGTTCTTTCCCACTCCCCGGGATGGCGGCACCTGGGAGGCCATGGATGCCCTGTTCAAGGTCAACCTCCAGGGTCCCCTGTGGCTGGCCCTGAAGGTCGCCGAGGGGATGACCGCCGGCGGCCAGATCATCAACATCGCCGACCTGTGGGGTCGCCGTCCCCTGGGCGGCCATGCCGCCTACGGCGCCGCCAAGGCCGGCCTCATCGCCGCCACCCGCGGTCTGGCCCGGGATCTGGCCCCGCGGGTGCGCGTCAACGCCATCGCCCCCGGGGCCATCCTGGCCCCCGCGGACGCTGCCGGCGCCGCGGCCTTTCGCCAGATGCAGGCCCGCACCCCCCTGTCCGAACAGGCGGGACCGGTGGCGGTGCTGCGGGCGGTGCGCTATCTTGTGGGCGCCGACTATGTGACCGGGGAGGTGCTGGCGGTGGACGGCGGACGGGGGCTGGTGTAGGTCGGCCCCGAGGCCATTCCAGTTCAGTTCGGAAAGAAGGACTTGAGAATGAGCGTCACCACCCCGGCCATCAGGATGCCGAGCATCCATTTGATCGCCGCCAGGTCGGTGCGGACCGGGGCCAGCTCCTTCTCCAGCTTGGCTTCGAGCATGGCTCCGGTGACCAATCCGCTCAAGGACTGTTCGCTGACCTCGGCCTGGGCAGTGGCCATGGCTTCGGCCTGCTTGTCCGGCATGCCGGCCGCCTTGAGGTGGTTGGCGTATTTGAGCGTGTCGAAGGTCAGTGTCGTCATTGGAGAATCGCTCCTTCCACGGAAATATAGCACGATCATCCCTTCATCGCCATTGTTTTTCCTGACTCTTGGTCGTCGTCCTGGGCGGCCATGAAATTTATTCCTGGCCGGCCGGCCTTTTTGGTATCCTGACTGCGGCCCCGAGCGTCTCTGCACGATGGCACGGGGTCGAGGGTGGCGGGCGGCGTCCCCCATCCTCCATCCATCGGAATGAACCCAGCAGCCGGGTCCGGACCGGGTCCGGACCGTCTCCGAGGCGTCCCCCATGACTGGTTCTACTGGCACTGCCCGCGGTTGGGCGCTGGCCCTGATGCTGTTGGTTGCCGGCCTCTGGTTTCCGGACTGCGTTCGGGCGGAAGACGGGGCGGGCATCACCCCCGCCCAGGTGGCCGAAATCCAGCAGCAGGCGGACAGCGGCAATGCCGATGCCCAGGCGGCCCTGGGCATGTTCCATCACCTGGGTCGGGGGGTGAAGGCCGATGCCAAGATCGCCCTGGACTGGCTCACCAAGGCCGCCGAACAGGGCCATGTCGAGGCCCAGAACATGCTGGGCAATCTGCAGTTCAGCGCCCAGGGGGTCAAGAAGCCCAACGACGCCGAAGCCCTGAAATGGTACGAAAAGGCCGCCGCCCAGGGGCACCTGGGCGCCCTGTCCAATCTGGGGCTCATGCATTATATGGGCCTGGGGGTGCCCGAGGATCACAAGAAGGCCGCCGAGCTGTTCCGCAAGGCTGCCGAGGCGGGTCATGGTCCGGCCCAGCAGCACCTGGGCATGCTTCTGCTCAAGGGCGAGGGCGTCACCCTGGACCGCAACGCCGCCCGCCAATGGCTGAAGAAGGCCCAGGCCGTCCTCGCCATCCCCGGCGGGCCGGCCGGTTCCGCCCTGGTTGATGCCGCGACCGGAACGCCGATCCTGGCGGAAGATCCCCTCCAGGCCCTGCGCCTGCAGGCCCGCTGGCCCAAGGAGGGCGGCGCGGAGGCCGAGAAGGCCCAGGCGACCCTCAAGGAAGGGGATCTCCAGGGCGCCCTGGAGCAATTCACCTCCGCCTTCAAGATCAATCCCAAGAGCCCCGAGCTGGCCCGGGCCGTGGCCCGGCTCACCGAGCGGCAGGGCAATGCCGCCGAGGCCCTGAAGCACCTGGTGCTGGCGGTGGACCTGGCGGCGGAGGCCAAGGATCCGGATCCGGAAGCCGTCGCCGTCGATCTGGGGCTCATCTCCCGCCTTGCCGGGCAGTTGCCCGAGGCGGCGGAACAGAGCCTGGCCAAGGCCTCCGCCCCGCCGGAGTCCGATCCCGAGGGCAAGGCGGTGGGGCTGTGGCGCGCCCTGATGGATCAGGGGCTGGGCGCCAGCCTGGCCGGGGATCACCCCAAGGCGGTGACCGCCGGTCGCCAGGGCTTGACCATGGCCCGGGAGCAGTTTGGCGCCGAGCATTTCCTCACCCATGCCGCCGAGCGGGATCTGGGGGTCATCCTGGCCAAATCCGGGGCCGCCGCCGAGGCCGAGGAACTGCTCAAGCAGGCCGAAGCCGGCATGACCGGCGTTCTGGGTGCGGAGCATCCGGAGGTGCTGGGCGTTCGGGAAGAACGGGTGAAGGTCCTGGAGGGGAACATCCGTTATGAACCGGCGCTGGCCCTGGCCCGGGAGGTGCTGTCCGGGTACGAAAAATCCCTGGGACCGGCCCATCCCTTCACCCTGGAAGCGGCCGGGACCCTGGCCCGTCTCCTTCAAAATCAAGGTCGCCATGACGAGGGCATCGACCTGCTGGAGAAGACCTGTCCGGCCG
>PEAP01000146.1 GCA_002753665.1 Magnetococcales bacterium DC0425bin3
GGATGCCGTAGACTACCTCGTGGCCTTCGAGCCATTTGACCACGAAATCGCGGATCATCTCCGGCGGATCCTGGAGATCCCCGTCCATGATGACCACCGCATCCCCCCGGGCCTGGAGCATGCCGGTGGTGAAGGCGGCCTGGGCACCGAAGTTGCGGGCATGGGAGATCACCGTCAGCCGGGGATTGGTGCGGGCCTGCTCCAGCAGCACCGCCTCGGCGTTGTCCGGGCTGTGATCATTGACGTAGATCACCTCCCAATGGGGCGTCACCCCGGACAGGGTCTGCTCCAGCCGGCGCAACATTTCCAGCACGCTGCCCTCGTCCCTGTAGCAGGTGACCACCACCGAGATCCGTTTATCGGTCAGCATCGGCTCATCCTCTTCTGCGTCCGAAGGCATAGAGATTGCCCGCCTTCAGGGTCACCGGGCGGCGCGCCAGGGGTTCGGGCACGAGGGCTCCCAGCCACCGTCCCCCCGGGGCCATCCTGAGCCAATATGCCAGCGGATAGGTGTTGCCCAAAGCCCCGATTTCCAGGACCTGGAAGCCGCACGCCTCCAGGAGTCGGGCGATGGTTTGAGTGGAGAACAGGTAAATATGTTCCACATCGAAGATGGGATTGAAGCGACCCAGCAGTCGGGCCAGGGGCGCGGCCACGTCGTGACAGACCAGCAGGACGAACCCGCCCGGGTTGAGCAGTTCGGCGGCCTGGGCCAGGGCCTGGCGGGGGTCGCGCAGGTGATCGAACACATGGAACCCGGCCAGCAGGTCGAAACGGCGGTCGGCGGCGGCCTCTGGGGTGAAGGGGGCCGGCACGATCCAATCCCGCACCCGGGGGTCGGCCCGCTCCCGGCACTGGAGGCTCGGCTCGAACCCCAGTTGGTCGGTGATGCCCATCTCCAGACAGCGTTCCATGAAGAAGCCGGTGCTGCAACCGATTTCGCACAGGGAGCCGATGGCCGATGCCCCGGGATGGCTGGTCCGCAGCCGTTGCAGCAAAGCCGCATAAGTGGTGGCGGCGAAAGCGGCCTCCCCGGAGAACAGAAAGGCGCTCTCACGATACCAGCGGTTGATCACGGCTTCTGGCAGGATGGGGTCGGAACGGACCAGGCCGCAGCCGGTACAGGTCACGAGGCGGTAATGCTCCCGCGTCCGCTGGCGGCGGGCGCTGAAGGCGTAGCCGCCCAGCCGGGCCGGATCCAGCCGCCGGGGAAACAGCTCCCGGGCCGGGGCCTCGGGACAGAACAGGCAGCGGGTGGCCTCGAAGGCGGCCTCCAGCGATGGGGATGAGGCATTCACCGCAGCGCCTCGACCACACACCTGGCCAGAGAGCGGGGATCCAGCCCGTGTTGTTCCAGCAGGAACGGCCGGGATCCGACCAGGCCGGGCTGGATGGTGCGGACGCCGCGCCGGATCAGTCGGCAAGCCAGACCCCGTTCCGCCACGACTTCGGCCACCACCGAACCCAACCCCCCGGTCGACACATGCTCCTCCACCGTCACCGCCAGGGCGTGGGTGGCCAGCAGCGCCGCCAGGGCGGCTTCCGGCACCGGATGGGGACGGGCCACCACGGCCAGGGTGCAGTGGATGTCATGTCCGGCGAGCAGATCAACGGTCTGATCCACCTCCCGGCACAGGCTGCCCATGGTGATGAGGACCACCTTGTTCCCCGTCCGGGTCACGGTCAATCCTTCCGGGGGAAAGCGCTCCTCCAGGCCGGGCAGGCGGAAGGATTCGTCCTTGCCCAGGCGAAAGTAGACCGGTCCCGGACTCTCATGACAATGGGCCAGGGCGGTCCGGGCCTGGCCGGCGTCGGCGGGAGTGACGATGGTGATATCCTGGAGCGTCCGCAATACCCCCAGGTCTTCCAGGCCGTGATGGGAGGAGCCGTCGCCGCCATAGTCGAACCCTCCGCCCGGCCCGGCCAGGCGCACCGGCAAACGGTGCAGGACCGGCCCGTTGCGAATGAACTCGAAGGGGCGCAGACAAAGGAAGGGCACCATGGAATACAGGTAGGGGATGAAACCGGCATCGGCCAGGCCCGTGGCCATGCCCACCATGTTCTGTTCCGCCACCCCGACGTTGAAATAGCGCCTGGGAAAGCGGGCGGCAAAGGGTTCCATCAAGGTATAGCCGAGATCGGCGGTCAGCAGGACGAGGCGGGGATCTCGGGCGGCCAGCTCCGCCAGAGCGTCGATGAAGCTCTTCCTCATGGGGTCACCGGGGCGCCGATGTCGGCCATGGCCTGCCGGAACTGCTCGGCATTCATGGGCCAGTAATGCCACTTCAGGAC
The DNA here is from genome assembly GCA_002753665.1 of Magnetococcales bacterium DC0425bin3. Classification (GTDB taxonomy): domain Bacteria; phylum Pseudomonadota; class Magnetococcia; order Magnetococcales; family DC0425bin3; genus DC0425bin3. The sequence continues at coordinate 2,293 of PEAP01000146.1, forward strand.
GTTCTCCATAAAGGACACCCCCTTGCCCTGGACTGTCCGGGCCACCACGGCCAGAGGGCGGTGGTCCCGACCGTCAATGGCCGAGAGGGCCTGGGTCAAAGCTTCCCGGTCGTGGCCGTCCACGTCCCGCACCCGCCAGCCGAAGGCCGCCCAGCGTTGGGGCAGGTCCATGTTGAGGATGTCCCGGGTGGGACCCATGGCCTGCATGCCATTGCAGTCGATGATCGCGGTCAGGTGGTCCAGCCGGTGATGGGCGGCGAACTGGGCCGCCTCCCAGACCGAACCCTCGTTGCATTCGGCGTCGCTGAGCAGGGCATGGACCCGGCGCGGGCTGCCTTGCAGCCGGGCCGCCAGGGCGGCGCCCACGGCCATGGACAGTCCGTGCCCCAGGGAACCAGTGGCGAAATCCACCCCGGGCAGGACGGCTTCGGGATGGGTGCCCAGGGGGCTGCCGTCGGCCCGGAAGCTGTCCAGGGTTGCCCGGGCCATCCAGCCCTTGAGATACAGCGCCGCATAGAGAGCCAGGGAGGCGTGGCCCTTGGCCAGGACGAAGCGGTCACGTTCGGGATCCCGGGGATGGGGGATGTGCAGAACGTCCCCGAACAGGGCGGCCATGATGTCGGCCACGGACAGGGCCGAGCCGATATGGCCCACCTGGGCCTGGAAGGATTTTTCCAGGATGATGCGGCGCAACGCCGTGCCGGTGATGGGTCCAGGGTCCATGGCATGCCGATGCAGGTTGGGCCTCCCCAGGGAGGCCGGGCGTGGGAAGCCCGTGCCAGGGGCCGATTACCGCTGCGAGTCGCGCTGCGACTTGCAGCGGTGGAGGGTGGAGGGAGGCTTCCCCCATCCATTGAGCGCTGCGAGTCGCGCTGCGACTTGCAGCGGTGGAGGGTGGAGGGAGGCTTCCCCCATCCGTCAAAATTGATTCTGACCCAGGGCCTCGAATCAGGTCAATGTCCCAATCGGGAACTCACTCGGGAGGGGAGGGGCCGGCCACCAGTTCCCGACAGGCCTCGGCGATGGCGTCCAGCAGGCGTTGCTTGCCGATGGGTTTGGTCAGATGGCCGTCACAGCCGGCGGCGCGGCTGTTGCGCTGATCCTCGGGGAAGGCGTGGGCGGTCAGGGCCAGGATGGGCAGGCGGGGCAGGCCCTCCCGCTGTTCCCGGGCACGAATGGCCCGCACGGCGGACAGGCCGTCCATCACCGGCATCTGCATGTCCATCAACACCAGGTCGAAGGCCTCCCGGGCCACCCGATCCACCGCCTCGCGACCGTTGTCCACCACCGTCAGGTGATGGCCGGATTTTTTCAGGAAGACCCTGATCAGCAGGGCGTTGTCTTCGGAATCCTCCGCCAGCAGCAGGCGCAGCCCGCGGCGGGCGGGAGGGGGGGGTGCCGGAGGCAGGACTCCGGGGGAAGTCAGGCACTGGCGCAAAGCCAGGTTGAGGTCGGCCCGTTTGACCGGCTTGAGCAGCATCCGTACCCCCATGTCCCGGGCCCGGGCCAAGTCGCCGTCCCGGTGATAGGCGCTGATCACCACCGCGGGCAGGAGGGGCAGGTGGGCCTGCTCCCGCAGGGCGGCCACGGTGGCCAGGGCGTTGCGGTCGCCCAGGTGGCCGGCCAGAATGGCCAGTTGGAAGGGATGTTCCGTCTCCCGGGCGCGTTGCAGGGCGGCCAGCCCTTCGGCGTCGCTGGCCACCAGTTCCGGATGCAACCCCATGCCCTGGGCCATGCCGGACAGGATCAGACGGCTGTCGGCCAGATCGTCCAGCACCAGCACCCGCACGCCGGACAGGCCCGGGGCCGGATCCTGGGCAGCGGCCTCTGGCTCGAAAGCCACCGGTGGCAGGCGCACTTGGAAGCGGAACACGCTGCCGGCTTCGGGGTGGCTCTCCACCTCGATATCGCCTCCCATCAGGTCCACCAGTCGCCGGCAGATGGCCAGCCCCAGCCCGGTGCCGCCGAAGCGGCGGGTGGTGGAGACATCGGCCTGGGTGAAGGCCTCGAAGACCATGGCCACCTTGTCCGCTGGAATGCCGATGCCGGTATCGATCACCTGGAACAGCACCGCCTCCGGGTCTGACGGCGCGGGACCGGCTTCCAGGGTCACCCGGCCCGTCTCGGTGAACTTGATGGCGTTGCCCACCAGGTTCATCAGGATCTGGCGCAGCCGTTTGGGGTCTCCCCGCCGGTGGTCGGCCAGGGTCGAATCCACCCGCAGGTCCAGGTCCAGGCTCTTTTCCCGGGCGCGGATGTCGTACAGGTCGGCCACCTGATCCATGAGTTCCCGCAGGGAAAAGGGCATCAGCTCCAGTTCCAGTCGTCCGGCTTCGACCTTGGAAAGATCCAGAATGTCGTTGATCAGGGTAAGGAGGTTTTCCCCGGCGCGCCGGAACACATCCACATAGCTGCGCTGCGCGTCGTCGAGGGAGGTTTCGGCCAGCACCTCGGCCATGCCGATGATGGCATTCATGGGGGTGCGGATTTCGTGGCTCATGGTGGCCAGGAATTCGCTCTTGGAACGGTTGGCCGCCTCGGCGGCCCGCTTGGCCCGGCGCAGTTCCTTTTCGGCCCGTTTGACCGGGGTGATGTCGGTCAGGCTCACCGGCACATTGCGCAACTGTTCCGCGTTGGTGGGAATGGGCATGGACAGCAGCAGGGTTTCCCGTTCCCCACTGGCGGCAATCCGCTCCACCTCGGCCTGGAATGTGCTGTCCTGCCCGGACCAGATGGCGCAGATCTCCCGAATGAAGATCGCCAGGGAGGCCTGGTCGAAAATGTCGGCGAAGGAGGCCTTCAGCTCTTCCTTGGTCTTGGTGTGATGCATCCGGAGGGTGGCGCGGTTGACATCGTTGACCGTCACCAGGCCCAGCAGTTCCCTGGCCAGGTCCGGGTGGTGGGTCAGATGGGACTGCATGTCCTGGACCCCCTGGGCCGCGAGCTGCTGCAAGCGGGCGTACACGGCGGTGAAATCCTCGTCCCAGATGGCGGTGGAAACGTTTTCGAACACATACCGATAACGCCGCCGGCTTTCGGCCAGCTCCCGTTCGGCCAGTTTGCGGTCGGTGATGTCCATGGCCATGGTGATGACCAGACCCGGGGCGTCGGAGGCCGCCGGCCCGGAAATCCCACCCAGGGGACGGGAATGGACCATCCAGATGCGCTGGTGGCCATTGGCGGTCTGAAAGGTGATCTCCCGGGGTGCGTGGGGGGAATCATCCGGGTTGGGGGATGGGTTGAGCAGGGCCAGCACGGCTTCCGGGTCGGTTTCCTTGCAGCAGTGGGCCACCAGGCTGCGGAGGTCGGGGATGATGCCGGGCTCGTAGCCGGACAGTTCCGCCCAGCGGTGGTTGATCAGGTCGATCCGGCCGGTCCCGTCGTGGAGCATGATGGGAATGGGCGCCTGGAGGATCAGGTTGAAGAGCCGCGCCTCGCTTTCCCGCAGCGCCTGGGTCATGGAGAGGGCCTCCTGACGGGCCCGATCCCGGATGGAGAGCAGCCCCCAGGCGATGAGAAACAGCGACAGGCTGGCCAACAGGCCGGCCAGGGGAATGATGGTCAGCCCCTGGCGTTGGAAGATCTGGGTATAGGAGGGCTGGAAGGAGGGGGCCGGGCTGAGGCGCAGGCTCAAGGGGTTGCCGGCCACCCGGAGGTGCCCCTCCACGGGGTTGATCTCCTGGGAGGGCTGCAGCAGGGGATAGGCCGCGTGGTTGAACAGGGAGTCGTACAGGGGCAGGCCGACCCCGGGGGTGGGTCCGGTGAAGACTTCGATGCGGACCTGGGAGGACTCCTGGCCGAACAGGCTCTGAAACAGGGCGGTACTCTCGTAGGCCGCCACGATCCACCCGGTGAGGGCGCCCTGGCGCTCTTCCTGGGAGGTGGGCGGCGGTTCCCCGAAGACCGGCATGAAATGCAGGAACCCGGTGCGGTTGCCCTGGGGCGTTTCCAGGGCCAGGGGGCGGGAGAGAATGGGCAGGCCCGTGTCCCGGGCCAGAAGGGCCGCCTCCCGGCGGCGTTTTTCGGCCCCCAGGTCGGTCCCGTGGGGGGGAGGAGTGCCGCGGTTGGGCCAAAGATGGGTGAGAACCAGATAATCGGAACGGGGTTCCGATGCCTGGATGCGAAAGCCGGGATGGCCCCGCATCCGGGTCTGCTCCTCGAAGGCATCGCGCAGGACATGGGGGACCGGACGCACGAAGCCGATCCAGGCCAGGGCCGGAAAGCTTTCTTCCAGGCCCAGGCTGGCCGCCAGCCGCCGCCATTCGTCGGCCGAGGGTTCCACTTCGAGGGCATGCCACAGTCCCTGGGCGGCGCGGAGGACGCCTTCCAGGGCCACCAGGTGCTGATCGGCCAGCTCGGTGATCTTCTGGGAATGGTGGTCGAAACGGATCTGGGATACCCGGTCGTTCAGATTGCGTTCATGGCGCCACCAGGCGAACGTGGCCGTCAAACCCAGGGCCAGCAGCAGCCAGGGGAGGAAACGCAGCAGGTGGGTCAGGCGGCCTTCGGGGGAGGGTCGCAAGGCGGGGATTCTTTGCTGCTCCATGCAGGCGGTCTCCCCCGGCGGGATCAGCCCGGGGCCCGGGGGAGACCGGCCCGCCCCGCCGCGACCGGCGGCGGGGCAGGGGAGGGCCGGTGTTACCTGGAACCGAATTCCATCAGATTGTATCCCTTTTCATCGTGGAGGGACAAATCCAACCCTTCCGTCTCCTCGTCAT
>PEAP01000147.1 GCA_002753665.1 Magnetococcales bacterium DC0425bin3
CCATGAGTCCCTCGATGCGCAGGATTTCCTGGGCGCGATAGACGTTGGCATAGTCCACCAGGGCCTTCTTCGGGTAAACCAGGCAGGTGAGGCGTTGGTCGCCGTCCAGTACCGGCATGGGGACCGGGTCGGGGTGAAAGACCAGGTTCCGGCAACGCGGATGGAGTTCCTCAGGCACATATTGGATGGTGAAGCTTTCGGTCTGGGTGCCCAGGCCCACCACCCGGCCGCCGCAGTCCCGCAGGCGGTAGAAAGGCGAGGTGGGGCCGTAGGTGCGGCCCCGATGATGCTCTCCCAGCAGAAAGTCGGCCCGGGGACCGATGCCGGCCACGGGATGGGTGGGATGGAGGCTGCGCCGGGCCTCGGGCAGGCGGCGGAACAGTTCCGTGAGCAATCCCACCCGGGAGGGTGTGCGCCGGGGATTGAACAGCGGGTCGGTGCGGATGAACTCCTCCTCCCGACCCCGGAAGGGGAAGGTGGGCATCAGCAGGGTGCCCTCGGGTCCCAGCAGGCGGCGCATCAGGGCGATCAAGGCCATGGGATCGATCGCCGGCGCGGCGCGGCGCACGGCATCCATGGAGCTGTGCAGCAAAATGACCGCCCCGGAGCGAAAGCCCAGGTGGATCAACAGGCGTTCCAACTCGCCGGGGGTGAGATGGGGGCCGGTGAAACCGGTCGTGACTCGGGCCGCCAGCCGCCGTCCCAGCCGGTAGACCGGGCCCAGCAGCGGATAGAGCCCTGCCGGAATCACCCCCTTCAGACGGTAGAGAGTCACGCTCCGTCCTCCCCCAGGGCGATCCGGGCCAGCCGCTCCAGGGCCACCAGATCCGGTTTGCCATTGGCGGTACGGGGCAGGGCGGCCAGTGGAATCAGGCGCACGGGCAGCATGTGGGAGGGCAGCCGCCGGCGCAGGGCGCGTTCCAGAGTGGGTCCATCGAGGATCTGGCCCGCCAGCGCCTCGACGCAGGTGACCGGCAGCCGGTCGCCGCCGCCGGCCGGGGCGAGGCCCACGGTCTGGGCGACGGCCACCGCCGGCAGGGTCATCACCTGGGCATCGATTTCCCGGGGATAGAACCGGTGGCCGGCCACCTTGAGCATGGCATCCCGCCGGCCTGCGATGTGCAGATATCCCTCCGGGTCCAGATGGCCCCAGTCCCCGGTGGCGACCTGGTCCGGGGGCGGCCGGTCCTGGTCCAGATAGCCCAGCATGGTGCCGGCGCCCCGATGGATGATCTGGCCGCTGTGGCCGGGGGGCAGGGGCCGGCCAGCGTCATCCACGATGGTGATGTTCACCCCCGGCAGGGGCCGGCCGACGCTGGCGGCATGGCCGCTGAATTCCTCCGGCCGCAGCGCGCTGGAGCGGAAGGTCTCGGTCTGGCCATAGGTCTTGAAGATGCCCACCCCGGGGGCCAGATGGGGCAGGGCGTCGCGCTGCACCGGGGGCAGATCGCCCGCCGACAGGGTGAGAAAACGCAGGCTCTGGTGCCGGCCGGCGGTGTCGAAGGCCAGTCCCGCCCCCAGCAGCCCCTGCCAGATGGTTGGGATGGCGTGGATGCCGGTGATCCCCTGCCGGGCGGCGGTGGTCAGGATGTCCGCCGGCAGGGCCAGATCCAGGATCACCAGGGTGGCCCCTGCCGCCAGGGCCGCCAGGGCCTGGTTCAGACCCACATCGGCGGACCAGGCCAGCAGGGCCAGCAGACGGTCGTCGGGTCCCAACCCCAGCAGGGCCACCTCGCCGGCCACCCGCCGGTCCAAATCCTTCCGGCTCACCAGCACGCCCTTGGGCGGACCGGTGGAGCCGGAAGTGAACAGACAGCAGGCCGGGGCGTCCGGGGGGCATGGCAGGGGGGCGGCCGGTGGTTCCGGCAGCGGATCCAGAGTCTGGAGCGGGCAGGGGACGGACGGCGGGGCTTCCCCAGGGCGTATGGGCAGCAGGATGGCGCTGCCTGGGGCGGGCGTCCAATGTTCCGTTCCGGCGGCCAGGCTGCGAAGCCCGGTCCGGTCGGTCAAAATCCGGGTGGCCCCCAGGCGGCCGAGCAGCGGTCCCCACTGGGGTGGTTGCAGTTTCTGGTTCAGGAAGGCGAAACCGCCACCGGCGGCCAGAACCCCCACCATGGCGGCCAGGGCCAGGGCATCGCGCCGGTGCCAGAGGGTGAGAGCCACCGGCGCCGGAGGCAGGGGGTGCAGGATACGGGCAAAATAACCCACCAGCCCGGCGAATCCGGCCCGGGAGACGGTGTCGAAGACACCGCCGTCGGGGCGCTGGCGCACGATGGCCGGCCGGTCCGGATGGGCGGCGGCATGACGGGCAATGGCGCGCAGCAGATCCATGGCGGCAGGGACTGGGGTCAGGGGGGGAGCATGGCGCGCACCATCGCCGTGATGGCCCGCACCGTGACCAGGTTGGCCATGGAGACATCTTCCGGGTTGAATTCCAGATTCCAGACCTCTTCCAGATGCAGGATCAGGTCCACCACCCCCATGGAGTCCAGCACCCCGGTTTCGAACAGGTCGTCATCGGGAGCGGGCCGCAGGCCGCTCTGTTGCTCCAGGAAGGTCTGGATGGTTTCCTGAATGGGCTGTGGGTCCATGACCGAAAATCCTTGGTTGACGTTGGCCGCCGGTCACCGGGATCCGGACAGCGGCACCTCGAACTGCAAACGCTGGCCGGTTTCGCCCGGCACGGCGGCTTCCCGGGGTTTGGCGCCGCAATCCTGCTGTTCGGCAATGACCGCCAGATGATCGTAGCGTCCGCGCCAGGCGGCCAGTTCCACCTTTTCGGCGGCGCTCATGCCCCAGAAGAAGCGGTTCGACACCCGGGCCAACAGGCCCTTGACCCGGTATTGCAGGTCATCCATCTCCCCTTTGAGAGTGACGCAACTCTTGTGAGCGTCTCCCCACTGCCGTACAAAGACCGGGTCCGGAGGCCGCCCGCCGCAGGCGGTCAGCAGCAGGAGCGGGGCGAGCAGCAGCGCCGGGATCCGGCAGGACGCGCAACGGCAGGGCAATGCCTGGGGCATGGCGGGCATGGATCCAGTGCGGGCAAGAAGGGTCCCCGTGACCCTGATGCGGTCCGCGGGATGACCGAAACGGCTTTCATGGTATCATGAACCGGTCTCTGGCAGCAGCCTTGGAGAAAATACCCCATGAAGGACAGCAAGGGATCGGTGCGCCTGCTGGTCTGTGTCAAGGAACGGATCAGTCCCACCAGCCCCTCCTGCGCCGCCCGGGGCAGCGGGGAGCTGTTGGCCCGACTGGATGCGGAGCTGACCCGGCGCGGTCATCCGGGCCGGGTCGAGATCATCAATTGCTTCGGACAATGCAACCGGGGCCCCAACATGCGCATCGCCCCCGGGGGGCGGTTTTTTTATGGCGTGGGGCCGGACCGTCTGGATGAGGTCATCACGGCGCTGGAGGAGGCGTTGGCGGTGGAGAGCGTTTCCCAGGGACGAAGCGATCCATGAAACCTTTGACTGATCCATCCTGGATCCATCTGGAACGGCTGCCGGGCGACACCTGGGGTGACGACGGGAGCTGGCGCAAGCGGGTGCGGTTCGATGGCCGGGACATCCTGCTGACCCAGCAGGGCTTCTGGTGCGGCGTGAAATGCCGGGCCTTTGCGCTGGAGACCCCGGAGGAGGTGGCGGGATGGACAACTCTCGATATTTCCGGTTGAGCTGGTTCGTGCTTCTGGCTGCCGTGGCGGCCCTGCTGTTCCAGGACCATCGCCTGCTGCTGCTCCAGGGCACTTTGGCCCGACCCGGGGGGATCCTGCCCTGGCTGGACCTGCTGCTGCCCTGGCTGCTGGTGGCGGGCCACGGCTGGCTGCTTGCCCGTCTGGGGCTGACCGCGCCGGTGGGCTGGGGGCGTCGTCTGGGACGCTGGCTGGGGTGGCATCTGTCGCTGGTGATCCTGCCCCTGGCCCTGCTGGCCGCGATCACCCTGCAGTGCCTGCCGCTGCATGACCTGTGGCTCACCAACCTGCAACGGCTGGCCCTGTGGGCGGATCTGGCCCTGCTGCTGATCTTCTGGCCCCGGGTCTGGCGACCGGATCGGCGCTGGCGGCCCTGGTCGCCCTGGTGGATGGCCCCTGGTCTGGGATTGGCCAGCCTGCTGGTGATCCTCGGGGGGTTGCTGATCAGTCATGCCGGGGAATGGACCCGGCCCCTGCTGCCCCGGGTGCTGGACTCCCCCCTGCAATTGTTGGAACTGTACCGGGAACAGCTCTTTTCCCTGTCCCTGAAACAGGCCACCCTGCCCGCCGGCGGCGACCTGTCCCGGCGCGATCTGCGCGGGCTGCACTTCAGCTCCGGCACCGCCCCGGGGGTGGATTTCAGCCGGGCCAACCTGGAACGGGCCGTCTTCAACGGCAGTCATCTGGAAGGCGCCCGCTTCGCCGGCGCCCGTCTGGCCGAGGCCTCCTTCGAACAGACCCGCCTGGCCCGGGCCGATTTTCGGGGGGCTGACTTGACCAACGGATCCTTCATCGGCGCCGATCTGACTGGAGCGGATTTCACCGACGCCAACCTGCAGGGCGCCATCCTGCGCTGGTCCGCCCGCCTGGAGGGTGCCCGCTTCGATGGAGCACGCCTGGAGGGGGCCTGGTTGCCTTTGGACGGTCGGGGTCTGGGGCCTCTTCAAAAGGATGAAGCGAATGAAACGAACAGGCGCAAAGCGGGTGGTCGGGAGTGACTTCCCGCTGTTCGGCCGACAGGATGGCGAAAGGGAAATCATCGAGAAGAACCACGGCCGTGCATTCGACACCTACCGCCAGGGTGTTGATGTGACTCCTCTGATGATGCTGGGCGATGCCAAGGCCGTGTTGCGGTCGCTCCCAGACTCCGCCATTGATTTTTCCATGACATCCCCCCCCTATTGGGGCAAACGGGAATACCATAATGGTGGTATCGGGCTTGAAACCGACTACCGGGATTATGTGCATCACTTGGCTGAAGTCTTTGGTGAGGTGAAACGCGTCCTCAAGCCGGAAGGTTCGTTCTGGCTCAATCTGGGTGACTCTTACAGTGGCAAGGGGCTGGTCGGGATTCCCTGGCGGGTGACCTTCGAGTTGATCGACTGCCAAGGCTGGGTGCTGCGGAATGCCGTGGTGTGGAACAAACTCAAAGGCGGGATGGATAACAGCAAGGACCGCCTGGCCAACGTTCATGAAAGCCTCTTCCACTTCGTCAAACAAGCCAGAGGCTACTATTACGATGCCGATGCCATCCGCTCCAGGGTGCGTGAAGCCAAGGTGGTCAACGGGGCGGTGGTTTCTGCCACGGGGGTCTCTGGCGTTCGCTACAAGAGGCAGATCGAACTGTCGACGGCTCTGACCCCCGCGGAGAAGAAGGCGGCGTTCGCTGCCCTGGAGAAGATTCTCGAAGACGTGGCGGAGGGCAGGCTTTCCGACTTTCGCATGATCATCCGTGGGCAGCAGCGGACCACGCATTCGGACAGTGTCAAGGTGTCGGGAAGGGCCATGGAACTTCTGGATAACGGCTTTTATTTTCTCAAGTATCACCCCAAGGGAAGCAAGCCGGGCGACGTGTGGGATATCATCCCCGAGGATACCCAGGGACGTGAGGGACACTTCGCGCCCTACCCGATCGACCTCTGCCGTCGCCCTCTCTTGGCGACCTGTCCGCCGGGCGGCCTTGCCCTGGACCCATTTGCCGGGACGGGCACAACTTTGGTCGCAGCCCGCTTGCTGGGGCGCAAGTCGGTGGGGATCGATATTTCCCGGAACTACCTGGAACTCACGCAAGAAAGGCTTCGGTCGGTTCCATGAGCAAAGTCGCTGAGCTGTTTGGTCATGCGGCAGGGAACGTTGCCCTGGACTGGTCCGGCATCGTCACCTCCCAGCAGTGCCCCTATCTGAACCGTCGCTGCTATAAGGTTCGCAAGAGCAATCCTGGCCTGTCCATCGGATCCTGTACCGTTCTGCACGGTTCACCACCTGCACCGACCATCATTTGTCCGACGCGGTTGATCGAGCGCCGCCAGATTTTTACGGACTGTTTCCACCTGCTTACCCTGCATGAGCCGGGTAACGAACTGCACATCGTTGCCGAGGTATCGGTTCCAGGGGGCAGCGTCGATTACTTCCTGGTTTCGGTCGCCGACGGAAAGGTGAAGGATTTCGTTGGGATCGAGCTTCAGACCCTGGACACCACGGGAACTGTCTGGCCGGAACGGCAGCGTCTGGTCCGTGAACTTGGACTGCCACGCTCCGATGACGCCGAATTTTCGGACAAGAGTTTCGGGATGAATTGGAAAATGACTGCGAAGACCATATTGATTCAGATGCATCACAAGGTTACAACATTCGAGCATGTGAATAAAAAACTGGTCCTTGTGGTCCAAGACGGTCTCCTGTCGTACATGGGGCGCGAGTTCAGGTTCGATCACCTGAAACACCCAGCGGTCATGGGGGATTCGATGCACCTTCATGCATACCGAATGGTGCGGCATGATGGCGGCGATTTCCGGATAACCATGGCAGCACGATTGAGTACCGATGCGGAAGGAATTGCGACATGTCTTGGCCTGCAGGCCGAGGCGAGGGTCGAATTGGAGCAGATCATTGTCTCCCTCCAGGCAAAGATTTCGGCGGCCACCCTTTTTTCTCCGGTCTGACCGCTTGACGTTTCCGGCCAAATCAAGGGCCAGTCGCAGAATGGCCATCCATGGCCATTCTGCTCGTCGGGAGGCGAAAACGAGGTTTCATCTCCCTCACGGAATCAATGCACTGCTATGGCGCAATGAAGTTTCGCCCCCGGGGGATCGAATCGGCGAGCAGGGACTGGAAGATCTCGTCCTGGGGTGACGGTTCCGGCTTTCCTGGTGGCGGAACACGGTGCGGCGGGGGCGGGGAGGCCGGGGGT
>PEAP01000016.1 GCA_002753665.1 Magnetococcales bacterium DC0425bin3
GGTGGGGAGTCAAGGCTTCCAGAAACGGCGCGTCGGCGCTGTGATGGGGAATCAGCAGCCCTGGAGGGGGCGAGTGGGGTCTGGCGGCCATGGCGATTATCCGGTCGATCTGTTCACAACCTGGGCGGATGGAAGAAACCCTTCCACCCCCGTTCCGTGACAATCCGGACAACGACCTTCACGGTACCGATGCTGTCTCAAGGATACTCCCACCCTGTTGGACTTTCAATCGAAACCCCCCCCCGCAAGCCGCACATCTCCCCGCCCCCGCCGCCCGGGATATCGGCCACGATCACTCGCGAAATCAACTTCGTGACCAGGTTCGGGAAGCACGGATCCCCCCGGGATCAATCCGCCGAGGTACTGCGGTCACTGGCCTGGGGCGGGGGTTGATCCCGCCAGCTCCGGCGCCGGTTGCGTTCCTGTTGCCATTGTTGGCGATGCTTGTCCTGCCAGCCCTTGCTGGCCTTGGGATTCTCCGCCTGCCAAGCCTTGCGTTGTTGGTGGATGTTCTTCCGCCATTCCTGGCGCCGCTCCTTTTCGAGCTGTCGGCGGGTCTTGGTTTCCTTGCGAACGACGCGCCGCTCTTCCTTCTGTGTCTGGCGTACCCGTCGCACTTCGGCTTTCTGGGCCTTGTCCCCCCCCCGGGCAGTGCGACGGACCTGCTGGCGTTCGATCTGGCGCAGGCGGCGCTGTTGCTGCATCGCCTTGCGGCGTTCGGCGGCCGCTTTCTGTTCCGCATTCCGGACCGCCGTGGCCCGCTCGCCCGCAAACCCTTCGGCCTCCGGAGGTGGCTCCTGGCCTTCTCCCCAGGCCGGAACGGAGCCGACCGCGACCGTCAGCCACAACACCGCCAAAAGCAGCCACGGAAAGTTCTTGACCGTGAAAGTCACGCTGTGACTTTCATCGGTGGAGGGTGAAGGGAGGCTTCCCCCATCCATCAAAGACATCCCGGAACCCGCCATCGTCCGCTCCTCGACCCATGTCAATCCAGCCCGGCCACCCGCGGCCGCGACGCGGTCCGCCACCGCAGTATTCGCGGCTCAGTGCCTGTCCCCAGGGTCCCGGCCCCGGGGGACATCAACCGTACCCCAGCCGCGTTTGAAAGAAAAGCCGGGTCCCACGCCGCCTCCCGCCTTCCCTGGAAATCCGCCGGCCAACCAGCCACAATCCGTCCCGACCCCAGGCGGGGGACCTTCCTCCGCCCCGACCCGCAATCTCCGCCGGCAGGAAGGGAGAAACAGCCGATGTCCGCAGATCGTTACCGGCCCCTCATGGAAATCACCCACCGTCCGCCCATCTCCTTCGTGGAAGGCTCCGGAGATTGGCTGGTGGACCGGGAGGGTAACCGCTATCTGGATTTTGTCCAGGGTTGGGCGGTCAACTGCCTGGGTCACTGCCCCCCGGTCGTGACGGTGGCGCTGGCCCGCCAGAGCGCCCGGCTGGTCAATTGCAGCCCGGCCTATTACAACGAACCGGCCCGGGAACTGGCCGCCGCCCTCACCGCCCGCAGCTGTTTCGATCGCATTTTCTTCTGCAACAGCGGCGCCGAGGCCAACGAGGGCGCCATCAAGCTGGCCCGCAAGTGGGGCCTGCGCCACCGGGCCGGCGCCTATGGCATCATCACCTTCGACCACGGCTTCCACGGCCGCACCCTGGCCACCATGTCCGCCTCGGGCAAACCCCAGTGGGACAGGCTGTTCGAACCCAAGGTCCCCGGCTTCATCAAGGTCGCCTACAACAATCTGGAGGCGGTCGGTCGGGCCTGCACCACCGAGACCGTGGCGGTCATGCTGGAGCCGGTGCAGGGCGAGGCCGGGGTCTATCCGGCCGACACCCGGTTTCTCCAGGGGTTGCGGGAGTTCACCCGGGAACGCAATATCCTGCTGATCGTGGACGAAATTCAGACCGGCATGGGCCGCTGCGGCACCCTGTTCGACCACGAGCGGGCCGGCATTGAGCCGGACATCATGACCCTGGGCAAGGGCATGGGCGGCGGCGTGCCCCTGGCCGCCATGGCCGCCACCGAGGCGGTGGCCTGTTTCGAACCCGGCGACCAGGGCGGCACCTTCAACGGCAGCGCCCTGATGGCCGCCGCCGGCCTGGCGGTGCTGGAAGCCATTACCGCTCCCGGCTTCCTGGAAGGCGTCCGCAGCCGTGGCGCCCGCCTGCGGCAACGCCTGGAAGCCCTGTCCGCCAAACACCACCTGGGGGAAGTGCGCGGCCATGGCCTGCTGCTGGCCCTCAATCTGCAACAGGTGAACGCCACCGACCTGGCCGCCCGCGCCCTGAAAAACCACCTGCTGATCAATGCCCCCCGCCCCGATACCCTGCGCTTCATGCCGGCTCTCAACGTGGCAGAGGAGTCCATCGAGCGGATGGTGGAGATTCTGGACCGGCTGTTGGGAGAAGCCATCCCCACTCCTTCTCACTGAGTACGGCGTACCAGGTCGTCCTCGGCCCCATGCGGTTCCACCGTTCGTGGCCGAGGACCACTGCCCCCCTGCCCCTGTCTACCGTGGCAGCCGGGATGCGGCTTTCATCGGTGGAGGGTGGCCCCCCCCATCCATCAAAATCCGTCCCATCATCCGCAAGAAAATAACAAAAAAAAATTGTTAATAAAAAAATCGTTCCTCTTTGATTTACGTCAAATACGGTTTCACTGCCTCTCCCTACCATGACCGACAGGCGCAGCAGTCCCTTGGGCAACCCATGACAAGGGGTCGCTTCGACCTGCGCGGTGGAGGGTGGAGGAAGGCTTCCCCATCCTTTCCAAAGTCAACCAGCCGGGGAATCAGGAGGAACACGACCATGAGTGATCAAGCAGATCCGCCCCAGGGGGATCAGGACGAGGTGCCGTTCATGCAGAAACTGTTGGACAACCCCTTCCAATTGTTGGCCTTGGGTCTCATCACGCCCACCATTTTTTATTTGATCTGGGGGCTGGCCGAAGTGGTCGGCATTCCCATGGCTCCGTAACCTCAGGAGAGACGCGACGATGGCAATCACCCCCCCGTCCCAAAGAATCTGGTGGCACAAACCCATCGACAGGATCGAAGCCCTGTGGGTCGGCATCGCCCTGGTGTGGTGTCTGGTGCTGTTTTTCTGGATGCCGTACTGGCATCTGTTCGGCAAACAGAATCTTTCCAACGAATCCTACAAGACCAGCCCCGCCGCCTTCGAGGCCAAGGTCCAGGCCATGGTGGAGAAGCACAAGGTCCGCACCGAAACCAGTGGCGACATTCCTGTGGTGGCGCCGCCTCCCGGCAGCGATGTCTATATGCTGGGCCGCACCTGGGAGTGGTATCCCATCCTGGAACTGAAGAAGGGACAATCCTACCGGTTGCACCTCTCTTCGGTGGACTGGCAGCACGGATTCTCCATCCAGCCGGTCAACATCAACCTGCAGATTCTGCCGGGCTACGAGACGGTGGTCACTCTGACCCCCACCCAGACCGGAGAATTCGGCGTGGTCTGCAATGAATATTGCGGAGTTGGTCACCACACCATGCTCGGCAAAATCTACGTCAAGGAATAAGGAGGATCACGGGATGGCTGACACCTTGTTCAGACAATGCCCCAGGTCGGGTCTTTTCTTCCACAGGACCGGGGAATCGCTCATGAAGGCCCACGCGGTATTCGCGGTGGTCTTCTTCCTGATCGGCGGTATTTTCGGCCTGCTGGTCATGCTCACCCGCATGCCCAGCGTCCACCTGTTGGATGCCGAAACGTTCTATATGGCCCTGAGCATTCATGGCACGGATATTTTGATCTTCTGGATCATCTTCTTCGAGGTGGCGGTACTCTATTTCGCCTCCAGCACGCTGCTGCGGGTGCGACCGGCGGCACCGGCCCTGGGGTGGCTCGGGTTCATCCTGATGGTGGTCGGATCCATCATGACGACCCTCACCTTCCTGCGGGGCAACTCCAGCGTGATGTTCACCAGCTATGTCCCCATGCCGGCGGAACCGACCTTCTACCTGGGGTTGATTCTGTTCGCCGTGGGGGCGCTGGTGGGCTGTTTCCTGTTCCTGGCCACCCTGGTGATCGCCAAGCGGGAAAAGACCTACGACGGCTCGATCCCCCTGGTCACCTTCGGGGCGTTGACCGCCTGCATCATCGCGATCCTGAGCATCCTCTTCGGGGCGGTCATCCTGATCCCCACCTTCCTCTGGTCCGTGGGGCTGATTCCGGAAGTGGATCCCCTGGTCTACCGCACCATCTGGTGGGGGCTCGGACATTCCTCCCAGCAGATCAACGTCTCGGCCCAGGTGGCGATCTGGTATGCCATCGCCGCCATCGTGTTCGGCGCCACGCCCATGTCGGAGAAGGTGAGCCGCACCGCCTTCCTGCTCTATATCCTGTTCCTGCAGCTGGCCTCGGCCCACCATCTGCTGGTGGATCCAGGCATCGGTTCGTCCTGGAAGGTCTTCAACACCAGCTATGCCATGTATCTGGCGGTTCTGGCCAGCATGGTCCACGGCCTGACCGTCCCCGGTTCCATCGAGGTGGCCCAGCGCCGGAAGGGCTATACCAACGGCCTGTTCGAATGGCTGCGCAAGGCGCCCTGGGACAACCCGGTGTTCTCGGGCATGTTCCTGTCCCTGATCATCTTCGGATTCCTGGGCGGCATCACCGGCGTGATCATGGGCACCGAGCAGATCAACCTGATCATCCACAACACCATCTTCGTTCCCGGCCACTTCCACGCCACCGTGGCGGTGGGCACGACCCTCGCCTTCATGGCCATCACCTACTTCCTGATTCCGGTGCTGTTCCAGCGTGAACTGATCCTGCCCAAGCTGGCCAAATGGCAGCCCTATCTCTTCGCCGGCGGCATGACGATGCTGGTCATCTTCATGCTGGGCGCCGGCACCCTGGGCGTGCCGCGGCGGCATTGGGATGTGAGCTTCTCCGACGCCCTGATGCAATACCAGTATGCCGGTACCGCCATCACCATGTTGGGGATGGCAGGTCTCGGCGGCATCCTGGCCGCGGTGGGTGGGGGCGCCTACGTCCTCATCGCCGTGGGATCCCTGGTGTTCGGCCGCCGTCTGGACCAGAACGCCACCCTGTTGGCCAGCTTCGGTGTTCCCCTGAAGCCCGGCAGCTATACCCTGGTCCGTCCGGAACGCCTGGGGATGACCCCCGCGGAGGCGGAAGGCGCGGTCAGCCATGCCGCGCCGGGGACCTTCACCCTGGCCTTGGTCTTCCTGGCAACCTTCGTGGTCTACTTCTTCATCAACGCGAAGTATCTCTCCTCCCTCTGGCACATGAGCTGAGTGCAGCGCGGGGATGGACCCAGCGTCCATCCCCGCCGCAACGATCATCCTTGTCTTCCGTCCCTTGCCAGGAATACGTCCCATGGTCGATACGATCCGGCCTCTCTTGACCCTCTTCAAACTGCGCATCGGCCTGACCATCGTCCTGACCGCGCTGGCAGGAATGGCCGTGACCCCGGGGCCGGCCCCGGCGCCGTGGCAGATCGCGATCCTGAGCCTGGGCGTACTCCTTGCGGCCGCCGCATCCGGAGGCTTCAACCATTATTTCGACTGCGACATCGACGCCCGCATGCAGCGGACCCGCAACCGGCCCTTCGTGACCGGGCAACTGCGGCGTTCGACCGGATGGTTGATTTTTTTCGGCCTGTTGCTGCTCGTGCCCTGCCTGCTGGTGGGATGGACGATCAATGGTCCGTCCGGTTTGTTCGTGTTCCTGGGCGCCTTCTTCTACGGCGGGGTCTACACGCTGTGGCTGAAACGCCGCACTTGGCTCAACATCGTGGTGGGCGGCGCGGCCGGCAGTTTCGCTATTCTGGCCGGAGCCGCCGCAGTCGATCCCGCACTCGGTCCGCTGCCCCTGTCCCTGGCGCTGGTCCTGTTTCTCTGGACGCCCCCGCATTTCTGGAGCCTGGCCATAGCCCTGCGCTCCGACTACCATGCCGCGGGCGTGCCCATGCTGCCGGTCCTGGTGGGGGATGTGGTCACCGCCCGGGTGATCCTGGGGCATACCCTGGTACTCATGCTGGCGTCCCTGTTGCCCTACGCCTACGGTTTGGGCCCGCTCTATCTGGCCGGTGCCCTGGCCGGGGGCGCGCTGTTCCTGTACCGGAGCCTGCGGTTGGTCGCACGCCCCGATCCGGTCACGGCCCGGGCCAATTTTCGCGCCTCCATCCAGCAGTTGGCTCTGGTGCTGGGCGGCGCCGCGCTGGACCAGTGGATCTCCCGGTCATGAGCCGTTCCGCTCTCATCGAATGCGCCGGGCAGGGGCTGTTGTTCCTGGTACTCGTCTGGTGGAGCCCGGTTCCCGCCCTGGGTGACGCCATCGAAAGCCTGAACCAGGACGCCGCCCTGCAGCTCAGCCAGTCCGTCATCGGCCGCAAGCTCACGACCTTCCCGTTTCGCAACCACCTGGGCCAACGGGTGACCCTGGCGGATTTCCTCGGCAAACCCCTGGTGATCAGCCTGGTCTACACCAGCTGCACCCACTCCTGTTCGGTGGCCACCCGCTTTCTGGTGGAGGTCGTCGACAAGGCCCGCACGGCTTTGGGCGACCAGAGTTTCAACGTCCTCACCATCGGGTTCGATACCCGGGTGGACACCCCCCCCGCCATGGCGGCCTTCGCCCGTCGCCAGGACGTGACGGGGCCGGGCTGGTCGTTGCTCAGCGCGGACACCACCGTCATCGGGGATCTCGTCCGGGAGCTGGGGTTCTCCTTCGTCCGCTCCCCGCGGGGCTTCGACCATATCGCCCAGGCCACCATCGTGGACGCCCAGGGCATCATCTACCGGCAGGTGTACGGGGAAGTGTTCGAGACGCCGCTGCTGGTGGAACCCCTCAAGGAGCTGGTACTGGGCCGCTCCCTGCCCCAGGAATCCCCGATCCAGGAACTGGTGCGCCGCGTGCGCCTGTTCTGCACGGTCTACGATCCCAAGCGGGATGCCTATCGCTTCGACAATTCCCTGTTCATGGGTCTTTTCATTGGCGGTCTCATTCTCTCCACCGCCACCATCCTCCTGGCCCGCGAGCTGCGCCGCTCCCGTCGGCAGCGGCGACCCGGATGATTCCCATCCCGCCGCGGGATGCCAGACGACGCAGAAGGAGTTCGTTCTCTTGTCGCGTTTTCACACGTTGGGCAACCGGCTTTTTTCCTGCATGGAGAAAAGCTTCAATCTGGGCTTCGGCAATCGTTGGAACCCCTTTTACCACCTGGGCTCGCTGACCTTTTTTTTCTTCTGGATCGTGTTGATCAGCGGGATATACGTCTTCATCCTGTTCGAAACCAGCGTGGGACATGCGTTCCAATCGGTGGAATATATGACCCACGAACAATGGTGGTTGGCCGGCGTGATGCGCAGCCTGCACCGCTATGCCTCCGACGCGGCCATCATCTCCATCTTTCTGCACATGTTCCGGGAATTCTTCCGGGATCGTTATCGGGGCGTGCGCTGGTTCTCCTGGTTCACCGGCGTGCCGACCCTGTGGTTGACGGTGGTGCTGGGCATCTCGGGCTACTGGCTGGTCTGGGACCAGCTGGCCTTCTACGTCGCCGTGGCCACATCGGAACTGGTGGACTGGCTGCCCATCGCCCAGGGGTCCATGGTCCTCAACTTCATCGGCGGCGAGGTTTCCGACCGCTTCTTCACCCTGATGTCCTTCCTGCATCTGCTGGCGTTTCCGGTGGGCATGGTCTTCCTGCTCTGGATCCATGTGAGCCGGATCAGCCATGTGGATTTCGTCCCGCCCTTCGGCCTGGCCATGGGAACCCTGGCGGCCCTGACCGTGCTGTCCCTGATCGCGCCGGCGGTGAGCCATGGACCGGCCGATCCGGGTCTGGCCCCCACGACCCTGCATCTGGACTGGTTCTACCTCAACATCTATCCCCTGATCGACACCTTGGGTCCGGGATGGGCCTGGGGGCTGTCCCTGTCCGTGACCGCCCTGCTGCTGGTGCTGCCCTGGCTGCCGCCGCAACGGCCCGAGCCGGTGGCCGAGGTCAATCTGGAGGCCTGCAACGGCTGTGGCGGCTGTGCCCGGGACTGTCCCTTCGGAGCGGCCTCCATGCAGCCGCGCACCGATGGCAAAGGCGTCCTGCTCCAGTCGGTGGTGGACCCGGCGCTCTGCACGGCCTGCGGCATCTGCGTGGGCGCCTGCGGGGCGTCCAACCCCTATCGTCAGGCCCGCTCCGACCTGACCATCGGCATCCACCTGCCCCGGTTCACGGTGGACGAGCTGCGGCGGCAGACCGACCGGGCGCTGGAGACCATGGCCGGCCATCCGGGCCGGATCCTGATCTATGGCTGTGACCATGGCGCCGGCCTGGAGCCATTCCGGGAACCCGGCGTGGAGCCGATCACCCTGCCCTGCACCGGCATGTTGCCGCCGTCGTTTCTGGACTATGCCCTCACCCAGGGCGCCGAAGGCGTGGTGGTCACCGGTTGCCGGTCGGGGGACTGTCATTTCCGCATCGGCAATCGCCTGACCGACGAACGCCTGGCTGGCCTGCGGGATCCTAAACTCTTCACCCGCACGGATCGCAGCCGGATCCTGGTCCACTGGGCCGGAGCCGGGGATCGGCAGCGCCTGGGCCAACAGATCCGCCGCTTCCGTGCCGGGCTGGAGGATCCGAACGGTTCGGTCCCCGTCCCGGAGGAACAGGCATGAAACGTCTGGGCGCCATCCTGTTCCAGATCGGTGCGTATGGTCTGTTCTGCGCGCTGGTCTACTATTGGTCGGTCAATCCCGGCTATCACTACCTGCAGCCCCACGAAGCGGAAATCCGGGTAGCCTTCAAACATGCCGCCCAGTTGAAGGAACCCTGCCGACAGCGCACCCGCGAGGAACTGGCCCGTCTGCCGCCCAACATGCGCTCGGCCAAAGAGTGTTCCCGGGAGCGCTCGCCGGTGATCGTGAAACTGCTGCTGGACGGAACCTTCCTGACGCGCAAAACGTTTCCCCCACCCGGACTGCACGGTGACGGATCGGCCTTCATCTACGCCAAATTTTCCGTTCCGGCCGGGGCACATCACCTCGAAATCCGCATGGACGACAGCCTGCGCCAACCGGGCTTCGAGGTATCGGAGGCCCGGACCCTCACCCTGGATCCCGGACAACTGCTCGTGATCGCCCACGATGTCGAACGCCAAGGGTTCGTCTTTCATTGACGAGGTGACGGGATGACGCAACGACATCATGCCACGCCCCACGGGACCAGGGCGGGGGAGCGAACCACCAGCCGCCGGACCTTTCTGCGCCAGGGGGTCTTGGGTCTGTCGGGCGTGTTGGGGGCGGTGGGCATCGGCTATTGGCCCCGGGTGAGCCGGGCCGCGCCGCCCTTGCGTCCTCCGGGGGCGGTGACGGAAGAGGCCTTTCTCGGCCGCTGCATCAAATGCGGCCTGTGCGCGCAGTCCTGTCCGGTGCAGGCCATCCGTCTGGGGGACATGGCGATGGGGTTCGGCATCGGCACCGCCCATATCGCCTCCCGGGAGCAGTCCTGCGGCTTCTCCTGCGACGCCCTGGAATGCGTGCGGGCCTGCCCCACCGGCGCCCTGCGGCATCAGGTGGTCAAGATGCCCAGAACCAGCGCCCGCATGGGCCTGGCCGTGCTGGCGGATCCCGACGCCTGCCTGCGGCGGCGCACGCAACCCCTGCAGGGCCTGGCCCGCCAGGCCGGCTTCCAGGGCCGGCTGCGCCGGCGCTGGGGCGGTGCCTGGCAGGTCCGAGCCCTGGATCGGACCGTCTACGAACGGGAATCCTGCGACCTGTGCGTTCTCGAATGTCCCATTCCCCAGGCGATCCGCATGGACAGCGCCCGTCCGGATCCCGCCACGGGCCGTCTGGTCCCCATGCCGACGGTTCTGGCCAACTGTCTGGGGTGCGGGGTCTGCGAGATGGTCTGTCCCACGGAGCCGGCCAGCATCCGCATCCACCCCGGCCTGCAACCGGACCAGGGTTCTGGGAGCCGGACATGACGGCGCGAGTCTATCCGCCACAGGCCTCGCCCGCGGCGATCGCCATCCACGAGGCGCGCCGGCAGACCTTCCGGCAGCGGATGAAGACCGCCGCCCGACTGCTGCGCACCCACCCCAAATCCTTCCGGTTGCGCAACCGGCGCTGGGCCACCATCCTGCTGGTCAACGGCCTGTTCGGACTGGGCTGGCACCTGGACTGGGAGATGCTGCAGGGCACCTTTGCGACCTCCCGCCTGTTCGGGGTGCCCCTGTCGGATCCCTTCGCGGCGCTGCAACTGTTCATCGCCAGCCGCAGCGTGCCCGAGCAGATCCTGCTGGGCGCCCTGGTGGTCATGGGGTTCTACCTGGTGGTGGGCGGGCGCGCCTTCTGCTCCTGGGTGTGCCCCTATTCCCTGCTGGCGGAATGGGTGGAACGGATCCACCTGCATCTGCGCAAGACCCGCAGGATCCACGACCATTCGTTCCCGGTCACGACCCGCTACGGCATGACCGTGATCTTCCTGCTGCTGTCGGCCCTGACCGGTTATGCGGTCTTCGAGACCATCAACCCCATGGCCATTCTCAACCGCGCCGTGATCTACGGGCCAAGCCTGGCGCTGGTGTGGGTCGTGGGGCTGCTGGCCTTCGAGGCGTTCTATTCCCGCAGGGGGTGGTGTCGTTACCTGTGTCCGCTCGGCGTGATGTTTCGCCTGCTGGGCGCCTGTTCCCTGCTCAAGGTGCAGTACAATCTCGGCACCTGCCACCATGATGGCGCCTGTCGTCAGGTCTGTCCGGCCCCCGATGCCCTGGAGGTCACCAAGGCCGGGCATGCGCCGCAGCTGCTGAATCGTCTGAGCGGCAACTGCACCAGTTGTGGCCGCTGTGTGGAGGTCTGTCCGACCAACTCCCTGAACTTCGTGTTCGTACCGTTTGCCCCCGGTGCCGACGATGGCGAGATCCGGCCCCCTCCCTGACGAAAGCCTGCCGCTGCCGCAGAAGAAGATGGCATCGACAGGCCTGGTCGTCATAGACTCGAATCACCGGTACAACGGAAGCGCAGCGCGAAGGGTGAAACCAATGCAACTGCCGGATCGCACACGTTCCGTGGCGGGAAGAGATCCCCTGCAACGCTCCTATCTGTTCTCGGCGCTCTCCGAGCAGCAGCTGGAACGCCTGCGCAAGGGCGTATCCCGCATCCGCGTCGAGGAAAAACAGCTACTGGTCCATTGCGGCCAGGAGTTCGAAAGTTTCTACCAGGTGGTCGAAGGCATGATGAAGCTGAGCCGCATCTCCGCGGGGGGCGACGAGAAAATCATGCAGATCATCAAGCCGGGCAACATCTTCGGCGCCGCCCTGATGTTTCTGGACAAAAAACGCTACCCTGTGAATGCCGAGGCGGTGCGCGCCAGCGAGGTGCTGGCCATCCGGGCCGCGCTGTTCATGGAGATTCTGCGGGAATCCCCGGAAACCTGCTTCAAGATCATGGGGCATTTGAGCCGGCAGTTGAGCTGCCATGTCTCCAACATTGATGGCCTGTGCCTGCAGAGCGCGCCCTGCCGCCTGGTGCGCTATCTGATGAGCCATCTGCCCGACGAGCCGGGGGCCAAACCGGAAGTCCGTCTGGAAATCCCCAAGCACATGCTGGCGTCCCATATTTCCGTCCAGCCGGAGACCCTCTCCCGCATCCTGCGGGACTTGAGTGAAAAGGGCATCATCGAGGTGGAACGGCGCCGCATCCGAATTCTGGATCTGCAGGCCCTCAAGGATCACGGCAGCGTCTGCGAAACCTGAGCCCTCCCTCCCCCGACCATCGAAACTCAGTGGCTGGTGCCCTCGGAGCGGGTGATCTTGTTGTACACGTTGTATTTCCCCACGGGTTTGCGCATGGGGATGCGTTTGACCTCGGCCAGGGTCTTGGCATCGTAGACCACCAGGGCGCCGTCGTCCTCCCAGATGGAGAGCAAGGCGTGACCGCCATCGCGGGTGAATTCCACATGCCCGCTGGTCTTGCCGGGCGCTGGCCGCAGGGTGGCGACGATCTTCAGGGTCTCCTTGTCGATGACATGCACCACATCCCGGTGGGGGCCGGAAAAGACATCGCTCCAGGCATAGGGGCTGTTTTCATGGGTGCGCATGAAAAAACCGGGCCCCTGGGTGGCGATCCGTTCGACCACCCGCCAGTCGGCCAGGTCGATGACGGTGACGACCGCTTCGGCGAGGTGGGGGGTCGCCAGGACCCGGGTGCCCCGCCAGGGCCAGGTGACCCCGGACCCCAGATGGGGCATGCCGGGCAGATCGACGCGGTGGGTGCGGCGGCGCACATCCAGATTGATCACCTGGCCGGACTTGCCGCCCCGCGCGGCGCCGATCAGGTTGGTGTAGGTGGGATCGAAGAAGAAATCGTCGAGATAGTCCTCCAGCAGGATGCGCCGCACGGGAAAGGACTCCCGGGCCACGGGCAGGGGTTCCCCGGAATCCGGCCGGTAATCGTGGACCAGGGCCGTGACCACGGGCGCGGCCTGGTCGTTGTAGGGAATCTCCCACAGTTCCGGCAGATCCTTCAGGGCCACGATGAAGGTATTCCTGGGCGGGGCCGCATAGACGGCGCTGACCCGGGAGGAGAGGCCTTTTTCTGGATCGCGTACCGGAATGATGGTCAGGGGAGCCAGCGTTGCGGCATCCAGCATCACCAGGGTGTGGGGCAGGTAGTTGCCCACGGCGACCGTCTTGCCGTCCCCGGACAGCGCCAGATTGCGCGTGTTGATGCCCGCCCGGATCTCGGCGACGGTGCGCAGGGAATAGAGGTCGAACTTGCTGATCCAGCCATCCCGGGAGGCCAGATAAACGAAGCGCCCGTCCGGAGAAAACTTCGGCCCGCCATGCAGGGCGAACCGGGAGGGAAACCGGTGGATGGGTTCGAAGGTATCGCCATCCAGAATGGTGACGTGATGATCGCCCTGCTCCACCACCACGAACAGGTTCAGGGGATCGGCGGCGAAACCGGGCCGGTCGGGCAACTGGCTGGCCTCCACATGGATCACATGGCTGGCGGTGATCTCCTGCAGGTCCCACTGCACGGACCGATCGGGGGGACGATAGATATGCGCGACCAGGGCTTCGATCTGTCTGGCGTCGAGCTTCTGGTCGAAGCCGGGCATGCGGGTGGCGGGCCGGCCCTGTCGGATGACAATCGCCGCTTCGCGGGGAGGCAAACGCTGGAGATTGTCGGGAAACAGGGCCGGCCCGGTTCCTCCCAGCCGGTCGGGGTGGTGACAGCTGGCGCAATGCGCCCTGTACAAGACCTCGGCCGTGGAGGACTCGTCGGCCATGCTCCGGTTCGGGATGGCCATCAGCAGAAATCCCAACAGCAGCCACCGGCTGGTTTTCATGCCGCCTCCTCCCGAAGGCCGATTTCGCCATCGGTCAGGTAACATCCCGGGTCGGATGCCCAGGGGTTGCCGGTGGTCTGCCAAGCCCGCACGCGGGTATTGCCGCCACAGATGTCCAGATGGCTGCAGCGGGCACAGCGTCCCTGCAGGGGGCGGGGGCGCAGGCGTAATCCCGCCAGCAGGGGATCCCGGGCGCCCTCGTCCCACCAGATGCGTGCGAAGGGAGTCTCCCTGACATTGCCCAGGGGGTGGTGCCACCAGAAGATGTCCGGATGCACGAACCCCCGGTTGTCGATGTTGGCGATGCCGACTCCAGAGGCATTGCCGCCCCAGCGGCGCAACCGCTCACGGGCGTCGCGGGCCAGGTCCGGATGATGGTTTTCCAGCCACTGCAACAGGAAGGGGCCATCGGCATCGTTGTTACCGCTGACGAACTCCCGGGCGGCGCCGGAGATGCGGTCGGCCCAGGCCAGGGCAAAGATCCGCTCCATGACGCCGCGGGTGGCCGCGGCATCGGGAGCCTCCTGCCGGTTGGCGCCGGCGCGGCCGGCAAAATTGAGATGGGACAGATAGATGCGATCCACCCCCTCGGCTGTGGCCAACGCCAGCAGCGGCTCCAGATCCGCCACGGTCTGCCCGGTCAGGGTGAAGCGCAAGCCCACCTTCACCCCGTGATCCCGACAGGCCCGCAACCCGGTCAGGGCCTGGCGAAAAGCGCCGGCGCGCCCCCGGATCCGATCATGGTTGGCTTCCATGCCATCCAGGCTGATGCCGACATAGTCGAAGCCCGCCCGGGCGACGCCCTCGGCCAGGGCCGGCGACAACAGGGTGCCATTGCTGGACAGTCCCAGGTGGAGCCCCAGGGACTTGGCCTTCCCGGCCAGATCCAGCAGATCGGGGCGCAACAGGGGCTCCCCGCCCGACAGGATCAGAGAAGGCACCCGGCAGGCCTTGAGATCGTCGAGCAGCGCCAGGCTCTCGGCGGTGGTCAGTTCCCCGCCGTACTGCCGGTCGGAGGAGGCCGAGTAGCAATGCAGGCAGTCCAGATTGCAGCGGCGGGTCACGTTCCAGACCACCACCGGACCGCCGGGCTGCGGGGCGGTTCCCCGGGCGTTGGGCCGGCCCAGTTGGCGCATCATCTGGGAGATTCTCAACACGATTCGTGGACTCCCAAGGCCGGAGCGACGGAGGGCGCGTTCGGAGCGGCGGAGAGCCGCAGGCCGTTCTTCTTGAGGATGCGGGTGCTGAACAGGACCTCATGGCCCCGCTGGGCATCGCCCAGCACCCGCTGGATGTGGGCGGTCTGGTCTCCGACCTCGTCCCGGGACTGGCCATGGACCATGGCGAACAGCGAGAAGGGCCAATGCGGCGGATGGCGCGGCCGGCGATAGCAGTGGGTCACGAAGGGCAGCCCTCCCACTCGTTTGCCCAACTCGGAGATGCGGTCGTCCGGCACGTCCCACACGGTCATGCCGTTGGCGGCCAGACCCAGCCCGTAATGGTTGGGAATGATCCCCAGGCGCCGGATGGCCCCCGCGGCCAACATGACCGTCATCCGTTCCATCACCTGCTCCGGCGCAAAACCGGTCCGGGCGCCGACCACATGGTAGGGACGCACATCCAGGGGCAATCCTTCCTGGGTGGCCATGACGATGGCCCGATCCATGGGGGAGGTCCGGAACCCATGGTTCCGGCTTGGCGACCGGCAGGTCCAACGCTCGATGCGGGCGCCGGCGTCTCCCACATGCAGGCGGAACCCGATGTGGAATTCCTCCTCTTTGGGAAAGTTCAGGACGGTACAGCCCGTGACGTCTTCGATGCGCCGCAGCAGTCTGGCCTGCCCGTCCAGGGTTTCGGTGGCCAGCACGAACCACATGTTCAAGGCATGATCCCGTCGATAGTTGTGGGCGACCTCAGGGAAGGCGTTCACCCGGGCCGCGATCTCATCGAAGGAGTCCTCCGGCGCCGCCAGGGCCGCCAGGGTGACCGCCCCCCCCATGCGTTCCACGTTGTAGAGGGGTCCGAAACGGGAAATCCGCCCGCGCTGGATCATGCGTTCGAGACAGGCCACCAGGTGTTCCTCGGTGGTCCGCAACCAGGCAGCGGCCTGGGAAAAAGGGCGCTCCTGGATCGGGAAGCCACCCTGCAGTTCATTCATCAGGGCCTGTTCCAGGGGTGAAAGATCGCTCTGCCACGGCGCGCCGTCTGCTCCGACCCTGTTCATTTCAAACCTCGCATGTCGTGCCGGGCGCCACATAGAAGGCGCCCCGCTGCTTGAACCGTCGATTGCTGAACAACACCTTGTGGGGAAAGGGCTCCAGGCGGCAATCCACCATCAACCGTCGGATCTGGTCGTTGACCTCGTCCCGTTGCCGGCCGTGAATCATGCAGTAGAGGTTGTAGGGCCAGCCCGGCAGCGCCCGGCGCCTGCGGTAGCAGAGGCTGATGAAATCGAAGGCCGTGATCCGGTGGCCGATGCCGGCCGCCTGACCATCGGGCACGTCCCACACCACCATGGCGTTGGAGCGATAACCCAGTTCATGGTGACGCACCACGATCCCCATGCGTTTGATCACTCCCCGGGCCTGCAGATCGGCCAGCATCCCGATCACCTCCGCCTCGGTCAGACCGATCTGCGTTCCGATCTCCCGAAACGGCCGGTTGCACAGGGGGAATCCCCCCTGGATGGCCTCGATCAGGCACACTTGTTGCAGATCCTCGACGAGCAGAGTCATGACCGATGTCTCCCAAGGCGGCTGACGATTCAATGGCCACCCAGGCGGAATCCCAGATCGACATGATAGGTCTCCACCATGGGCATGGAATGGACCTCCAGGTTGCTGGCCGTGGCGATACGCCCCAGGGTTTCCTTGAGATGCTCCTGGGAGGCGGCGGTCACCACGAACCACAGATTGAGGGCATCCTCCCGGGCATAATTGTGATTGATCTCCGGAAAACCGCTAACGAGGTTGGCCACCTCCTCCAGCCGCTCGGACGGCACGGCCATGGCGGCCAGGGTGCTGGCGCCGCAACGCCCCGGACGAAAGACCACCCCCACCCGGCCGACGATCCCGCGGGCCATGAGGTCCCGCAGGAGTTGCAGAACCGTCGCCTCGCTCACCCCCAGTCGGTGGGCCATCTCGGCATAGGGCTCCGGGCAGAGCGGAAAATCCCGCTGATACAGATCGAGCAACCGCTGTTCCAGGGGCGCGAGCCTGCTCTCCGCTTCCGGGGCGCGGGGGGCCAGGGATCGGGGAACCCGGGGTTCGTGGATCGTTTGGTCCATGGGGGTTTGCTCCTGCCGCCGGGCCGTCATCAAAGACCGATGCGATGGGCACGATTGGTGAAGAAGATGCCACTGGGCGACTCCATGGGCAGAGAGGTCACCCGGGAGAAATCATCGGTCCGAAAGACATCCACCCGATTCTCGTCGCGGATCGAAACCCAGACCTCCTCGCCCCGGGGGGTGAACTCCATGTGCATGACCCCCTTGCCGATCCGCAGGGTCTGGACGACCTTCAGGCTCTCCGCGTCGATGACCTGGATGGTGTCGTTGTCGGGCAGGGCGAAGTTCACCCAGACTTGGCGACCGTCGGGACGGGCCATCACGAACACCGGCTGTCCATGGACGGCAATGCGGCCTTGTTCCCGCCAATCGCCGCTGTTCACCACCAGCACCTCATGGCGTCCCACCGCGGGCAGGAAGGCCACCCCGTTCGCCATGGCCCAGCCCTCCAGATGGGGCATCTTGTACACCGGCCGTTGCTCCTCGCCCCGACCATACCCCGCCAGGATCCTGCGCACGCCCGCCTCGGGATGCCACAGATCCAGCAGCGCCAGCCCGTCCTCTCCGAACAGTCCGGCGATATAGGACCGTCCATCGGGGGTGATCAGGGCATCGTAGGGTTGCAGGCCGATGTTCGCATGTTTGGTCAGCACCGGTCGGGTCGGATCCCCGACATCGGCCACCCAGATCTCGCCGGCATCGAACAGACTGAACACGAATTTCTGCCCCGTGGCATCCTCCAGTCCCACCACCTTGGAGCGGACACCGTTGGCGTCCACCGCGGGAATCTCGGCGAGCGGGGCGAGATCCGCGGCGGAGAACAGGCGCACCCCGCCGGGTTGGTAGTTGGCTACCGCGACCAGTCGGCCATCCTGGGAGATCGCTCCACCGATGCTGTTGCCGGCCTGGACGACCCTCTTGACCAGCTGGCCGGTGAGCAGATCCACCTTGGACAACCCCCCGTCCCGGGCGAAGAGAAAAGCGTATCGCCCATCCCGGGAGAACACCGCCGCGGCATGGGACAGATCCCCCAGACCGGCAATCCGGTACAGCACGCTGCGGCCGGTGGTTTCCACCACCTGGATGCGGCCGCTGGCGCGTTCCACCACCAGCCCCAGATCGCCGGTGCCGCGCAGCGGCGTTTCCCCCTCGCCATGGAGCGGGGCACTGGCCATGAGCCCCAGAGCCAGACAGATCATCGCCCATCGACCGGTCGATATCCCATTCCGCATCATGGTGCTTCTCCCCGCCGTAAACGGTTGACCAGCCAGCGAATCTCCCCCCTCTCAAGAAGGATGCCCCAGGGGGGCATGGCATTGACCGCCCGCCCCGAGGCGATGGTTTCCATCAGCTGCTCATCGCTCTTGTCGGCCAGGGCGTCCGGCGTCAGGGGGGGACCCAACCCCCCCCGCAGGGTCAGGCCATGGCAGGATCCGCAATCCTGTTTCAGCAGGCGCTCCAGTTCGCGGGAATCCCTCGGCGCCCGTTCGCCAGCCAGAACTCCGCTAACCAGAACGATGCCCAGAATACAGGCGGTCGGCAGGCCGTAGATCGAAAGGGAGCGCCCCATGGAGATATCCTGTTTCGCAATCGCCGGAGCTGCGCCGCCGGACCGGTTGGTTCTCTGCCCTCCGGCCCACCGATGCTGCCGGCGGGCCGGAGGGCAGAGCGCATCACTCAATAGACATCGTGGACGGTATTGAGGACGTTGAACTTGCCGGTGGGAGTCACCAGCCGCTTGTCCTTGATCACCGTCTTGAGTTTGCGGGTCTTGTCATCCAGCACCACGATGGCGGACTGCTGGTTCTTGCCGTTCCATACCGAAAACCAGACTTCGCTGCCGTCCTTGTTGTACTCGGGCTGCACCACCCGCTTGACGCCTTCACCCAGATCGGCCCATTGGGCGATGGGCAGCACCTCGAAGGGCTTGTCCAGGTTCTTGAGATCGAACACCGCGATGCTCTGGGAGACCTCCGTATCGGGATTCAGCGGGGTATCCACCCACAGATTGCTGGATTTGGGATGGGTCTTGATGAAGAGCGACCCGCCCCCCTGCCCCTTGAGGGTACGCACCACCTTCCAGGCCGAGTCGGGATGCTTCGCCGGATCGGTGCCGATCAGGACGATGGTCTCGTCCCCCAGATGGCTGGTGGCCCAGACCGGACCGAACTTGGGATCGAGAAAATTGGCGCCCCGGCCCGGATGGGGGATGCCGCCCACGTCGATCAGCTTGGCCAGCTTGCGGGTCTTGGAATCGACCACGGCCACCTTGTTGGACTTGTTGGCGGCGGTGAGGAAATAGCGCTTGGTGGAATCCCAACCGCCGTCATGCAGGAAGGGCGCGGCATCCACGCTGGTGACGCTCATGTTGTCGAGGTCGGAATAATCCACCAGCAGGACCTTGCCGGTCTCCTTGATGTTGACGATGAAATCGGGATGCTCGTGGGAGGCCACGATGGCCGCCACCCGGGGCTCGGGATGGTAGTCCTGGGTATCCACCGTGGTGCCGCGGGTCGAAACGATCTTGACGGGTTCCAGGGTATCGCCCTTCATGATCACATAGTGCGGCGGCCAGTAGGAGCCGGCGATGGCCAGCTTGTCCTCCCACCCCTTGTATTTGGAGGTCTCCACCGACCGGGCCTCCATGCCGATCTTGATCTCGGCCACGGTGGCGGGCGTTTCCATCCACAGATCGATCAGGTTGATCTTGGAGTCGCGCCCGATGACGTAGAGATACCGTCCGGAGCTGGACAACCGGGAAATATGGACCGCATACCCCGTATCCACCACGCCGACGATCTGTTTGCTGTTGCCGTCGATCAGCGCAACCTGGCCATTGTCCCGCAGGGTGACGGAAAAAAGGTTGTCCAGGTCGATCTTGTTCATCTTCTTCGTAGGCCGCTGCTCGGGCGGAACCACTACCTTCCAGGTCGCCTTGATCTCCTTCATGCCGAACTCCGGCGGAAACGGCGGCGGATGCTGCAGATATTTCGCCAGCAGTTCGATCTGATCCTTGGACAGGGTATCGCCCCAGTTGGGCATGCCGGCCGGAGAACCATAGGTGATGAAATTGGTCAGATAATCGTTGCCGTGATCCTGGGTGATGTCGGGGGTCAACGGCTTGCCGGTGGCGCCCTTGCGCAACACGCCATGGCAACCGGCGCAACGTTCGAAATAGATTTTCTTCGCGGTTTCGAATTCTTGCTCGGTCAACGGGGGTGGAGTTCCCGCCATGGCGGAAACACTGCCCAAACCCAGCAGACCGGCCAGCATCGACAGGGTCCGGATTCGATTGATCGATATTCTCATCGGGGATTCCTCTCCTGGAATGAAGGAAACTCAATCTAGATATGCGCCATGATTGGCAGGAATACCCCGGCCCGACCTTGACCTCGATCAACTGGAAGTACGTTTTTTTCGTGACAATTTCGCCATCAATACAAACTGATTGTGATGTTTCGTTGCTGAATATGATATATATAACAATATTTTTTTGTTAAAATTCTCCGCTTCATTCCAATCAGGTTCGGTCCCGCGTCACCTCCGCCTGGCAGGGTTTCAGGACCAATAATCAGCCCATCACTTCAATCTGGCGGGCATTTTTCTGTATTCGCCGCAGGTTGCCTGCAAGGACGGCGGTGCCGGCTGGCGAAGCTGTTGCTTGCGACACATATCATCCAGTGCCTTTACATCCTTTCTGCAGTCGGATTCACCCCGGTAACGAGGATAGTTATCAACTTCGTTGACGGACTCACCGCGCAGATAGGCCAACCAGGTCTCGATATTGCGTTTCGGAACGACCATGATGACCGGATCCTGTGCCAACCTTGATGGGATATTTTTATTCCGGCAAGCCTGATCGAGAATGGCGATCCGGTCCACCACCGACAGAGTGTCGGCGTCGGTGCCCACCAACAATACGACACTGCTTCCTTTGCTCCGGAGGGCCTGCAATATACCCGGGTAGGTCTCGCGTACCCACTGCTCGGCAGATCCAACGCCAGGAGGAGCGTTCATCCCGTGAATATCACGTGACCCCCACCCACGACGTTTCAGAAACCGACTCAAGAAACACAACAATTGCTGGTCTTCGCACAGCAGGATAATCCTGACGCTCATTTCAGCCACTCTCGTGCCTAGGTGTTGGATGCTTCGAGAGTCGCTATCGGCTTGGGAGCCTCCTGCCAGCCCAGTGCCATGGTTTTGGCCAAGTCAAGACCCGGGACGGGCCTGGGAGCCTCTGTCAGCGAGCGCACCGGCCCCAGGCCATCCCGTTCCAGCCAGCGGCCATGGGCGGCGCCCAGATAGTTGATGGTCTCCGGGTGGTGGGATATCAGTACCACCTGTTCCAGCGATTCGCCCACGGCATCCGCCAGACCGGACAGCCACGGCTGTATCTCGCGCAGGGCCAGATAATTGTCCGGCTCGTCGATGAACAGCGATACCCCCTCGTCCTTCAGGCCATAGGCCAAGGTATAGAGCACGATCAGCATCTTCTGACCATCCGACAGCTCCCCGAAATCGAAGGCAAGGGGCTTGCCGCCGCCCGGCCGGGAAAACAGGGCCTTCAAGGAACGGGCATCCTCTCCCGATTCCTTGAGGCTCAGCGACTCGAAACCCGGAATCGCAGGTTGCAGCTCCCTCAACAGGGTCACCATGGCCCCCATGTGCTCCTGCGCCAAGTGCCGATACCAGGAAACGAAATTCTCCATGTTCTGCGTCAAACGCTCCTGCTCGCGCCGGCTTTCCCGTTCCATCAGGGCCAAGGTGGGCCGCACCACGATCAAGCGTGCCAAAACGCGCTTGAATCCGGTCAACTTCCGATTGTCGGGCCGTTCATGCAGTGATCCAACTCCTGACAGATTCCAATCGAAAGGATACTGCGGACCCTCACTGTGGTCGTCGCGATACAATTGCGCCATGCCCTCCCGGCAGGCGAACAAGGTTTTGCCATTCAAGTCGAGCCGTTCCTCGAACACCCGACTGCGGCGCCGTTCGACATCGTGATCGATGAGCAAACGGTAGAGATAGACGTCGTCTTCGGTCACGATCTCCAGCTCGAAACGCTGCAGCCCACTGGTCTGCCAGCGTGTCAGATCCCTGGCCGGGAAAACCTCAGGGACCCGGGCCTGGTCGATGATGAAATCCTGCAACCGGCGCAGAATGTCGAAGACGCTGGTCTTCCCGGACCCGTTGGTTCCGAGCAACAAAGTGATCGGGTCGAACTTCAGCTCGAAATTCACCAGGCAGCGGAAGTTGTCGATGTAGATTCGTTTCAACATACAGGCTCTCACAAGCAATGGTGGACGTTGCCACTTTCGGCACCCGTGCCGGCAGGGAACGAAATCGGGAACCGAGGAACGGTTTCCAGACTCGACCGGATCGTGGTAGGATAACAGGCTTTGGTCTTCCATATAAATACAATACGGCCAACGTCGGGCGCTGACGGACCAGCCCTCGTGGTCGTTGTAACGAGTCGATCTTCATGGCTGCGAAGAAGAAATCCGGTTCCGACCGTGCCTTCGGCCTGCTGTTCGCCCTGATCTTCGGCGGTCTGGGAGCCTGGCCCCTGATGAAGGGCGCGGCGCCTCAGCCGATCCTGCTGGCCCTCGGCGGGCTGTTTCTGGCGCTGGCCCTGGTCGCGCCCCGCACCCTCGGGCCGCTCAACCGCCTCTGGCTGGCCTTCGGCGACCTGCTGCACCGGATCGTCAACCCATTGCTCATGGCAGTGATGTTCTTCCTGGTCTTCACCCCCATCGGTCTGCTCATGCGGTTGTTGGGCAAGGACGGGCTGCACCGCAAGTACGATCATAATGCCGCCAGCTACTGGATCGAACGCCAGCCCCCGGGTCCCGCCCCGGAAACCATGCAACACCAATTCTGACCCCCCAGTCGGGGATCGCGGAGGACTTACCCATGGGTTTTTTCAAGGAATTCTGGGCCTTCCTCAAGGTCCGCAAGAAGTTCTGGCTGTTGCCGGTGCTGGTGCTGATGGGTCTGTTCGGCGCCCTTCTGGTGTTCAGCGAGGGTTCGGTGCTGGCGCCCTTCATCTACACCCTGTACTGATCCGGCCCGGCCGCGGAAGACAATCATGCGCATGCTCGGAATCTCCGCCTTCTACCACGACAGCGCCGCCGCGCTGCTGCGGGACGGCGAGATCATCGCCGCCGCCCAGGAGGAACGCTTCACCCGCAAGAAGCACGACGCCGGCTATCCCCGCAATGCCATCGACTACTGCCTGGGCCAGGACCGCGCCACCCTGCGGGACGTGGATCATGTGGTCTTCTACGACAAGCCGTTCCTCAAGTTCGAACGGCTGCTGGAGACCTACCTCACCTTCGCCCCCCGGGGCTTCCAGTCCTTTCGCCAGGCCATGCCCCTCTGGATCAAGGAAAAGCTGTTCCAGAAGAAGCTCCTGACCGACAATCTCCGGGACATGTGGGACGCATTCCCCGAGGACCGTCTGCTGTTCGTGGAACACCACCAGAGCCATGCCGCCAGCGCCTTCTACCCCTCGCCCTTCGAGGAAGCCCTGGTCCTCACCATGGACGGCGTGGGTGAATGGACCACCACCTCGGCGGCCATCGGTCGGGGCAACCGGCTGGAAATATTCAAGGAAATCCACTTTCCCCATTCCCTGGGGCTGCTCTATTCCGCCTTCACCTACTACACCGGTTTCCGGGTCAACTCCGGTGAATACAAGGTAATGGGCCTGGCCCCCTACGGCAACCCCCGGTACGCCCAGACCATCTACGACCATCTGATCGACCTCAAGGAGGACGGCTCCTTCCGCCTCGATCAGGACTACTTCGACTATTGCACCGGCCTGCGCATGACCAACGACCGGTTCCACACACTGTTTGGCTCCCCACCCCGGGAGCCGGAAGAAAAACTGGAACAGCGCCACATGGATTTGGCTGCCTCGGTGCAGGTGGTGGTGGAAGAGGCGGTGCGACGCATGGCCCGTTCCCTGGCCCGGGAGACCGGCCAGCGGAACCTCTGCCTGGCCGGCGGCGTGGCCCTCAACTGCGTGGCCAACGGCAAGGTCCTGCGGGACGGGGTGTTCGACAACATCTGGATCCAGCCCGCCTCCGGCGACGCCGGCGGCGCCCTGGGTGCGGCCCTGGCCGCCTATTACTGGCACAAGGGCCAGCCGCGCCGGGTCACCGGCGCCCTGGACGCCATGAAGGGCTCCTACCTGGGACCCGAGTTCGCCCAGACCGACATCGAACAACGCCTCTCCGGCGAGGGCGCCACCTTCCATGTGCTGAGCGATGCCGACCTGCTGGACGCCTGCGCCAGCGCTCTGGAAGACGGCAAGGCCCTGGGCTGGTTCCAGGGCCGCATGGAGTTCGGACCCCGGGCCCTGGGCGGGCGTTCCATCCTGGGGGATCCCCGTTCCCCCACCATGCAGACCACCCTCAACCTCAAGGTGAAATTCCGCGAGTCGTTCCGCCCCTTCGCCCCGTCGGTGCTGCGGGAGGATGTGGCCGACTGGTTCAATCTGAACGGCGACAGCCCCTACATGCTGCTGGTGGACGA
Organism: Magnetococcales bacterium DC0425bin3; assembly: GCA_002753665.1. Taxonomy (GTDB): domain Bacteria; phylum Pseudomonadota; class Magnetococcia; order Magnetococcales; family DC0425bin3; genus DC0425bin3. Next base: position 24,168 of record PEAP01000016.1, read on the forward strand.
CGTGGTGGAACGCCGCCGCAAGGCCATGACCGCCGAGGAGCAGACGCTGTTCGGAATCGAAAAGCTCAAGGTGCCCCGTTCGGAGATTCCCGCCGTGACCCATGTGGACTACTCGGCCCGCATCCAGACCGTCCACCGGGAAACCAATCCCCGCTACCACGCCCTGCTCACGCGCTTCAAGGCGCGCACCGGTTGCCCGGTGCTGGTCAACACCAGCTTCAATGTGCGGGGCGAACCCATCGTCTGCACCCCGGAGGAAGCCTACCAGCGCTTCATGCGCACCAACATCGAGGCCCTGGCAGTGGGCAACTGCTTCCTGCGCAAGGAAGAGCAAACCACTGGCAGCCGCTTCGCCAAGACGGAGCGGTTCGAGGCGGACTGAGCCGGCCCCCTGCTCCCGCCGATCCTCTGGACAGACCCCGCACGGCATGGTTCCCGATTCCCATCCTCCGCCGGCCACGACCCTGCTGGTGCGCAAGATCGACCGTCCCCGGGGCCGCTGGTTCATGGCGGTCCATCCGGCGGGCAAGCCCGCCGCCACCAGCTATCGGGTCATGGGCCGGGGGGACGGCGTCACCTGGCTGGAGCTGCACCCCCACACCGGACGCACCCACCAGATCCGCGTCCACTGCGCCCATCTGGGCTGCCCGATCCTGGGGGATCCGCTGTACAACGGCGGCCCGGCCCCCGGCGATGGCCGGTTGCTGCTCCATGCCCGCGCCCTGGCGATCCCCCTGTATGCCGGCAAACCGCCCCAGGTGACGGCGCCGGCGCCGGAAGACCTGCTCGGCCCGCTGCGGGCCTGCGGCCATCTCCCTGAAGCCCCGCCCTGATCAAGGATCGACCGGGCCGGATGACTCGTCCGCGAGCCCCAGCAGCTCCCGGTAGACCGCCACCAGCCGCTCCCTGGCCGTGTCGACGTCATGGGCGGCCCAGGCCAGGTCCCGCGCCCCTGTTCCCAGACGATGGGCCAGTTCCGGGTCGTCCAGCAGGCGCTCCACCGCCGCCGCCACCCCGGCCACATCGCCTTCCGGCAGCAGGAAGCCGCTGGCGTCATTGCGGACCAGCTCCCGGTGCCATTCCACAGCGTAGGCGATCACCGGCCGTCCCGCCGCGCAGGCCTCGATGAGGCTGAAGCCCCCCATGAGGCACAGGCCCACCGTCGAGATGCGCCGCAAGGCCACGGCCAGGACATGGGGTTGGAAGCCGGTCAGGATCACATGGTTTCGCAGCAACGGATCGGCGGCCACCTGGCGGCGCAGGCGCTCCTCTTCCGTTCCGCCGCCCATCAGGACCAGCACGAAATCCCGCCGCCGGGGCGCCAGCCGGCGCACGGTCTCCAGCAGGTCATCGACATAGTTTTCCCGGGACAGACGACCCACGAAGCCCAGGATCTTCCGCTCCCGGGGCAAATCCAGGGCGCTCCAGGGATCGGCCACCGGCAACGGCCCCCGGAACAGGGAGAGATCGATGCCATGGGGGATTACCCGGAGACGCTGGGCCGGGGCGCCGCTGGCCCGGGCATAGTCTCCCAGGCTGACCCGGATGGGCAGCACCCGGTCGGCCCGGGACAGAACCCAGGACTCCAGCCAGCGGGTCAGGCGCCGGGAGCGGAACAGGGTCGGGGCCCCCCGGCCACCGTCCAACTCATGGCGTTTGCCGTAATCGGCATGCAGGGAGACGCAGAAGGGCACGCACCCATTGCTGCGGGAGGCGATCCAGCCCAGCAGGCCGCACCAGAAGGGGTCCTGACTGCGAATCAGGTCGATGCGCTCCCGACGCACCAGCCGCGCCAGGGTCCAGGCCAGCCACAGCAATTGGATGGGATCCCAGACATACCTCAACAGGGGCACCGCCTCGACCCCGGGGAAGGCGCGGATACTGAACTCCCGCACCTGGTGGTGCGCAGTCAACCAGACCACCCTCTGCCGGGCGGCCCGCGGGTGGACGGTGATCACCTGCCCGAACAGCCCCCCCGCGTCCCGTTCCAGGAGCTGGTCGGCCACGCCCTTTTCCCGCAGGGCGTCCAGGTCGGTGGGCACGATGGCCAGCAGCCGCCAGAGGCCATGGTCCGGAGGGAGCGCTGGATCCGCCGCGGACCGGGTCCGCCGCGTCTTGGAAAGGGTCATGGCCGATCAGGATCCCGGAACCGGGTTCGAGCCACCCGGACATGAAAAAGGGCCTGGAATCGCTTCCAGACCCTCGAATATCCGAATTGGTGCCCAGGAGAAGACTCGAACTTCCACTCCCTTGCGGGAACTAGACCCTGAATCTAGCGCGTCTACCAATTCCGCCACCTGGGCAGGGGACCCTCGCCATGGAGCGTCAGGTCGAGCCAAGAATCGTAAACGAACCGACCCGTGCCGTCAAGGACTGTTTTTGCCTGTTGGTCAATATAGAATCAAAACAGACAGATCGTCCGAGTTCATGCAATCGTGCCAGATTCGACACATGCCTACGCAAAATATCTGCCACGTCCCTGGTGGAGCAGTTGCCACGCCGGATCCACACAACCTTGACGGCATGGTGTGAGATGCGATGGGGATCCGAAAAATCCGCATCCTTGCTGACCAGAATGAAGCCAGTCTTTTCGGCAAAAGCCAGAACAGCGGCGTCAGGCGATTTGTCCAAGTTGAACTGATACACATGAGCGACGCCAGGATAGACATCGGCGAGCAGACCAGCCAACCGCGGCGAAAGGTTTTGATCCAGCAGCAGCTTCACGCCGGAATGGCCAACAGGCGACGCCCTTGATCCGCTGCAAAGGCCAGACAAGCCAGAATATCTTCCCGGGTCAGATCCGGAAAATCAGCAAGGACCTCTTCCAGGGTCATTCCGGAGGCAAGATAGTCCAGCACGTCATACACCGTGATGCGCATCCCGCGAATGCATGGCCGGCCACCACATTGGGCTGCATCCATGGTCAGATGGGTTCGGTAGTCGATCATGTCTTCCTGCCAATTCGAATCTGTAGGGTCCTGTCAATTCCATAAACAGATACCGGACATCGTTTACGGTCAGGCTGTTGGTCACGGGCATACCCTCAATTGGCCGTGCCGGAGCCCTCCACCAGTTGGGACGGATCGATGCCCATCTGACGGATGGCCGTCTCCCAGCGCCGGGCCGGGGGCAGCTCGAACAGGACCTGGCGGTTCACCTGGCCCACCAGCCAGGCGTTCTGCCGCAGTTCCAGTTCCAGTTGGCCGTTGCCCCAGCCCGAATAGCCCAGGGTGAAAAGAAACCGGCCACTGGTGGCGGTTTTGGCCAAGTGATGCAGCACGGCGGGGTTGGTGGCCATGAAGATTTCCGGGGCGATCTTCAGGACGCCGGGCAGGTCCAGCCGCTGCTCGTAGAGGATGAAGCCCCGCTCCGGGGCCACCGGCCCGCCGTGATAGATGATGGGCTTGTCGGGGCGGGTCCATTTGAGGGACAACTGGGTGATGATGTCGTCCATGGTGGCGGGATGGGGTTGATTGATCACCAGTCCCAGCGCGCCCTCTGCGGAATGGGCGCACACGAAGACCACCGCCCGGTTGAAGTTGGGATCCTCCAACCCCGGCATGGCGATGAGAAACTTTCCCGCCAGGTTTTGTTCCCGCAGCACGCTTCACTCTCCACTCGCAGGCCCCCCCAGGGCCTCCAGCAGCCGGTCGTGAATGCCACCGAAGCCCCCGTTGCTCATGATCACCACATGGTCGCCCGATCCGAGCCCTTTCAGTAGATAATCCACGGCTTGAGGCGCTCCGTCAACAACTACCGCCCGTCCCGGGCCGGTGGCGTTGATTTGGGCGGCCAGCAGATCCACGTCCAGCAGGTCGTCGGGGGCCAGGCCGCGGGGGGCGGGACGGGTCAGCACCACGCCATCGGCCGCGGCCAGGGCTGCGGGCAGCCGGTCCTGGTGGATGCGACGGCGCATGGTGTTGGAGCGCGGCTCCACCACCGCCCAGATCCGCGCCGGACCCACCGCCTCCCGCATCCCGGCCAGGGTGGTGGCGATGGCGGTGGGATGGTGGGCGAAGTCGTCGTAGACCGCGATCCCCCGGGCCTCGAAGCGCAGTTGCAGCCGCCGGGCCACCCCCTGGAAGGACTCCAGACCGGCCCGCACCCGCTCGGGAGGCAGTCCCCGGCTCAGGGCCGCGGCGGAGGCCGCCAGACCGTTCATGACGTTGTGCCGGCCCAGCAGGGTCCACTCGATCCGCAGCAGCGGTTCCCCGTCCCGCAACAGGGTCCAGGCACGACCATCCGGACGGTCCAGCCGGGCGGCAAAGGGGTAGTCGCCCTCCAGACCGTACTGGATCACCGGGCCATGGGCCTGTTTGATCACAGCGCGGATCTCTGGATCATCGCCGTTGGCCAGGATCAGCCCCGTGGCGGGCACCAGGCGCAGCAGCAGGCGAAACTGCTGGCGGATGGCTTCCATGTCCGGATAGATATCGGCGTGGTCGTACTCCAGATTGTGCAGGATCAGGGTCCGGGGATGATAATGCAGAAACTTGGGCCGCTTGTCGAAAAAGGCGGTGTCGTACTCGTCCCCTTCCACCATCACCCAGGGCGAAGCGCCTGGAAACCGCACCCCCACCCCGAAATCCAGGGGAATGCCACCAATCATGAAACCCGGGGCGAGACCGGCCTGCTCCCACAGCCAGGCGGTCAGGCTGGTGGTGGTGGTCTTGCCGTGGGTGCCGGTCACCACCACCGGGTGGCGCCCCTCCAGGACATGCTCGAACAGCCACTGGGCCCCGGAACGAAATGGCAGGCCCCGTTCCAGCAGAGCCTCCAGCTCCGGATTGCCCCGGGAGATGGCGTTGCCCACCAGCACCAGATCCGGCGCCGGCTCCAGGTTTTCCGCCCGGAATCCGTCCTGGATGGCAATGCCCCGGGAGGCCAAAAACAGGCTCATGGGCGGGTAGACCCCGGCGTCGGACCCGGTCACCCGCCAGCCGGACTCCTGGGCCAGGGCAGCCAGACCGGCCATGGCGGTGCCGCAGACGCCGATGACATGCAGATGTTTCATGGCTTTGTTGTCCGTTCCTTCCCAAAGAAGTGGCCCAGGATACCGCTCTCCGGCCTACCAGACCGGTCGCCAATGGGGGTGGGAACCGCTGGCGGCCAGCGTGGCGCGAAACAGCTCCCAGTCGAACCCCGGCCCCGGGTCCCACTTGCGCCGGGGGGCGATGTGCTGATGGCCGGCCACGTTGTGGTCGGCCAGGAGGGGCAGACCGGTCTGCAGGGTGCGCAGCAGGATGGCCAGATGCCGGTACTGGACCGCTTCGAACGGCCGATCCGCCGTGCCTTCCAGCTCCACCCCCACGGAAAAATCGTTGCAGCCCTCCCGGCCCTGCCAGAGGCTGGCGCCGGCATGCCAAGCCCGCCGGCTCACCGGCACATACTGGGTGACCCGTCCGCCCCGGTCGATGAGAAAATGCGCCGCCACCCGCAGGCCCTGCAACTCGGCGAACAACGGATGCTCCCGGGGATCCAGACAGCCGAGAAACAGATGGTCCACATAAGGACCGCCGAACTCCCCCGGCGGCAGGCTGATGGCATGGACCACCAGCAGTTCCACCGCCATGCCCGGCGGCCGCTCGTTGTGGTGGGGCGAGGGCAGATAGCGGCCGAAGGCCTCCCCGGGCGCCTCCGTCATGGCAACTTCAGCGCACGCTTTCCACCGCCACCACCTGGGGGACGCGCTGCTTCATGACCCGCTCGATGCCTCCTTTCAGGGTCATCAGGGCGCCTGGGCAACTGCCGCAGGCTCCCTGCAAACGCACCTTGACCACATTGCCCGCGGTCACCTCCACCAGCTCCACATCGCCGCCATCCCGTTGCAGCATGGGGCGGATCTCGTCCAGCACCTTTTGCACCTGGTCCCGCATGGTGATTCCTTTCGCATGAAGGCTGCGCAGTTTGGCCAATCCCGTTGCGCAGCAAGAGCCGAAAATCGACCGCGGCATTCTGCGGCAGGCGCCGCCGCCCGTCAAACTGCGATGGATGGGAGAAGCCTCCCTCCACCGATGGAAGTCGCCGTGCGACTGCCACGGTCAGCCCGCTACGGTGCCGCGTTGGTCCCGAAGGTCAATTCTTCCAGCCTCAGATGCCCCAGGGCCTGGAAAAGTTCGAACTGGGCTTCCACCAGATCGAACCGGTTGCGGGCCAGCTCGGTCTGGGCCGTGAACAGGGCGTTCTGGGAATCCAACAGATCCAAGGCGGTGCGGGATCCCACCCGGTATTCCTGCTCCACCCCGGCCATCGCCTCCCGGGCGGCGGTCTCCGCAGCCTGCAGGGCGCCTTCCACGGCCTGGAAATTCCGGTAATCCAGCAGGGCCTGGGCCACCTCCCGCCGGGCCTGCAACCGCAGCCGGTCCACCTGGGCCGCCTGGGCATCCCGCTCGGCCCGGGCCTGGTTGGCCAGGGAGACGATTCGACCCCCGGCATACAGGGGCACCGACAAGGCCAGCCCCAGGGTGAACCGGTCCACCTGCTTGCTGGCCAGGGTGGTGCCCTGGTCCCAACCCCGGCTGGCGGTGGAGCTGAGGGACAGGGTGGGATAATGGCCGCCCTGCTGCAGGGCAATGTCCAGTTCGGCCACCGCCAGGCGGTGGCGGGCCGCCTGCAGATCGGGGCGTTCCCCGATGGCGGCCTCTTCCTGAACCGATTGCTCCCGCTCCAGCAGCGGGGCGTTCAGGGCGGGCAGTTGCAGGTCCTCTGGAGGTGGTTCCCCCACCGTCTCCGCGAAGCGGGCGCGGCTGACCGCCACCGCATTCTCCGCCTTCAGCAGTTCGGCCCGGGCCGACTCCAGGCGGGCCAGGGCCTGGCTCACGTCGGTCTGGGTGATCTCTCCCACCCGGAAGCGGTCCTGGGTGGCCTCCAGGTGGCGCTGGGTGACCTCCCGGTTGCTGGCCGCCAGGCGTTGCACCTCCACCGCTTCCAGGAAGGCCAGGGTCACCCGGGCCACCTCCAGCAGCACCGCCTGTCGCTCGGCCTCCAGGGTTGCCCGGTAGGCGGCCACATGGGGCTCCACCTGCTCCAGGGCTTCCAGAGCCGCCTTGTTGTAGAGGGCCTGACCGAGGGACAGGGACGCCTCGCCGGGCTTGAGATGGGTATTGTCGTCGGTGGTCCAGCGGGACTGGCTCAAACCCCGGGACAGATCCAATTCCACCGTGGGCAGCAGGGCGGACCGGCTCTGGGGAATCCGTTCCAGGGCCGCCGCCAGGTTGGCCTGGGCCGTCTGAATCCGGGGGTTGGCCTCCAGGGCCCGTTCCGCCACCCCCACGAAGACATCCTGGGTCGCGGCGCCCAGCCCCCCGGGCGCCCACAGGGCCAAGCTGATTACCACTGCATGGACCAATCCCGATCTCGGCATGATGCGAATCTCCCGGAACGACCGATGGCCTGGTTCAGGAGCCTGTCATGGCCATGGATGGCCATTCTGCGACAGGATCTCAGATGTCCAGATCATGGCGGGCAAAGGCGGCCTTTTCCCGGATGAAGCGGAAGCGCTCCTCCGGCCGTTTGCCCATCAGGCGGTTGAAGACGTCGTCGGTCTGCTCCACGTCATCCACGAACACCTGGAGCAGACGACGGGTTTTCGGGTTCATGGTGGTCTCCCGCAACTGGGCTGGCAGCATTTCGCCCAACCCCTTGAAACGGGAGATTTCGACCCGCCCGCCGCGTTTGTCGGACATCCGGGCGAGCAGGGTCTCCTTCTCGGCATCATCCACGGCATAGTGGCTTTCGGCTCCGCGGGTAAGCCGATAGAGCGGCGGCCGGGCCAGGAACAGATGGCCCTGCTGGATCAGGCGGGGCATGAAGCGGTAGAAGAAGGTCAGCAGCAGGCTGGCGATGTGGGCACCGTCCACGTCGGCATCGGTCATGATGATAACCCGCCCATAGCGCAGGTGCCGATGGTCGAACTGGCGGCCATAGCCGGTGCCGATGGCGGCCACCAGGTTCTGGATTTCGGTGTTCTTCTCGAATTTCCCCAGGTTGGCCTGTTCCACGTTGAGGATCTTGCCCCGCAGGGGCAGCACCGCCTGGGTGTGGCGGTCCCGGGCCTGTTTGGCGGAGCCGCCGGCGCTGTCCCCCTCGACGATGAACAGCTCGGATAGCTGGGTGTTGGTGGTGACGCAGTCGGTCAGCTTGCCCGGCAGGGTCAGGCGCGAGGTGGGGGATTTGCGCCGGGTGGCGGTGGCGTCCTGGCGGCGGTTGATCCGCTCCCGGGCCCGCTCGACAATGGACTCGAACAGCCGGGTGGCCTGCTCGGGATGGCCATGGAGCCAGTGATCCAGGTTGTCCTTGATCACCGCCTCCACCTGGCGGTCCACCCCGGGATTGGTGAGCTTTTCCTTGGTCTGCCCGGAGAACTGGGGATTGGGCAGGAACAGGGACAGCACCGCCAGCAGCCCGCCCTGCACGTCATCGGCGCTGATGGTCACGCCCTTGGGCAGCAGGCCGCGGGTATCGCCATACTCCCGGATCCCCTTGACCAGGGCCGTCCGCAGGCCCGACTCGTGGCTGCCGCCCTGGGGGGTGGGCACGGTGTTGCAGTAGGACAACACCCGGTTGTCGTCCCCGTTGGTCCAGACCATGGCCCATTCCAGCCGGCCGCGCCCCTGGTCGCCGAACCGCTCGGCCCGCCCCTCGAAGGGCTCGGGCACCACCAACTCCTGGCCGGTCCCCTGATCGCGGATGAAATCCGCCACCCCGTTGGGGAAATGAAACTCGTGGCTCTCCCCGTTCTCCTCCACCCGTACCCGGATCACCACCCCTCGGGTCAGGTAGGCCCGGGAGCGGCACATCTCCACCAGCCGCTCGACCCGGAAGGTGCAATCGGGAAAGATTTCGGCATCGGGCTGAAAGGCCACCTGGGTCCCCCGGCGGCGGGTGTCCCCCAGATCCTCCAGCGGACTGACCGTCCGACCCCGGGCGAAGGTCTGGCGCCACTGGCGGCCATCCCGCTCCACCACCACCTCGGTGCGCACGCTGAGAGCGTTGACCACCGATACCCCCACGCCATGCAGCCCGCCGGCGGTGTCGTAAACCCGATTGTTGAACTTGCCCCCGGCATGCAGAAAGGTGAGTACGACCTCCAGGGCAGACTTGTCCGGATAGCGCGGATGGGGCTCCACGGGAATGCCGCGGCCGTTGTCCCGCACGGTCACGGTGCCATCCCGACCCAGGGTCAGCCAAATCTTGTCGGCATAGCCGGCCACCACCTCGTCCATGGCGTTGTCCAGCACCTCCGCCACCAGGTGATGCAGGGCCGCCGCGTCCGTCCCGCCGACATACATGCCGGGACGCCTCCGGACAGCCTCCAGCCCTTCCAGTACCTCGATGTCCGATGCGTTGTAGGTCATGTCGAACTGTTCCGATCCCAGACCCGACCCGGGCGGAACCGAACGGCCGAAGAGCAACCGGGGGTCATTTGTGCCGGTAGGAAATGCGGCCTTTGGTGAGATCGTAGGGGGTCAACTGCACCGTCACCCGGTCCCCCGGCAGAATACGGATGTAATGCTTGCGCATCCGTCCGGAAATATGGCACAGCAGCTTGTGTTCGTTTTCCAGTTCCACCCGGAACATGGCGTTGGGCAGGTTCTCGAGAACCGTCCCTTCCATTTCGATGACATCTTCCTTGCTCAACAGTGTTCCTCCGGTAACTGGCACGGATGGGGAAATTTCACGCCACCCACGGTTCCTCGCGATTTTGATGGATGGGGGATGGATGGGGGGACGAAAGCCGCTTTTACGGTAACAAAAATTCCAATCCTGTCAACGTTCCCCCGTCAGCCTCTACCGGGGAAGCCGGAAACCGGCTTGCATCGGTGGCGGGTGGAGAGAGGCCTCCCCCATCCAGCAAAGTTACTGGAGCAGGGACTCCACCTGATCCAGAAACCCTTTGACGAAGATTTCATCCGGCAGCTCCCGGTTCTGCATGCTGCCGTAGCGCAGCGTGGCGCGGTAGTTGGGATTGAGGGCGCTGTGCGCCCTCAATACCGCCGGCCGGTCCGGATTGCCGCCCAGCTTCTTCAGGTCGGAGAACTCGATGGTCTTGACGGCCATCCCGCCGGCCCCGTACTGGACAATGCGTCGCGGAACCATGAACTCCTTGTCCACCAGCATTTCCAGAAAGGCGTATTTCACCCAATCGGCCTTGGGTTCCAACCGCAGGGTGATGGTCTTGGCATCCTCTTTCAGCACCTGTGGCTCGAATTCCAACTGAAAATCGATCCCCAACAGGTCACCGTTGGAGAGGATGCCATCGCCGAAGAACGACTGGGCCAGGGTTTCCTGGCGCAGCTCCACCTCGCCCGGAATCCGCACCCACACCTCCCCCTTGTTCCGCAGGGCGGTGCGCCCCTTCATGTGGTTGGGTGCGACCACCAGGGCCAGCACACGATCCCCTCCCTTGCGCACGGCATAGATCACCACCGGCGGCTCCTCCACAGCTCCGCGCCGGTTCTCCAGCCGCAGATACATCTCGATGGAGTCCGGATGGAGATTCCGGTCCACCTGCCGCAAAATTTCCTGGGGTTCCACGGCCCGGGCCAGGCTTGCGGTCAGGCCCGCAGTCAGAAATAGCCCGATCAACACCACCCCCTGCCAGCAGCGTCCCATACCCCCTCCTCGCCGTTTTCGGCCCAAGGCCACCGGAACAGACCTCCCGGCGGGCCGCCCGGTTTTGCATTCCCCGCCGAAATCGGCTAGGGTGCGAACCATGTTTCCAAGCCTCCAAGGAACCTGAACCAGTGCGCGACCTCATGTGGCTCCTGCTTGCAACCATCGGCATCGTCGGGATCTGGCTGCTCATCAATTACAGGATATTGGTCCCGGCATTGAAGCGCAAACGCGCCCTGCGTTACCAGAAAATCTGCCCCGAGTTCTTCCTGCCCGCCCTGTCCCCGAACCTGGACACCACGGTCAAGGTCACCAGCCGATCCAATAATCCGGTGCATTACAAGGTCAACCTGTATCGCCTGACCTGCACCTGCTCCCGGTTCCGCAGACAGCGCGGTTACTATCCGGATCAGGATATCCGCCGCCTGTGCCGGCATCTGCGCCGGGCACTGGAGAGCGAAAACGTCCTGGATCAGTACGACGAACTGACCCGCAAGATCATTCAGGAACGGGTGCGGGACAAATGCTACCAGCGCGACACAGTCCTGGGCACGGAAGTGGCCTTCGGGTTTCATCCCAAGCAGGAATTCATGCGCGTCTATGCCCGGAGACGCGGCCAACAGGATGGCCCGAACGGGCCGTTCACCGGAACCTACGAGAAATTCTCCCTCAATATCAACCAGGAATCGTGGATCTACGGCGAGGCTCCCCCCGGGGCCACGGAATTGATCACTCGGGCCAAGGCGATCCTCGCCCAGGTCAAGGCGCAGCTACCCGATTCCGACAAGGACGATTCCGACAAGGAAACGGACGCCTGATTCTTGTCCAACGCTGGCCTCAGTGGGCCACCCCGGTGGCCCGGGTTTCCCGGATGACGGTGACCCGGATCTGGCCGGGATAGGTCATCTCGTTCTCCACCCGCAGGGCGATGTCCCGGGCCAGCAGGGTGGCGTGGTCGTCGTCCACCTTGTCCGACTGCACGATCACCCGCAGCTCCCGACCCGCCTGGATGGCGTAGGCCTTGTCCACTCCACCGAAGTCGGTGGCGATGCGTTCCAGGTTTTCCAACCGTTTGATGTAGGTCTCCAGGTTCTCCCGCCGGGCCCCGGGCCGGGCCGCGGACAGGGCGTCGGCGGCGTTGGTGAGAGGACCGTAGACCGAGGTGGGCTCGATGTCGAAATGGTGGGACCAGATGGCGTTGACCACCACCGGGTTCTCCTTGAACTTCTTGGCCAGTTGCCCCCCGATCACCGCATGGGATCCCTGGGTCTCGTGGTCCACCGCCTTGCCGATGTCGTGCAGCAGGCCGCAGCGCCGGGCGATGTTGGCATCCAGCCCCAGCTCGTCGGCCATGATACCGGCGAAGGAGGCCACTTCCACCGAATGGTTGAGGACGTTCTGGGTATAGGAGGTGCGGAACTTCAGGGTACCCAGCAGCCGCACGATGTCCCGGTGGGCGCCATGGACCCCGGCATCCAGCAGGGCCTGTTCGCCGGCCTCGCGGATCTCGTTGCTGATGCCCTTGCGGGTCTTGCGGGCCACCTCTTCGATGCGGGCCGGGTGGATGCGGCCGTCGGCGATCAGCTCCTCCAGGGCGCGTTTGGCCACTTGGCGCCGCACCGGATCGAACCCCGAGATCACCACCGCCTCGGGGGTATCGTCGATGATCAGATCACAGCCGGTGGCCGCCTCCAGAGCGCGGATGTTGCGGCCTTCCCGGCCGATGATGCGCCCTTTCATCTCCTCGGAGGGCAGGGCAACCACGCTGACGGTATGTTCCGCCACCGACTCGCCGGCATAGCGTTGAATGGCGGTGGCGATGATCTCGCTGCTGCGTTTCCTGGCCTCGCGGCGGGTCTCTTCCTCGATCTGCTTGAGCAGCTTGGCCGATTCCAGCCGGGCCTGGTCGCGGATTTCCGCGATCAGGAGTTCCTTGGCCTGTTCGGCGGTGAGCAGGGCGATTTCCTCCAGACGGGTGAAGATCCCGGCCTGGAGTTCCCGGGTCCGCTCCTTCTCCTTCTCCAGCTCCCGCTCCTCGGCTTCCAGCCCGCCGCGCCGCTGATCCACTTCCTGTTCCCGCTGGTCCAACTGGTCCATCTTGCGGTCCAGGGTTTCCTCCCGCTTTTCCAGACGGCGCTTCTGTTGCTGCAGCTCGCGGTTGCGTTCCTCCAACTCCCGCTCCACCTCTTCCCGGATGCGATGGCGGGCGTCCTTTTCCCGCAGTTCCGCTTCCCGTTCCGCGGCCCGGCGCTTCTCTTCCAGGGACTCCAGGGCCAGGCGGGAGCGCTCCTCCCGTTCCTTCTGCCGTTCGGCCAAGCGGCGGCGCTGGGTCAGCCACACCCCCAGCGCGACCAGCATCCCCAGCAGCGCGCCCAATACCAATGCCACAAGCACGTTCATGGCCCGTCTATCTCCCAACCACCCCCGGTCCCAGCCATCCCCGGCGTGGTTTGTCTGTCGATTGGCGGCGGGGGGCTACCCACCCCGACGCATGCGCGTGAAAGTCGCTCCGCGACTGTCACGGTAACCACAGCGATGGATGCCATGCTCCGTCACCACACCGTCCAGGGGCACGTCCCGGGGCCCCGGGACCAGGGACGGTACTGCCTGAAACCCATAGGCCAACCCCACCCGCCAGGGACGCCGGGCGGAGCCGCGGAAACGGGCCAGCAGGCGGTCGTAATACCCGCCCCCATATCCCAGCCGGACACCGCGCCGGTCGAACCCCACCAGGGGCAACAGGATCATGTCGGGCAGGGACCGGGCCGGGGTTCGGTCCGGACCCTCCAGCGGCTCCCGGGTGCCGAACGGCCCCCGCCGCAACGGGTCGCCCGGGCGGAAACGCACCATCCGCAGTTGCTGGTCCACCGAGATCACCGGCAGAAAAATCGCCTTGCCGGTCCGGTGGGCATGGTCCAGCAGGAGCCGGCAATCGACCTCGTTCTGGATCGGAATATAGGCGCCGATGGAGCTGGCGCGCCGGTACAGGGGCAGGCGGATGGCGTGGAGGCAAACGGCCCGACTGAGCCGTTGCATCCGGGCGGCGGAGAGATGGCGCCGGGTGCGCCGCAAACGGTTGCGGTGATAACGTTTACGGCTTGGCAATGGTCAAACCCCCACTTGTGCCGTGGGATCACAGCCTCTCGAACCCAGTTTTAAAGGTGGATTCCCGGGTGACCGCTTCTGGCAAGTCCCTGGGGACTCGCACTCCACGGTCAGGGCGGGGATCCTGGGCTCAAAAGTATCGGCTCAGGAGGATGATGGATCCTCACGAACACCGCAGGGGACCTGTATTGCAGCCCTGTGCCAGGGCGATTCAGCCATCTTCCAGCAGACGGTCAGCGGCCGAGATCAGATCTCTCAGGCGTCGTTCGTCGGTTGCCGTCCGACCCTGGGGCTCCCGTTGCACCTGAAAGAGGGTGTCCGCGATCCGGAGGGCCGCCATGATGGCCAGACGATCACTGGCTGGGCTGTTGGAGTATTGGGCCATCTTCCCCATGACGCCATCCACATACTCCGCCAACTCTCTGATATAATCCTTCCCGGCTTCGGTACGCAGCTTGAAGGTCTGGCCATGAATCTTCACTTCCACGGATTCCGACATGGCCCCTGGCCCCGATGCGAAAGGGTTGGACGGTTCCTATTCGTTGAACCGGGCCAGCAGGCCTTCGATCCGTTCGACGATCCGGGCTTTTTCCTGCTGCAACTCCTCCACCTGCCGGCCCAGTCGGGTCAGTTCGCCGTCCTGGGTGGCGGTCCGCTGGTCGCGTTGCAGGAGCTGTTCCCGCAGCTCGGCATTCTCGCTCCGCAGGGACTGGATGGTGCCCGCCAGGGCCTCCCACCGCTGTTCGAGCTGGGCCAGCGGATCGGCTGCCGCAGGATTCTGCTGCCCGTCATGCTGTTGGGGATGCCACTCTCCGTGCCCGTCCATAGGCTGTTCTCCTGGCGTTGATCGTTTCCATTGGAGCCAGGTTCGGCTCCCTCCTGCCCGGGTCCGTCCGGCCATTCCCTTCCGGCCCCCATCGACTGCCCGACCCAGAACCTGGATTCTAGGATTCGGCCTGCGGATGTGTCAAGCACCCCCGGGATCTGCCCGTCGCGACGCGACGTGCAGATCCTGCCTCAGTCCAGCACCGACGGTCCCTGGCGCAGCCAGCCGTCCACCGCCCGGGCCGCCTGGCGGCCGCCATGGATCGCCTTGAGGACCAGGGATTGCCCGGTCTGCATGTCGCCGGCGGCGAACACCCCGGGGATGCTGGTCATGAACTGCTCATTGACCCGCACGTTGCCGCGGGCATCCAGGGCCACGCCTAGGTTTTCCAGCAGCCCGGTCCGGATGGGGTGGAGAAAACCCATGGCCAGCAGGACCAGATCCGCCGCCAGCTTGAACCCGCCGTCAGGCATTTCGTGCATTTCGTCGGCGCCGCCCTCCCGCTGCTCCCAGCGCAGCCGCACACATTTGAGCCCCTGGACCCGTCCATCCGTTCCGCTGAAGGACTTGGTCAGCACGCTCCACAGCCGCTCGCAACCCTCCTGGTGGGAGGTGGAGGTGCGCAGCATGTGGGGCCACATGGGCCAGGGAGTCTCGACGGAGCGGTCCTTGGGCGGCTTGGGCAGCAGTTCGAGCTGGGTGACCGAAATCGCCCCCTGCCGCACCGCGGTGCCCACGCAATCGGCGCCGGTATCGCCGCCGCCGATCACCACCACCCGCTTGCCCTGGGCGCTGATCTCCCGCTGCGGGGGGAAGGTGGCGCCGTCCAGGCGGCGGTTCTGCTGGGTGAGAAAATCCATGGCGAAGTGGATGCCGGTCAGCTTGCGGCCCGGCACCCGCAGATCCCGGGGTTCCTCGGAACCACCGGTCAGCAGGACGGCGTCGTGGCTGGCGCGCAGTTCCTCCGCCGGCAGGTCCACTCCCACGTTGACGCCGGTGCGAATCTCCAGGCCCTCGGCCACCATCTGTTCCAGCCGGCGGTCGATCACCCACTTTTCCAGTTTGAAATCGGGGATGCCGAAGCGCAACAGGCCGCCCGCCTTGGCGTTCTTTTCAAACAGGGTCACGCGGTGGCCGGCCCGGACCAGTTGCTGGGCCGCCGCCAGACCGGCGGGACCGGATCCCACCACCGCCACCCGTTTGCCGGTTTGGGTGGCGGGCAGCTGGGGTTGGATCAGGCCGCGCTTGAACCCTTCCTCGGCGATGGCTTTCTCGATCTCCCGGATGGAGACCGGATCCCGGTTGATCCCCACCACGCAGGAGCCCTCGCACAGGGCGGGGCAGACCCGCCCGGTGAACTCGGGAAAGTTGTTGGTGCGGTGCATGGTCTGCACGGCCTCGTCCCAACGCCCCCGATACACCCAGTCGTTCCAGGCCGGGATCAAATTGCTGAGGGTGCAGCCGCTGTGGCAAAACGGCACCCCGCAATCCATGCAGCGGGCCGCCTGCCGCTGCAGACGCTCCTGGGGAAAGGGGTTGTACAGCTCCTGCCAGTCGTTGACCCGTTCGGCCACCGGACGGGGGTGGGGGGTTTCCCGCTCAATTTCCATGAACCCGGTGATCTTACCCATGGGACCGACCCTCCTCCCCCTTGCGCAGCGCCGCCAGCACCTTCTTGTACTCCCGCGGCATCACCTTGACGAACCGGTGCAAGGCTCCCGGCCAGTCCGCCAGCAGCCGTTGGGCCACCGCGCTGTCGGTGAAACGGGACTGGTTCCTGACCAGATCGGTCAGGAGTTCGATGTCCCCGGCCTCCGCCACCGGCTCCAGGTCCACCAGGCCCTGGTTGCACAGGGAGGCGAACCGCCCTTCCTCGTCCAACACGAAGGCCATGCCGCCGCTCATGCCGGCGGCGAAGTTGCGGCCGGTGACCCCCAGCACCACCACCACCCCGCCGGTCATGTATTCGCAGCCATGGTCCCCCAGGCCCTCCACCACCGCCCGGGCCCCCGAGTTGCGCACCGCGAAGCGTTCCCCGGCGATGCCCCGGAAATAGGCCTCCCCGCCGGTGGCGCCATAGAGCAGGGTATTGCCCACCACCATGTTGCGCTCCGCCACGATGGGCGAGGCACGGTGGGGGCGGATCACGATGCGTCCGCCGGACATCCCCTTGCCCACATAGTCGTTGGCCGCCCCCTCCAGATGCAGGGACACCCCGTTGACGTTGAACGCCCCGAAGCTCTGCCCGGCCACCCCGCGGAAGAAGCATTGGATGGTGTCCGCCGGCAGACCCGCGGCTCCGAAACGCTTGGAGATCTCGCCACCCAGCATGGCCCCCACGGTGCGGTCAGTATTGTGGATCGGCAGGCGGATTTCGATGGGCTCCATGTTATCGAAGGCCCGTTCCGCCAAATTGAGGAGATCGTGGTCCAACTGTTTGGCCAGGTGATGTTCCTGCTTCTGCACGTTGCGCACCGCCACGTTGGACGGAGCGTCGGGCCGGGTCAGGATGTTGATGAAATTCAGTCCCCGGGCCTTCCAATGCTCCACTGCGGCGTCCACCTCGATGCAGTCCACCCGCCCCACCATCTCGTTCATGGTGCGGAAGCCCATCTCGGCCATGATCTCCCGCACCTCGTTGGCCACGAAAAAAAAATAGTTGATCACATGCTGGGGCTGGCCGGTGAACTTCTTGCGCAGTTCCACCTCCTGGGTGGCGATGCCCACCGGGCAGGTGCCCAGGTGGCATTTGCGCATCATGACGCAGCCCTCCACCACCAGGGGCGCGGTGGCAAAGCCGAACTCTTCCGCCCCCAGCAGGACGCCGATCACCACATCGCGGCCGGTGCGGATCTGTCCGTCCACCTGCAACCGCACCCGGCCCCGCAAATCGTTGAGGACCAGGGTCTGCTGGGTTTCGGCCAGGCCCAGCTCCCATGGCACCCCGGCGTGCTTGATGGAACTGATCGGGCTGGCCCCGGTGCCGCCGTCGAAGCCGGAGATGAGGATCATGTCCGAATGGGCCTTGGAGACCCCGGAGGCGATGGTGCCCACCCCCACCTCCGCCACCAGCTTCACCGACACCCGGGCCTGGGGGTTGACGTTCTTGAGATCGAAGATCAACTGGGCCAGATCCTCGATGGAGTAGATGTCGTGGTGGGGGGGCGGGCTGATCAGGGTCACCCCCGGGGTGGTGTTGCGGGTGCGGGCGATCACCTCGTTGACCTTGTAGCCCGGCAACTGTCCACCCTCCCCCGGCTTGGCGCCCTGGGCGATCTTGATCTGCATCTCGTCGGAGTTGACCAGATAGTGGCTGGACACCCCGAACCGCGCCGAGGCCACCTGTTTGACCGCGCTGCGGGGCAGGTCGCCGTTGGGACGGGGCCGGAAGCGTTCCGGATCCTCCCCACCCTCCCCGGTATTGGACTTGCCACCGATGCGGTTCATGGCGATGGCCAAAGTCTCGTGGGCCTCCTTGGAGATGGAGCCGAAGGACATGGCCCCGGTGACGAAGCGCTTGACGATCTCCGAGGCGGGTTCGACCTCCTCCAGGGCCAGCGGCTTGCGCCGCATCTTGAGCTTGAACATCCCCCGCAGGGTGCAGAGCGCCCGGGACTGGTCGTTGATGCGGGCGGAGAACGCCCGGTAGGTCTCGTAGCGGTTCTCCCTGGTGGCCCGCTGCAACAGGGCGATGGTCTCCGGGGTCCACATGTGGCGCTCGCCCCCCTGGCGGTACTTGTATTCACCGCCCTCGGGCAAGAAGTCCGGATGGATGGTCTTCTGCCCATACCCCCGCTGATGGCGCCGCAGGGTTTCCGCGGCGATCACCTCCAGGCCGATGCCTTCCACCCGGGAGACGGTGCCGATGAAGAACCGCTCGATCACCTGCCGGTTGATGCCCACCGCCTCGAAGATCTGCGCCCCGCAGTAGCTGCGCAGGGGGGAGGAGGGTCGGTCCCATGGGTAAG
>PEAP01000148.1 GCA_002753665.1 Magnetococcales bacterium DC0425bin3
ATTCTGTCCGCCCTGGAGCCCCTGGTCCCTCCGGACAGGATCCCACAGCTCCCCGGCGCCTGGGCGCGTCTGTTCAGCCGCTGGGCCGCGGCCTGGGGCTGGCCCGGCGAACGGTCCCTGGACAGCCGGGCCCACCAGGTGGTGGAGGCCTGGGGGCAACTGCTGGAGGGCTTCACCCGGCTGGATCCGCTGCTGGGGCCGCTGGGCCTGGGCGAGGCCCTGGGGCGGCTGGGCGAACTGGCCCGTCGGACCCCCCATCAGCCCCGCAGTCCCGAGGCGCCGGTGCAGATCCTGGGGGTGCTGGAAACCGCCGGGGAAGACTATGACGGCCTGTGGCTGGCGGGGTGCGGCGCCGGCCACTGGCCTCCGGCGCCCCGGCCCAATCCCTTCCTGCCCCTGGCCCTGCAACGCCGCCTGGAGCTGCCCCGGTCCGGAGCCGAGGTCGAGCTGGCCTTCGCCCGACGGGTGACCGCCCGGCTGCTGGCCGCGGCGCCCCGGGTGGTGGTCAGCCATGCCCGGCAGGTGGAGGATCGTCCGGAACGGGTCAGCCCGCTGCTGGCGTTTCTGCCCCGGGTGGAACCCGTGGAAGTTTTGGCCGCGGCGCCGGATCCGGGCTGGGCCACGCGCATCCGGGCGGCGCGGCCGGTCCTGGACCGGCTGGAGGATGCCCGCGGACCGGCCTGGCAGTCCCGGGAGGGCGCCGGGGGCGGGGCCGGCCTGCTCCGGGATCAGTCCCAGTGCCCGTTCCGGGCCTTCGTCCGCCACCGGTTGCATGCCCACCCCCTGGAGGAACCGGCCACCGGCCCCGATGCCCCGGTCCGGGGCGGCCTGCTGCACCAGACCCTGGAGCTGTTCTGGCGGCAGGTGGAGGACAGCGTCACCTGGCAATCCTGGCCGCCCCGGCGGCAGGCCCAGGTCATCGAGGCGGTGGCCGCCGCCGGGGTGGCGGCCGCGGCCCGGGAACAACCGGACTGGTTTCCCGCCCCGTTCCAGACCCTGGAACGCCAACGCCTGACCCGGCTGCTGCGCGCCTGGCTGGATCTGGAACAGACCCGGGAAGCACCCTTCCGGGTGCTGCAACCGGAAGGGCAGCAGACCTTGCTCCTGGGCGGTCTGGAGTTGACCCTGCGGCCCGACCGGGTGGATCTGTTGACGCCGGAGGAGGCCGGCGTGCTGGTCCTGGACTACAAGACCGGCGCCGGCCAGTCGCCGACGGACTGGTTCGGCCGGCGTCCCGCCGAACCCCAGTTGCCCCTCTACGCCCTGGCCCAGTCCCGGCCCCTGGCCGGGCTGGCCTTCGCCGTCCTGCGGGCCGGTCACCTGGGATTCATGGGAATCGTCGGCCAGGCAGGCCTCCTGCCCGATGTCCACACCCTCGCCAGTCATCCCCGGACCCGGGAGCCGGGGACCGACTGGGCGCCGCTGCTCGACCAGTGGCGCGAGACCCTGACCCGGCTGGTCGGGGAGTTCCGCGCCGGGGCGGCGGCGGTGGATCCGCTGCCCCGGGCCTGTCGGTATTGCGGTCTGGAGGCGCTGTGCCGCATACGGAATGGGAACGACGAACCGGATCCCTGGCTGGAGGATGCCGATGAGTGACCGTCTGCACGACGCCCAAATCCGGCGGGAGGCGTTGGATCCCCGGCGGTCGTTCATCGTCCAGGCCCCGGCGGGTTCCGGCAAGACCGGCCTGCTGACCCAGCGTTACCTGCGCCTGCTGGCCGGGGTGGAGCGCCCCGAGGAGGTGGTGGCCATCACCTTCACCCGCAAGGCGGCGGCGGAGATGCGCCACCGCATCCTGGAGGCCCTGGAGCGGGCTGCCGTCCCGGACGCTCCGGCCGCGGAACCGGACCGTTCCACCTGGCGGCTGGCCCGGGAGGTGCTGGACCGGGACCGCGTCCGGGCCTGGTCCCTGACCCACACCCCGTCCCGGCTGCGCATCCTGACCATCGACGCCCTCTGCGCCGCCATCGCCCGGCAGATGCCGGTCACCTCCGGCCTGGGGGTGGATCCGGAGCTGTGCGACGCGCCCATCCCTCTGTATCGCCGGGCGGCCCGGGAGGTGCTGGGTCACCTGGGCGGGGACAACCGCTGGTCCCGGCCGGTGGCACGGCTGCTGGACCATCTGGACAACCGCATCGACCGGGCCGAAACCCTGCTGGCGGGTCTGCTGGCCCGGCGCGACCAGTGGCTGCGCCACCTGGCCGGCGGCGCCCCGGACCGGGTCGCCCTGGAGGGCGCCCTGGCCACGGTGATCGACGGCCGGCTGCAACGCCTGGCGGCGCGGTTTCCCCCCGCGGCCCGTCGGCATCTGCCCGCCCTGGCCGCCTTCGCCGCCGCCCATCTGCCCCCCGAGGCGGGGGACGATCATCCCCTGCTGGCCTGGCGGAATCAGGAGCGCTTTCCCGACCCGCTGGCGGCGGATCTGCCCCTGTGGCGGGGGCTGCGGGCGCTGCTGCTGACCGGCCGGGACACCTGGCGCGCCCGGCTGGACAAGAATCTCGGCTTTCCCCCCAGCGCCAAGGCCGAGAAACAGGCCTTCAAGGCGCTGCTGGATGAGTTACAGATTCAGGAATCCCTGGATGTCGCCATCGCCCAGGTCGGTTGGTTGCCGGATCCGGATTACGGGGCGGAGCGTTGGGCGATTCTGGAGGCCCTGGCCCGTCTGCTGCCCCTGGCGGCGGCCACCCTGCGGGTGATCTTTGCCGAGACCGGCCAGGTGGACCATGCCGAGGTGGCCCTGCGGGCATTGCAGGGATTGGGGCAGCCCGACGCTCCCACCGATCTGGCCCTCACGCTGGACGGCGCCCTGTGGCATCTGTTGGTGGACGAGTTCCAGGACACCAGCCAGGGTCAGTTTCGCCTGCTGGCCCGGCTCACCGCCGGCTGGAGCCCGGGGGACGGTCGCAGCCTGTTCCTGGTGGGCGATCCCATGCAGTCCATCTACCGCTTTCGGGAGGCGGAGGTGGGGTTGTTCCAGCGGGTGGTGGACCAGGGACTGGGCAGCCTGCGGCCGGAATTCCTGACCCTGGCGGTGAATTTCCGTTCCGACGGCGCCCTGGTGGCCTGGGTCAACGATCTGTTCGGCGACCTGGCCCCCCGGGGCGGGGACGCCCTGACCGGGGCGGCCCCGGCGGTGCGGGCGGTGCCGTTTCATCCGGCCGCGTCGGGGGATCCGGTTGCGGTCCACGGCTTCGCCGCCGGTCGGGAGGATCAGGAAGCCGCGGCGGTGGCCCGGTTGGCCGGGGCGGCCCTGGCGGCGGATCCGGCGGCCAGCGTGGCGATTCTGGTGCGGGCCCGGGGCCATCTGGCGCGGGTGATCCCGGAACTGCGGGCGGCCAGGATGCCCTTCCAGGCGGTGGAGATCGCCGGACTGGCCGACCGCCCGGTGGTGCGGGATCTGATCGCCCTGACCCGGGCGCTGATTCATCCCGCCGACCGGGTGTCCTGGCTGGCGGTGCTGCGGGCGCCCTGGTGCGGCCTGACCCTGGCGGATCTGCATGTGCTGGCCGCCGACGGCGGGGCGGTCCCCCTGTGGGACCGGCTGCTGCAGTCCAGCCCGGCGCTGTCCGCCGACGGGGCGGCCCGGGTCGAACGGCTGGTCGGGGTGCTGGGGCCGCTGCTGGCGGCGGACCGCAGGGTGGGGTTCGACCAGGGGTCCGGGTCGTTGCGGAGGCGGGTGGAGGGGGCCTGGCTGGCCCTGGGGGGGCCGGCCACCCTGGCGGAGCCGGGGGATCTGGACGATGCCGCAACCTGTCTGGAGCTGGTGGAGTCCCTGGAGCGCGGCGGCACCCTGACCGACTTTCGCCTGCTGGAGGAGGGCCTGGCCGGGCTGCGGGCGGCGGGGGTGGACGTCGGGGCGCGGTTGCAGATCATGACCATCCACAAGGCCAAGGGTCTGGAGTTCGACACGGTGATCCTGCCCGGGCTGGGGCGCAGCACCCGCGGCGGGGAGGCGCCGCTGTTGCGCTGGCTGGAACTGGCCGAGGCCGCCCCCGGCCAGGAACTGCTGCTGGGCACCCTGCAGCGGCTGGACCGCCGGGAGCCGGATCCCATCCACGCCTTTCTCGGCGCCCTGGACCGGGAGAAGGAAACCCTGGAAGCGGTGCGGCTGCTCTATGTGGCGGTGACCCGGGCCCGGCGGCGCCTGGTGCTGACCGGCTGTGGCGGCGCCGAGGTCCAACCCCGGCGGGGTTCCCTGCTGGGGCTGCTTTGGTCCCGGGTGGCCCAGGCCTTTCCGGAGCCCGTTGCCGCCGAGGACGCGGCGCCGGCCGAGTTGCCGGTTGCCCCGCCACCGCTGCTGCGTTTTCCGGCCGCCTGGCGTCCGCCGGCACCCGCTGCCGGCCTGGAGCCGCTGTCCATGGCGGAGGAGGGGCCGGCGGCGGCGATTCCCTTCGACTGGGCCGGCGCCACGGTGCGCGCCGTGGGCCGCGTCACCCATCGCTGGCTGCAGCGCATGGCCCGGGAGGGAGCGGCGGCCTGGTCGGCCGAGCGGGTGACGGCCAGCCGGGAGCTGTGCGCCGCCCAGCTGGCCGGGGAGGGGGTGCCGGAGGAGGAATTGGCCGCCGCGGTGGCCCAGGTGCGCGCCGCGCTGAACAATTGCCTCGTTGACGACCGGGGTCGCTGGCTGTTATTCGAAGACCACCCCGAGGCGGCCACGGAACTGGCCCTCACCGGGGTGAGCGGGGGCCGGCTGGTGCGGGTGGTGCTGGACCGGACCTTCGTGGACCGCCAGGGCCAGCGCTGGATCGTCGATTACAAGACCGGTCTGCATCTCGGGGGCGACCGGGAAGGCTTCCTGGACAACGAGGTGGCGCGCTATCGGGGCCAGCTGGAGTCCTACGCCGCCCTGCTGGCGACCCGGGAGCGGCGGCCCATTCGGCTGGGGCTGTATTTTCCCCTGCTGCCGGGGTGGCGGGAATGGCCGTATGCCGGTTGATCGGCTCCACAACTGCCCCGGGTACGGGGCCAACTTCAAGGAGGGGGGAGGCATCCCTTCGCCCTCCACCGATGGAAGCCGCTCCGCGACTTTCACGGCAACACATGGGGAGAACCTCTCTTGCTGGAGGATTTCAAGACCACGGAAGCCTGGCGGGTGTTCCGCATCCAGGCGGAATTGATCGACGGCATCGAAACCCTGAAGGGCCTGGGTCCGGCGGTGGCGGTGTTCGGCAGCGCCCGGCTGGGAGAGCAGACCCCGTATTACCGGCAGGCCCTGGAGCTGGGGGGGCGTCTCGGCGACGCGGGCATCGCCGTCATCACCGGCGGGGGACCCGGGATCATGGAGGCGGCCAACCGGGGCTGTTTCGAGACCCGGGGCACCTCGGTGGGGCTCAACATCCAACTGCCCAACGAGCAGGCCGC
The DNA here is from genome assembly GCA_002753665.1 of Magnetococcales bacterium DC0425bin3. Taxonomy (GTDB): domain Bacteria; phylum Pseudomonadota; class Magnetococcia; order Magnetococcales; family DC0425bin3; genus DC0425bin3. The sequence goes on from PEAP01000148.1 coordinate 5,362, forward strand.
CAACCAGTATCACGACACCCGGATGGCGTTCCGGTATTTCTTCATCCGCAAGCTGATGTTCATCAAGAGCTGCGACGCGGTGGTGGTCTTTCCCGGCGGATTCGGCACCCTGGACGAGCTGTTCGAGTCCCTGACCCTGGTGCAGACCGGCCGCCGGCTGTCGCTGCCGGTGATCCTGATCGGGGTGGACTACTGGTCCGGCCTGTTGGCCTGGCTGCGGGAACGGGTTCTCGCCACCGGCTGCATCGGCGCCGGGGATTTCGGCCTGTTCCATGTGACGGACGACCTCGACCGGGTGATGGAGATCATCCAGGAACATTTCCGGCGCAACGGCCTGGAGGAGGCGGGGGACTGATTCCGATCTTCTGGCCGCCCTGCACCGCGTGGAAAATGAGGGTGGCCGCGGCCGATCAGGCCGCCGACCCCGCGTCCTCCTGAACGCGGTCCAGCTCGGCCGAGATCAGGGTCACGAAGCCGGCGATGGTCAGGAATACCTGCAGATAGGCCCAGCCGTTGGCCATGCTGGAGAGCATGTCCTGCTTTTCCTCCTTCTCCTCCACCCGGATGCCTTCCGAATAGCCGGGATCGATCTCCAGGAACATCTTCTTCTGGCTCATGTTGGGACCGTTGCCCACCCGGGTCAGGGCGCCGCTGGCTTCGGCGACCTTGATGGCGGCGATGATCACCCAGGTGGCCAGCCGGCCGTGCCGCTGCATCAACTCTTCCCCATAACGCTGCTTGAGGCTGTCGAGCATCACCTCGGAGGCGAACAGGAACGCCGCCACGTTGTCGGCCGTGCCGGACATGACGGCACAGAGGATCAGGGTGCTGGAGATGATCTCCTTCAATTGCGCGGCGGTCGGAGGCCTCTCCGGCGAGGTGCCGTACAGGTGTTCGAAGGTCAGCTTGGCCAGCCGCGACAGGGCCGGCACCGCCGGAATCTGGGTCAGCAGGGCGATCAGCACCTCCCGGCCCTCGGGGCTGAAGACCCCGGTTTCATGTTCCGGATCGAACTGCGCCTTGTACTCGCCGCGCCGCCGGTGGGTGCCGTTGAAATGCCGCACCACCTTGGCCAGGGTGTTGTCGTCGGCGGCCAGCACCTTCTCCCGCAGGCCCTGCACCAGCTCCGGGTCGCTGCGATCCACCTGGATCCCCAGCAGGGTCATGACCGAACGCACGGCGTCTTCCGCCAGGTTGCGGTCCAGCAGGCTGGCGATGAACCGCATGGCCAGATCGATGTCCCGCTCCATCTTCTCGATCAGTTCCGGCTTGCGGTCCTCGATGCGCCGCC
>PEAP01000017.1 GCA_002753665.1 Magnetococcales bacterium DC0425bin3
TCGTCGGCCTCCTTGCCTGGTCATGCTTCCTTGGTTTCCAACCCGGAATCATGCACCATCAGGAGGCCGATGTCACACCTCGCTGAAACTCAAAAGAAAATTCTTATCTAAGTGCCATTAGGCCCCCGACTGGATGGTGCGGGATTGCCTGGAGCTGTGCCTGGAGGCGGGCGTTCCGGCCACCTTTTTCGCCACCCATGACAGCCCGGTGCTGGATGAAATCCGCGCCCAGTCCCGCTTCGAGCTGGGCATCCATCCCAATTTCCAGACCGGTTCCACCCACGGGGCGGATTTTGCCCAGGTGATGGCCACCTGCATGGCGCTGGTTCCCGAAGCGCGTTGCATGCGCACCCATGGGCTTTTCCAATCCGTCCCCCTGTTCAAATGGCTGGGGGATCATTATCCCCAAATCGCGTTCGATGTGTCCCTGTTCATTCCCGGTCAGACCGGCCTGCGTCCCCTTATGCATTACTATGGTATGGGGAACCAGAAAATCATGCGGCTGCCCTTCACCTGGGAAGACGATATCTGTTTTTACGATCCCCACTGGGACTGGGGCAGGGTGCCTGCCCCAGTCCCCGGGATGGCGATCTATAATTATCATCCGGTGCATGTGGCGCTGAACACGCCCTCCGCCGATCACTATTACCGGAATTACAAGCCGGTGGCGGCCAGACACCCCTCGGGGACCATCGGTCGCGAGGACTGTCGGGCCCTGACCTTTTCCGGTTCCGGCACCCGGAGTCACCTGGAAGGGCTGTTGCAGCGGATTCCGGCCCGGTCGTTTTTCACCATTCCGGATCTGCCCGGGCAGTTCGACCGCGATCTCAAGACAGACGATTGCGCAGGCTCTTGACGATCAGGCGCTTGCCTGCGTCAGCGGTGGCGCAGCCGGCAACGGTTATTTCCAGCAGCCGCAACGGGCCGTCGGGGCAGGCGATGACCGGATCGCCTGCTTCCGCATACAACGCCTGACCGGGGACCGCCAGCCAATCTCCGACATGGTGCGTCGGGGCCGCCTTCCAGATGGTCACCCGGGTGTCCCGTTCCAGCCAGCAATAGGCCCCGGCCAGGGGGCGGGTCGAGGCGCGGATCAGGCGATGGATCCGTTCCCGCGGCTGCTGCCAGTCGATGCGCCCGTCCTCGGGGCGTCGGGGATAGCAGCGCAGGGGCGGGCGGGGATCCTCCTGCTGGCACAGGGGCCGAGCGGTGCCGTCGGCCAATTGGCCGACCGCCTGGAGGCACAGCCGGGGAATGGCTTCTTCGAACCAGTCGTAGACGGCCTCCAGGTCCTTGCCGCCCGCGAGAGAAAAGAAGTCCCGCGCCAGGATATCCCCCGCATCCAGAGCGTCCGGCACCATGCGGTGGACACAGAGGCCAATGCGCGGTTCGCCGTTGAGGATGGCCCAGCTTTGGCAAGCGTTGCCCCGGTAGCGGGGCAGATCGCCCCCGTGGACGTTCAGGACTCCCTGGGGAAAGACCTCGATGGCCGCCGTCTTGAGGAGGGTCAGCCAGTTCATCGAGACTGCCAGATCACAGCCGGTGCCGGCCATGAGAGCGACAATGTCCGGGGAGTTGATGCGGGAGTCATTGAAGAACACCGCCCCCAGCTGGCCTGCCAGTCGTGCGAATTCCTCCTCCCCGGCCCGGTATTCGGGGGCCGCCCGGCAGGTTCCCACCAGGGGAATGGTGAAACCGGCCGCCGCCAGGCGTCGGGCGGTTGCCAGGAGATGGTGGGTACGGCCCAGGATGGCGATGCGCATGGACAGGCCGCCGGCCAATCAGGGAGTTGCCAGGAGACCCGGACCCGGCGGCGGATCCAGGCTGTAGAGGAGATACCGTCCTGAGCTGGCCAGCGGGTTGCGGTCCTCCAGGCCGATTTCTTGTGGATCGACATAGGTCCGATCCAGCAACAGATGGGTCAGGGCGTGTTGATTGACCAGGTGACCCAGGGGGTGACGCAGAACCGGATAAAAATTCCCCACCCTCTTGAATCCATAGCCATGGGTCCCCCACAGCACCTCCTTGCGGGTGACATAGGCCGTCAGGTCCGACAGGGCGGTGGGCAGGCAGACCACCCGGGGGTGGGGGAGGGCCTCGATGATCTTCAGCAGCACCTGCAACTCCGGGCTTTCCACACCGGTAACGATTTCCCCGGAGCGCTGGCGGTAGACCGTGAAGAGATAATAGGCCAGGTGGAGGCAGAGCCAAACGGCAATGATCCACAGGTGCCAGTCCGGCATGTCGCCTCCCATGACCATGGGGGAGGCCAGGAAGATGACGGGAAATTCTGCGTACTTGATATATTTGGTCCCTTCCCCGAGACAGCGGAGAAAGGGCACCTGGATGGTGGCGGTGGCCCAGAGATAAGTGCCGGCCGTCCAGAACAGCATGAAGACCTGAATGTCGTAGAACGGCCGAAAGGCGGCCAGGTTGAGCAGGACCAGGAGGACGGCGGGGTTGAGCAGAAAAACGGCCTTGCCCTGCAACAGCAGGCGTTTCAGCATGTTCTGGCCAAACACCGGACTGTGGATCTGGGCCTGCTTGTGACCTTTGGGGTAGAGGGGGGACCCATGGATGGCGTGGGCGCCGAACAGGCGCCAGTTGCGGTTCCAGAAGGTCACGATGTCCCAATGGGCCCTGAGAATGTCGATGAAATACCCCCGGCCCACCAGCAGGGCGGCCAGATAGATGGCCGGCAAGGGGGCCAACCAGACCCAGTCCACCCCCGCTCCCAGCCGCCACCCCAGGGCCAGGAACACCATCATGAATACCATGAGCTGGACGGTGAGCTTGTGGGTGTAGAGCAACACCACCCCGGCCAGGGTCACCAGGAGCAGGGACAGGGGATCGGGGCTCTGATGCCAGTGAAACAGGGCGCCCATGAAGGGCAGGAACACCAGCAGGCCCAGGGAACGGGAGGTCAGGGCGCTGAATTCGGAAATCAGGTTGGGACTGAAGGTGTAGATGATGGCCGCCAGGATGGCCGGGATGAGGCCGAACTGGCTGTAAACCAGAAAGAACAGCGCCCAGAGAGCGACCAGATCGATCAGGTGATTGAGGCTCCAGTAATAGCGCCGCAACCAACGCGGGGACAACAGTCCCATGAGGATGGGGAACAGGGGAGGATACCATTGTTCCGCCGGTTCCAATAGATAGGGATGGGGATCGAAGACGATGGGCAGCCGGCGTTCCCTGCGAAAGGTTTCCGCGCTGAGCAGGAAATAATAGGCATCACAGCCGCGGTTACGCCGGGGCCAGATGGGAAAGATCCGTACCCACAGGAAGAACAGGGTCAATAAGGGGAGCTGCCACCAGAGCATGGCCATTGGCTTGCCGGGTTGGTTGATATGCGACGTTCCACGGAACGTGACGGTCAGGGAGGTCTGTTGCCAATCTCCCGGGATGGGGCCACTTTATACCAATGGACTGGTGCGGTCCATTGGGAGCGAGAGACGATGAAATCCGAAGATCTGGAAGCAATGCTGAACCGCCTTTATCGCAGGAAACGGGACGCAGTGAAGGCCGCCTTGCACCGAACTTTCCCCTTTGGGGATTACTTCACTGATCGGTGGGAGCGGGCCCAATACGAGGGCTTTGGAGCGGGGAGTTCGGTATACGACAACGTGCTGGTCATCGGCGAGGTCAGTCTCGGGGAGCGGGTGTGGGTGGGGCCCAACGTCATTTTGGATGGCAGCGGTGGGCTGCGGATCGGCGATTTCTGTTCCATCAGCGCCGGTGTCCAGATCTACAGCCATCATACGGTGGCCTGGGCGTTGTCCCTGGGCCGGGAACAGACGGAACACAAGCCGACCCGCATCGGCAAGGGCGTTTACATCGGCCCCAATACGATCATCCAGATGGGCACCACCATCGGTGACCACTGCGTTATCGGCGCCATGTCCCTGGTCACCCGGGATATTCCGGATTTTTCCAAGGCTTATGGGGCTCCAGCCCGGGTGGTGGGGCGGGTGGATCCCCGCTGGGTTTCCCCAGGGGCATGACCGGGATCACCGTAATTCCGTGATCGCCGTCACCACCCGTGCCAAGTCCGCCTCGCCCATGCGGTTGTGCAGGGGAATGGCCATGGTCTGACGGTCGCAGTCCCGGGCGCCGGGGCAGTCCTCCGGCCGCAGGCCGTAGCGTTGCCGGTAGTATCCCAGCAGGTGGACCGCGTGGGTGCCCGGCCGGGTGGCCACCCCGGCCTGCTGGAGCTGGGCCATGATGGCGTTGCGCGGTGCGGGGGCCAGGGCCGGATCGACGCAACAGACATAGGCTTGCCAGGCATGCCCCAGTCCAGGCGGCACGGTGGGGGGGCGCAGCCAGGGTAGATCCTGGAGTTCCCGGGTATAGAACGCCGCCATTCGCCGCCGTTCGGCGATGAAGCGGTCGAGTTTTCCCAACTGTACCAGCCCCACCGCCCCCTGCAGATCGGTCATGCGGTAGTTGAAGCCCAGCAGGTTGAATTCCGGCAGGATATGGGGTTGGGGACCCTGGTGGCGCTGGGCGTCGGAGACGCTGGCGCCATGATCCCGCATGGCGGACATGCGGGTTGCGAGATCGGCCTCCCCGGTGGTCACCATGCCGCCCTCCCCGGTGGTGATGGACTTGCGGGGATGGAAGGAAAAGGCCGCGGCATACCCCAATGCACCGGCGCAACGCCCGTGATAGTCGGCCCCGGCGGCGCAAGCGGCGTCTTCCACCAGGGGAATGCCCGGCGCCACCCGGGCGATGGCGTCCATGTCGGCGCAGAGACCGAACAGATGCACCGGAATGATGGCCCGGGTGCGGGGAGTGAGATGGCGGGCCAGATCCCGGGGATCCAGGGTGTAGGTGGTCGGATCCACGTCGGCGAACACCGGGGTGGCGCCGGTATGGACCACCGCGTTGGCGGTGGCCACCCAGGTGAAGGCCGGCACGATCACCTCGTCCCCCGGACCGATCCCCATGGCGCTCAGGATCAGATGCAGGCCGGTGGTGCAACTGGTGGTGGCCAGGGCGTGGGGGACCTGGTGGCGCCGGGCAAAGGCCTGCTCGAAGGCCCGCACCTTGGGTCCCTGGGTGAGCCAGCCGCTCAGGATGGGCTCCCGCAGGGCCAGCCATTCCTCCTCCCCCAGGTCGGGGCGGGCGATGGCGATGGGCTCCGGGCCGGTCATGAGCCGGTTTCCGCCAGGGTGGCTCCGCGACGGCAGGCCGCCTGGATCCGGGCCAACAGGCGGATCACCTTCAGGGCATGCTCCCCGGTCACCAGGGGCGGCGACTTGCCGTGGACCACGTTGATGAAATGCTGCAGCTCCACCATCAGGGGCTCCATCTTCTCGATCAGCAGCCGTTCGATGGAGAGGTCCAGGGCCAGCCCGCCCAGGCCGGTGCGGCGCGCCCGGTCCAGGGCGCCATGGCCCTGCTGGTAGATCAGCAATTCCTGGGCGTTGAAGTCCAGGGTGATGAAACCCAGGTCGGTGTTGAGGTTCATCTGCCGCACCTTGTTCTGGGTGATGCGGCTGGCGGTGAGGGTGGCGATGGAGCGGTCGCCGAAGGCCAGCAGGGCCGTGGCATGGTCGGGGTCGCCCTCCGGATCGCGTTGCACCGCCTGGGCCGACAGGCTGGTCAATGCGTCGGGAATGAGGGACAGGACGATGTCCAGGTCATGGAGCATCAGATCCTCCACCACCGCGACGTGGGTGGTTTCTGGGCTGACCGCGCTCATGCGATGGACATCCACCGCGTAGATCCGATGGCCATGGGCCAGGATCTCGGCGAGTTGCCTGACCACCGGGTTGAAGCGTTCGATGTTGCCGGGCAGCAGCACCGCCCGGGAGCGTTCCGCGGCCTGGATCAGGGCGCGGCACTCGTCTTCGGTGGCGGCCAGGGGTTTTTCCACCAGGCAGTGGATGCCGTGGTCCAGCAGCCAGACCCCGATCGCGCCATGGGTGGCGGTGGGGGTGGCGACGATGGCGGCGTCCACCCTGCCGGGCAGCCCGTCGAGGTCGGTCAGGGGCAGACAGCCGTAGCGGTGGGCCGCCTCCCGGGCGCGGTCGCCGTCGCGATCCACCACGGCGATGATCTCCACGCCCTTGAGCAGGTCGAGAACCCGCAGATGGTTGCGGCCCATTTCGCCGGCGCCCACCACTGCCATGCGCAGTTTCTTCTTTGGATTGATGGCCATGATTCCGTGTCCAACCGGCAGACGGGTGGTCAGAGCCGCCTCGGAGGGCGGGGGACCGCTCATGTCGTGGTAGAGCCGCCGGCCTTGAATGTTGACGTAATCCACCAGCTTGGCCGGCTGTCCCATCACCAGCCCGTGGGGGGGAACGTTGTGGATCACCACCGCCCCGGCGGCCACCATGCAGTGGCGGCCCAGGGTGATGCCGCAGACGATGGTGGCATTGGCGCCGATGCTGGCGCCATCCTCCACCTGAGTGGGCACCACGGTCCAGTCGCCCTCACCCGCCCGTGGGTAGAGGTCGTTGGTGAAGGTGGCATTGGGGCCGATAAAGACGTTGTTCCCCACCGTCACCCCATGGTACACGTTGACGCCGTTCTGGATCTTGCACCCCGACCCCAGGGTGACGCCATAGTCGATGTAGACTCCCTGACCGATGGAACAGCTGTCCCCGATGCGGGCTCCCTCGCGAACCTTGGTCCAGTTCCAGATGGCCACCCCCCGGCCGATGATGGCGGAAGGATGAACCAGGGCGGTGGGATCGATGTGGCTGCTGGCGGCGGTCATGGAGGCACGGGGCGGGGAAAAATGGCCATAATGTTATGCAGGAAACCCTGTACCAGGCTGATTCTAACAGAGAAGTGGCCATGATCGCACGGAAGTGGCCATGATCGCACGCCGGTCTGTTCCAGGCCCTTTGAATGGGACTCCGGGAGAAGTCTATACTGAAATCTTTACCCACCTGACTGGAACAGCGGGGTAATATGTTTGAAATCGGCGGCTGTTCCCTGGATGTTCAAGCATTTTATGATGCTCTCTCCTACGAGAACGATCCTGACTACTTGGTTCGGTCCGTGACACGGAATCTTTCCGCGGAAGAGGTGGCGGGACGGGCGGTCCTCGATTATGGCTGTGGGGCAGGGGATGCGAGCTGCTTCATGGCCCGACATCTTCGGCCGGCCTCGGTCACAGGCCTGGATATTGGTACCCGTAATCTGAACCAGGCCCGGCAGAAATGTGGATCCCTGCCCGGAGTGATGTTTCTGCAGGTTGATCTCAACCACTTTGAACCCGAACCAGAAGCCTATGACATTGTCTGGGCCGATACCGTCATTGAGTTGCTGACCATGGATCTGTCCCGACAGGTGGACCTCTGGTACCGCAGCCTGCGGTCTGGAGGTCTGCTGTATGTGAGCTTCAATCAGCGCACCGTCGGCAACCGGTTGCTGTTTCACGGACTGGTTCCACTGCTGCGGATGCTGTCCCGCATGGGCTTGCGGATCCCGCTGATGTGGACACTGAAACAGGTCGTATTGCTCAGGCAAGGGAAGTCCGTGATTGCCAAGGGAGAGGCAGATCTGGAGAACAAGATCGGCTATCTGTTTCTGCCCTTCATCCGGCTCATTCGGGAACAGGAGCTTGCTGTCCTGCTGACCCGGGCTGGCTTTCTGGTCGAATATATTCGTCCCCGACTGAAATCCGATCCAGACTCCACGCCTCATCTGGAAATCAGAGCCAGGAAAGCCGCAACATGAAAGTGGTCCTGATCCATCCCCCATCACCCCGGGACGGTGGCAACTGGCGCCGGGGAGGGCGCACGCCAGTGGGCCTGTCCTATATTGCTGCCGTGGTGCTGCAACTGGGGCACGAATGCACCATCATCGACGCTGAATCACTGTCCATGCCGGTGGAAGAGATTGATCGGCAACTGCGGCAGTTGCAGCCGGATGTGGTGGGAATGACCTGTACCACCCCCCTGTTCCCGGCGACGGTACAGATCGCCGCCATGGCGCGACAGGCCATTCCCGGGGTCACCATCGTTGCCGGAGGACCCCATGTCAATGCCTTGCCCCGGGAATCCCTGCAAGCCAACCCCAACCTGGATTTCGTGGTGGTCGGTGAGGGAGAGATCACCTTCACCCGCCTGCTGGAGCTGTTGGTGGCTGGCCGGACTCCCGATCATGAACCCGGGTTGGGATATCGGACACCCGACGGTGCCATCATCATAGGCCCCCCCCGACCCTTGATCCAGGACCTGGACAGCCTGCCTCCACCGGCGTGGAACAAGCTGCCACTCCATGCTTATACCGACGAGTCCCAGTTTCCCGGCGGGGTGCGCTACGCAATTCTCATCTCCAGCCGTGGCTGTCCCTTCAACTGCACCTTTTGCGCTTCCCAGGTCACCTGGGGGCGGAAGGTCCGATTTCGATCCCCTCGTCGGCTCATTCCCGAGCTGGAAGAGTTGGTCAAGGTCCATGGCGTTTCGGTCCTTTGGTTCGCTGACGATACCTTCACCCTGAACAAAAAGCATGTTCGCGCTGTCTGCCAGGGTGTGATCGATGCCGGCCTTGAGGTCAACATCAAGTGCAGCTCCCGGGTGGATACCATCGACGCGGAGCGTCTGAAGTGGCTGGCCGCCGCTGGCTGTTCCGAAATCACCTTCGGTTGCGAATCCGCCGATCCCGGCATACTGAAGGTTATCGGAAAGGAGATTCGCCTGGAAAAGGTGCGGCCTGCCTTCGAGCTGGTTCACTCCTTCGGCATCCAGGTCCATTCGAGCTGGATCATCGGCAATCCTGGCGATACCCGGGAAACCATCGAAAAGACCATCGATTTTGCCATCGATTCAGGAACGGACAAGGCCCAGTTCACCCTCATGACCCCCTATCCAGGCACGCCACTCTGGGAAACCGCCTTGGAGAAAAACCGGCTGCAAGCACCGGATTTTATGAAGTTCCGATGGTATTACAATGTGGTTGCCAATTTGTCAGAAGTGTCCGATCAGGAATTGCTGGATTGGCAGCAAGAAGCCTACCGACGCTTTGAGTCGAGTCGCAGGAAATGAACAGCCGCTTCGCTTTATGGATAGTACCGAGCCAGCCATGCCATTGAATGAGCGATTTCAGCGACAGCTTAACCGCTTCAAGGGGGTTTTCAACTATTTTTTTCCCGCCCCGGTCGGTAACCTGATGCCCCGTGAGGTCAGCATAGAGCTGACCAACCATTGCAATCTGGCCTGTGTGATGTGCCCCCACGGAACCATGCAGCGGGGCAAGGGCTTCATGGAACAGGCCCTGTTCGAGCGCATCATCGATCAATGTCGGGGTCAGGTGGAACTGGTGTATCTCTATGGAACCGGGGAAAGCTTGCTGGACAACAGGTTGCCGGGCTGTATTCGCTACGCCAAAGAACGGGGCTTGGCCACAGACCTTTCCACCAATGGCACTCTCCTCAACGAGGCCTGGGCCCGGGAGCTGCTCACCAGTGGGCTGGATTTTCTGACTGTCTGTCTGGATGGCGGGGACAAAGAGACCTATGAAAGCATCCGGATCAAAGGCAATTTCACCGTGTTGGTGGCCAATATTCGCACCCTGTTGCGGGTCTGGCGGGAGGTTTCCAGCCGGACCCGGATCATTATCCAGATGATCGTCATGGATCGGAACCTCAACGAAGTAGAGGGGTTCCGCAACCTGTTCACCTCCGAGGAGCGCAACGCCGTCTTCCAATTCCGGATCAAACCGTTCTACGATACCTATCGTATACCCAAAGAACAGATCGGCACCACGCCAGCCTGTTTCTTGCCATGGAACCAGATGTCAATCCTCTGGAACGGCGATGTTGCCCTCTGCTGCTTCGATGCCAACGGAAAGGTGCCGTTGGGCAATGTCTGGGAACAGCCACTCCGCGATATCTGGAACGGAACGGTGGTGCAGCGGATTCGGCATCGCCAACGGACCGGGCAGGTGCATGATCTGCCCCTGTGCAGTTCCTGCGGCGTGCCCCGGCAAGGCTATTTCAATCCGATTCTGCTCTTCGGCAGTGCCTTCTTTCGTACCTCCCGGATCCGGATTCTGATTCCATACTATGAGCAGCATGTCCTCGACCCCGCCCGGAAGCTCCTGGGGGCAAGAACAGCCAAGGTATCCAATGACAGATCGGTTTGAGGCAGCAGGTACCGGATGGCGCGGGGTCGCTCCGTGGCAATGGCTCCTGGGTGCTTGGAGTGTGGTGGTAGTGTTCGGCTTTTCCCGGATTTTTCCGGGCAGCGACCAGCTGTTTTATCTGGCTCCCGCGCTGGCATTTCTGGAAACCGGCTCGTTGGCGATTCCCATGGGTGGGGAGGAGATCCGCCTCTATGCCTTGTTTGGCACCTATTCCCTGACGATGGGGCTGTTTTTCAAGCTCATGGAGTGGCTTGGTCTGTCAGTGACGGCCTATTCATACGGTCTGTTTCAGGCTCTGGTGGTTTTGGCGATGCTGGCGGCTGCCGTGCAATGGCTGCGTGGGATTCCGGGACGCAGCCCGGCCCAGGGGGACCAGAGTGCGATGTTGTTTCTGGCGTTGCTGCCGCTGACTCCCTTCTCGATGAACTGGCCGGTGACGCGGCCGGAGCCCCTGGGGTTGGGCTGCCTGTTCAGTGCCATGATTCTGTCCCGTTCCCTGGACATGTCTCGCGACCGGGGAGGAGGTGGGATCAAGGCCCTGGGTGCCGGGTTTCTGTACGGCTTCAGCGCTATTTGTCACCCCTTGATGGCCCTGATGGCCGGCGGACTTGCTCTGATGAGCTTCCTGGGTCTGAAGGCACGGGGCTATGCATGGCTTGGTATCCCGTTGCTGGTATTAATTGGAGGAGTGATTCCGATCCTGATCCTGGCAATGGATTATCTGTCAGATCCACACGTTGCTCTAGCACCCCTTCTGGATCATGCTGAAAGCCTTTCAGGGCAGGAAAATCAACAGGATGAGCTATGGAAATTACTGGGCAATCGGTTGAATGCCATCCTGCATTGGCGTCCTCCTGGCTTGGTCCGCCTCGCTGAGGCGCTGTATTTTTTGCCCTTTTTTGCCATGCTGGCATGGGTGGCGGTACGCGGATGGGGAGGAAATGGCGGTCGGTATTTCGAGTTGGATCGACTGTTTCGCTGGACTTTGCTGGTGATGCTGTTGTTGATCCCGCTGCTCATGTATATTTCGCCCGGTTTCGAGGGCGTGATGGGAGTTCTGGCCGTATTGCTGATGGCATGGCGCGAAGACCAGGCAGTGCGGCTTGGGCGACCGCCAGCAATTCTGCTTCTGATCTGGTTGCCGGTCATAGGGTCATGGCCACTGCTCCACGCAGCGAAGCCCATTGTCTCTTCCGAAAGATACCCGAATGTGACTCGCATGCGGACACAGGTTGCCTCGCTTGCTCCGCAGATCGAAGAGTTGCTTCTGGTCGCCCCTGAAGGGGGGTCGGTTTTCCTGGATGAACTGCGCAGCACATTCCGCACTGAAGAACGAACCTCCATGCGCGCACATATTCTGTTTCCTGGACTTGAATTCCATCCTGGTCCCGACGAGGTTATCGGCATGCAGTCCTTTCTGATGCAATTCCAGGCTATGGCCGGGCAGTCACGCCGGTTGGGGTGGCTGGTCGCCCTTGACCGCGTGATTTTGTTGAATGATGATGGCCGTGAGGTATGTCTATGGTTTGGAGGAGCCGGGTTCGGGGTACAGGTGACTGTGGCAGAGTTGGTGAAATTGGATCGGAAGTTCGGGATCGTGATCAGCCAGGGCTTCGCCATGGGGTGTTCGGACGGGAATGTCCGACCCGATTGGAAGTCGCCAGCCAAGAGACTGACTTGACTCATGATTCCTGACTTTATAAATTTACTGTTCGTTCTGTTGTATGTTGTCTTGATTTTACGTTGGGCGCAGGCCAAACGTATCGTTTATTTTCTGTTTGGAATTCATCTCCTTCTGCCGTTCGTGATTGTAGCTTCAATGCCAAACGCTTGGATGACTGATCTGGATGTCTATCTGAAAATATCCTCTCACATCAGGGAACTGTTTGCACATCATTTGGGATTGATCCGGGAAGCCCCGGTGTTGCCAAGCGAAGAAGCAAGCTTCATGAATCAGAGACAGATTGTGCTGGGAGCAGGCCTGTTTGCCATGGCCCCGATCCCGTTCTTGAATTCCCATATCTCCACCGGCCTGATCAGTGTCCTTGTTTATGGAGTGATTTACCTGTTTCTGAAGACAAACAGGATGCTTGAAGGAGCAGCATTATGGTTCTATATGTTCTTTCCAAGCCTGTTATTCTATACGTCTGTTGGATTAAGGGATGTTTTTGTCTTGTTGTTCATGTTCGTAATGGCGGCGTGGTTCTCCAGAGGCAGGCATGTGGCGGGAGCCATGGCAAGCATTCCTCTGATCGCATTGAAACCGTTCAACTTTATTTTAATATGGGTGGCGATCCTTTTGTATCTGGGCTGCTCGTCGCAGTCTCGGTCCTGGAGACGGCTGGATGTTTTGGGAGGCGCGGTATTAATTGTTGGTGGCCTGATGATCGTCTCGCATCATTTCAGGAACGAATGGGCAAATTATTTATCGTTGGATTATTTGAATTGGCTGATCGAAGTGCTGAACATGAACTCGTTTCAGCAAGCCCCATTGTTTGCAGGATGGATGGATGTCTTGAAGTATATTCCTTTGAGTGGAGTTCATTTTTTTGTAAAACCCTTGCCTTGGGAAGCCGAAAAAGCAGTCCATGTGATTCAATCGCTTGAAAACCTGTTGGTCCTCGTCCTGATCGCCGGGGTGTGGTGGACCAGCAAGAAGCGCCGTGAACTGTTGCGCAGCACTCTGTTCCTGAATTTGTTGTTGGTTACGGGTATGGTCGGTTACGGTATACTCGTAGCCAATTTTGGCACGGCGGCCCGGTACCGGTTTCCATTCGTTGCCGTCTATGTCACGCTGCTGCTGGCCAACCACAGCCAGAGACGCATCTGTCAGGGCAACCCAATCCATGCCCTTTCGAGGAAAAAGCATCTCTCCATCCACAATCGACAGGAAATACAATTGCCTTGCTCCGAACCCTGAAATCTGTTTTGGTGTTTATCGGCCTGCTTCCCTGCCTGCTGTTGGTGCTGGAAGGGGTGGCCATGTTGGTGCTGCAGGGGGATTGGTGGCGCGATGATCCGGCCACCTACTCGGATGCCACCCTGGCCCGGATCTACGAAGTGCCTCCCGATGCAACCGATTCCTATCGAGACATGTTGCGCGAAACCTGGCGCCAACGGGGTGGATTGCTTTATGCGCCATTTCTTGAGTTTCGTGAAGCGGATTTCGATGGAAAATATATCAAAGTATCCCCGATCGGCTACAGGCAGGGAGCAGGACAGCAGCCATGGACCACATCCAGAAGCAAGGTATTTCTGTTTGGCGGCAGCACCATGTTCGGATACGGGGTCAAGTCAGAAGAGACCATTGGCTCCGGGGTCCAGACGTTTCTTGATCATCGTCAACCGGACCGCTGGGCTGTATTCAATTTTGGAGCTGGATCGTATTACAGCACAAGCGAACGTATTCTGTTTCAGCAATTGCTGACCGCAGGGAAACATCCTGAGATCGCAGTCTTTATGGATGGGTATAACGATTTTTATTTCTACAAGGTGCCGGACGAAACGCCGACGGCACATTATTTCCGGAAAATGACAGCGTTGGTTTCGGATTCCTTTTTCCGGCGATTGGATGGTCTGGTGCAAGGGATATCCCAAACATTCCGCCATACCAGGCAGCTATTGATCTCACTCCTGAAGCCTTTACTGCCCATTGCCTACATCCCCCCAGACAAGGATGAAATGGATGCAACGCTGCACAAGACAGTGGCCCGGATCAATACCAATCATCGCATGCTGCGGGCTATCTGCAAGGAACTTTCCATTCATTGCCTGTTCATTGTTCAGCCCGTACCCAACTATATGTTTGATGACAGCCTCAGGGCCGACAAGGTGACAGCCACACATGCCATGGGGATGGCGCCTTCGGACCGTGGCTACCAGTTGCTGTTCGATCATGGATTGTTGGAAATGGCACCGGATATACTGTTGCTTCACGATCTCCCATATTCAGGAAATCGTTATGTGGATATTGTTCATTACAGTCCTTCGTATAATCGATTGATAGCCGAGAAGATAGTCGAAGCCCTGACAGCGCGCGGATACAATTGAGAAGCGGTGAGTCAGGGACTGTCGATCCTTACAGGTGAAGCTGCCCAACAAAATTGCCCTATGTCACCATAAGGGGTGGCATAGGGAAGTGAATTGGAAGATCATATTGGGCAGCGATTTTGCCATAAGAAAAATTTATCAAAAATTTAATTTGATAAATTTTATTTTGGGTGATAGGGTGGGTTGACAGAAGCCGGTTGCGCACCGCAGAATCAGCGCGAGGCCCAATCGTCCCGGGGAACCGGGCAACCAGAGAGAACCGGGCGATCCACAGGACAGCCCAATAGCCTGGAACGGACCATTGAAAGTCGTACTGGCCACCCGCAACCGCAAGAAAGTGGAAGAGATCCGTCGCATGGCGACCGGGAGTCTCACCCTGCTCAGCCTGAACGATTTTCCCGAATGCCTGGAGGTGGTGGAGGATGGCGCCACCTTTCGGGCCAACGCCTGCAAGAAGGCGCGGGAGGTGGCCCGCTACACCGGACTGACCGCCCTGGCGGACGACTCGGGTCTGGAAGTGGATGCCCTGGGAGGACGCCCGGGGGTTCATTCGGCCCGCTACGCGGGGACCGGCGCCACGGACCGGCAAAATCTCGACAAGCTGCTGGAAGAGTTGGGGGATCGACCGGAGGATCAGCGGACTGCACGTTTTGTGTGCGTCCTGGCCCTGGTCGATGCCAAGGGTGGCTGCCGTATCTTCGATGGGAGGGTGGAAGGGCGCATCGCCTTTCAGCCCCGCGGGGAGAACGGCTTCGGCTACGACCCGGTGTTCCTGCCCGAGGGGGCACCAGTGACTTTCGCGGAAATGGACCCCGGCGCCAAGGACGCCATGAGCCATCGGGGTCGCGCCCTGGCCCAACTGGCCAGCGCCTTGAATGACCACAGCGGGCCGATCCTGGCCTGATCCGGAGCAACTGCGCAGGAGGAGGAAATCATGTCCAAGCTGGTACCCCCCCACGGCGGCGGTCCCCTGAAACCGTTGCTGCTCCAAGGGGCCGCCCTGACCGAGGGCAAGAACAAAGCCGCGACCCTCAAACAGGTGCGGATGACTTCCCGGGAAACCTGTGACCTGATCATGCTGGGGATCGGCGCTTTCACCCCCCTGGATGGCTTCATGGGCAAGGCGGACTGGGAGGCGGTCTGCGACAGCACCCACCTCGCCAACGGCGTGTTCTGGCCCATCCCCATCACCCTGTCGGTCAACGAGAAGGACGCCGACGCGCTGGCCATCGGCCAGGAAATCACCCTGGTGGACGATGAGTCCGGCGAGATCATGGGGTTGATGAAGGTCACCGAGAAATACGGCTACGACAAGCAGAAGGAATGCCAGAGCGTCTTCCAGACCCTGGACATGGAACATCCCGGCGTCCAGAAGGTGATGAGCCAGGGCGCCATCAACATCGGCGGACCGGTGCAGGTGCTTTCCCAGGGTGAGTTTCCCGCCAAGTACCCGGATATCTACAAGACCCCCGCCGAAACCCGGGTCATGTTCGAGGCGAAGAAGTGGAGCCAGGTGGCGGCCTTCCAGACTCGCAATCCCATGCATCGCTCCCACGAATACCTGGCCAAGATCGCCATCGAAACCTTGGATGGCGTGCTGGTTCACCAAATCCTGGGCAAACTGAAGGCCGGGGACATCCCTGCCGAGGTGCGGGCCGAGGCCATCAACGTCCTCATCGACAAGTATTTTGTCAAGGACACCGTCCTCCAGGCCGGCTACCCCATGGAAATGCGTTATGCCGGACCCAAAGAGGCCCTGCTCCACGCGGTGTTCCGCCAGAACTACGGCTGCTCCCACCTGATCGTGGGTCGGGATCATGCCGGGGTCGGTGACTACTATGGCCCCTTCGATGCCCAGTACATCTTCGACCAGGTGCCCGAGAGTGCCCTGCACACCCGGCCACTGAAGATCGATTGGACCTTCTACTGCTACAAATGTCATGGCATGGCGTCCATGAAGACCTGCCCCCATGGCAAGGCCGACCGGCTGCTGCTTTCCGGGACCGCCTTGCGCAAGACCCTCTCCGAGGGCGCCCAACCCCCCGCCGAGTTCAGCCGGCCGGAGGTGGTGGAAATCCTGCAGAAGTACTATGCCGGTCTGGCGGAACACGACAAGGTCGAAATCAAGATGCACAAGGCCGCGACCGGCTGACCGGATGAGTTGAAAATCAAATAGAATCAATCACTATTTGTCGAGGAGGCGTTGCAATGCCAAGTTTTGTGAAGGCGGAGAAGTGTGACGGCTGCAAAGGACAGGACAAAACGGCCTGCATGTACATCTGCCCCAACAATCTGATGAAGCTGGACAAGGAGCGGATGAAGGGCTTCAACCAGGAACCCGATCAGTGCTGGGAGTGCTATTCCTGCGTGAAGATCTGTCCGCAGCAGGCCATCGAAGTCCGGGCCTATGCCGACATCGTCCCCATGGGCGGTCTGGTGCATCCCCTGCGGGCGTCCGACTCCATCATGTGGACCATTCAGTTCCGCAACGGCAACAGCAAGCGGTTCAAATTCCCCATCCGGACCACCCCGGAAGGGTCCATCGACCCCTATGCCGGCAAACCGGCGGCCGACATGGCCAATCTGGCCAAGCCCGGCTTCTTCAACCTGCCCCCGGCCCAGTTGCCTGCCAGCGGCAAGTGAATCGGCTTGCCCCGACTCTTGGTCCGTCGATAAAGAAACTTTGAGAGGAGTGTTACAGGATGGGAAGCTTCGGTAATCCCGATATCGTCGAAATCGACACAGATATCCTCATCATCGGCGGCGGTATGGCCGCTTGCGGCGCCGCTTACGAAATCATGCGCTGGAAGTCCCCCGACATTCGGGTTCGCCTGGTCGACAAGGCCGCCATGGAGCGCTCCGGCGCCGTGGCCCAGGGCCTGTCCGCCATCAATACCTACCTGGGCGAGCAGAAGCCCGCCGACTACGCCCGCATGGTCGCCAACGACCTGATGGGCATCACCCGCGACGACCTGGTGATGGACGTCGGTCGCCATGTGGACAACTCCGTCCAGCTGTTCGAGGAATGGGGCCTCCCCATCTGGAAGCAGCCCGGCGACGAGGACAAGTCCCTGAAGGACGGCGGCAAGCCGGTCCGTTCCGGCAAGTGGCAGATCATGATCAACGGTGAGTCTTACAAGACCATCGTGGCCGAGGCCGCCAAGAAAGCCCTGGGCATGGAGAACATCCAGGAGCGCGTCTTCATCGTGAAGCTGATCCTGGATGCCAAAGAGGACAACCGGGTGGCCGGCGCCGTCGGCTTCTCCAACCGGGAAGACAAGATCTACGTCTACCGGGCCAACGCCATCCTGTTGGTGGCCGGTGGCGCGGTCAACGTCTTCCGTCCCCGTTCCGTGGGCGAGGGCATGGGCCGCACCTGGTACCCGGTGTGGAACGCCGGCTCGACCTACGCCATGGCCGCCCAGGCCGGCGCCGAGCTGACCATGATGGAAAACCGTTTCGTCCCCGCCCGCTTCAAGGACGGTTACGGACCGGTGGGTGCCTGGTTCCTGCTGTTCAAGGCCCAGGCCACCAACAACCGTGGTGAAATCTACATGCACTCCAACAAGGAGATGCTGAAGGATTATCCTCCCTACGGTCTCGCCGCCGTGCCCGCCACCTGCCTGCGCAACCACCTCATGATGCGGGAAATGCGCGAAGGTCGCGGCCCCATCCTGATGCGGACCGATATCGCCCTGCAGGCGCTGGCCAAGTCCTACGAGGAAGAGTTCGGACCCAAAGAGGCCAAGAAGAAGATCAAACACCTGGAAGCCGAAGCCTGGGAAGACTTCCTGGATATGTGCATCGGTCAGGCCGGCGTGTGGGCGGGTGAGAACATCGAACCCGAGAAGAAGCCCTCCGAACTGATGCCCACCGAGCCCTACTTCCTGGGATCCCACTCCGGCTGCTGCGGCATCTGGGTGTCCGGCCCCGAGGATCTGGCTCCCCCCGAGTGGGTCTGGGGTTACCGCTCCATGACCACCGTCAACGGCCTGTTCACCGCCGCCGACGGCGTGGGCGCCTCCGGCCACAAGTTCAGCTCCGGCTCCCATGCCGAGGGCCGCATCGCCATCAAGGGCTGCCTCAAGTGGGTCCTGGATCACAAGGGCTACAAGCCCTCCATGGACCGGGATCCCAAGCAGCTGGCCGAGGAGATCTACGCCCCGGTGCGTACCTACCTCCAGCACAAGGATTACTCCACTGCCGTGGAGGTGAACCCCCACTACATCACCCCCCGGATGCTTCAGGCTCGTCTGCAGAAGATCATGGACGAGTATGTCGCCGGCGTCGGTTCCATGTACACCACCAACGAGTACATGATGAACATGGCGGTGGACAAGCTGCAGGAACTGAAGAAGGACTCCGAGAAGATGATGGCCCGGGATCTCCACGAGCTGATGCGGGCCTGGGAGAACTACCACCGCATCTTCGCCGGCGAGGCTCACCTGCGGCACATGCTGTTCCGCAAGGAGACCCGTTACCCCGGCTTCTACTACAACATGGACTACAACTTCGTTGACGAAGAGAACTGGAAGTGCTTCGTCAATTCCAAGATCAACCCCAAGACCGGCGAGTGGACCACCTTCAAGGTGCCCCACAAGGACTTGGTGCCCAAGGGCTGATGAGCATGGCCTGAGCTGCTGATACGGCAGGCCAGAGAGAACGGGGGCCGCGGATGGTTCGCGGCCCCCAGCCTCGCAAACGACCGGGCAGTGCAGCGTTGGGAGTCGTCGTGGAGGCTGTGTGGCATGGGAAGGCGCCGAAGGGGCGCCTTTTTTATTGTGAAGGCAAGGAGCGGACAATGGCCGACGAGCGGGAGCAGGGACAACCGGATGAGGCGGACCGCCAGAAGGTGCTGATGCTGGATGAAGAGATGCGGGACATGCCCCGGGAGGTGCGCAATGTCATCGCGCCGGTGCGGCTGTCGGGCAAGGATCACATGCAGTTTCGGTGTTTCCCGGGCATCGATTGCTTCAACGCCTGCTGTCGCAACATCGAGATCCTGCTGACGCCCTATGACCTGTACCGGCTGCGCAAACGGCTGGACCTGGAGCCCGAGGCGTTCCTGTTCGAGTATGCCACCCCCTATTTCCTGCGCAAGGGGGAGTTGCCCGTGCCCCTGCTGCGCATGGACGAGAAGACCGGCCGCTGCCCCTTCAATACCGATGCCGGCTGTCGGGTCTACGAGGACCGGCCGGTGACATGCCGCTATTACCCCATCGGCATGGCCCTGATGCGGCGCCAGGATGCCACCGAGGAGGAGGATTTCTATTTCCTGATCAAGGAGGATCACTGCCACGGCCACCGGCAGCCCCGGGATTGGACGGTGGCGGAATGGCGTCGGGATCAGGGCTCGGACGGCTATGATGTCCAGAACAAGGATTGGATGGAGTTCGTCATCAAACGGCGCAGCGCCGGGGATATGGTCAAGACCTCCCTGCCGGTCTCCGAGATGTTCTACATGGCCAGCACCAATCCCGCGGAGTTCCGCCGCTTTGCGTTCGGATCCAGTTTCATGCGCCGTTACCAGGTGGACGAGGCCACCCGGGCGCAGATCGCACAGGACGATCTGGCCCTGACCGAATTCGCCTTCCGTTGGCTCAAGAGCGTCCTGTACGGCGACCCCTTTGTCGGGGTGACCCCGGAGGCACTGGAGACCCTGCGGGAGCGGGCGGCCCGCAAGGCCGTCGAGGCCCGCAAGACCCCCGATGACTCGGGAGGGCAGTCATGATCCTGCGGCCGGCCGGTCTGTTGGTGGAGGAGGGGCGCCTGCTGTGCATGCGCTATCGCTATGGCGGGGAGGATCGCTTCAACCTCCCCGGCGGCAAGCCCGAGCGGGGGGAGGAGCTGCACGGTTGCCTGGTCCGGGAGATGGCGGAGGAGCTGACCCTGGGGGTGGTGCCCGGCGATCTGGTCGCTGTGGCGGAGACCGTCGCCTCCGGCCGGGAAGTGCTGCACTTGGTGTTTCAGGTGGTCCGGGAGGGGGGACAGCCGCCACGCCTGAATCCGCAAGAAACCTCCGCCCTTGAGGTTCTGTGGCTGACCCCGGAGGAGATCCTGCAACGCACCCTCTATCCGAATATCGGATCCTTCCTGGCCGGCTGGCTGCATCGGGGACAGCCGGTCTCTCCCCATCCGGTCTATCTGGGCAGGGCCATCCAGCCCTGGATCGAGTGACCGGGGGAGGGGGGAATCAAATATTTTTTTATATGTTCAAAAGAATTTTTGATCCATGACCCGGCCTGCCGCGGAACAGAAGAAACCGGCTGGTGGCAAGTGTCTTATTGTAAAAAATCTGTAACGCAATGAGTCGGCAGACAAAAAAAATGAAGGTCTGTCGAGTGCGTGATCCTGGACAAGAATGCGGAAGCTGTTTTTTTGGCATAAGTAAAATTTAGCATGAATCAAACAGGACGGACATTAGAATCTTATGAAATTGATAGCGGATATTTCAGGTTGACACCAGTCGGCGCCCGCCCTTATCAAGGTCCCTGTTTCCTCCTGTCGCCATAATAGAAAAATTTTATTTCCGGCGGCTCCGGGAGGGGGGAAAATCGCTGGGGGTTCCGGGGGGCCGGGGATGAAAAAGAAGCGGAGAACCATATGGCTGTGATCAGAAACCTGTTGGCGCTGGTCGGATTGTGCGTTGTGCTGGCAGCTGGCGTCGCCTTCGTCAAACTGGGGCCCATGCTGGCGGAGTTCGATCCAGGGGTGATGGGAGTCTACTCCCAGTTTGCCACCAAGCTGTTGGAGACCCGGGATCCGGGATCCACCATGGTCTATTCGGTTCCCGTCAAGGAGGGACTGACGCCGGACGAGATCAAAGAATCCATGCAGAGCCTGGCTTCAGCCCGCAATTTCCTGTTTGTCGGAGAGTCGAAATTCTACAAACAGGTCGAGGCGGTGACCGGGACCCCCTATCGGCACATTGCCTTCATGTCTTTCTGTGACGCCAGGGTCGGCAAGATGATGGCCGACTACAACGATGTCTATACGGCCTTCATGCCATGCCGGATCTCGATTGTGGAAGACAAGAACCAAGCGGGAAAATACTGGCTCCACACCATGAGTCTGGACATGATGATCCATGGTGGCAAAGAATTGCCTCCAGAATTGAAGAAGGAGGCGATGCGGGTTTGGGTGGTGATACAGGAGATCATGAACGGCGCCGCGTCTGGGGACTTTTGAGGCCGGGTCACGAAGGTTCATGCTCCACGATGGTCGACCCGGGCATTGCCGGGTACGAATCCTTGTCTTGACTGACTGGAGGGAGAAATGTTGCATAAGAAGATTCGACTGTTGGCACTGGCCGGGGGGATGATGGCCGGTGCGATGCTGACGGGTGCGCCGGCCCAGGCCGAGCCGACCGCCGAGATGCTGGCCAACACCTGTGCGGGATGCCACGGGACCCTGGGACAATCCGCCGGGCCCGCCAGCCCTGCCATTGCGGGTTTTCCGAAGAACTTTCTCAAGACCGTCCTCACCGAATTCAAGAGCGGAGAGCGGCCCGCCACCATCATGGATCGGATCGCCAAGGGCTACTCCGACACGGAGATCGACCTCATCGCGGAGTTCCTGTCCAAGCAGAAATGGGGTGTGGCCAAGACGGCCTCGGTCACCGGCACCCCCATCAACGACGAGCTGGCCAAGCAGGGTGAGGAGAAGGTCAAGGACTGCGTGAAATGCCATGAGGACGACGGCAAGAAGCAGGACGAGGACACCCCGCGGCTGGGGGGGCAGTGGCTGGATTATCTCCTGATCAGGGTAAGCGACTACAAGACCCTTGAGAACTATCCGCAACCCAAGAAGATGAAGAAGCAGATCGAGCGGCTGTCCGTCCAGGAACTGGAAGCGGTCGCCCACTACTTCGCCAATCAGTGACACCCGGTCAGGGGAGGATCGAAAGATGTCGAATGTTACGCGTCGTAATTTCATCAAACTGACCGGTGGGGTGGCGGCGGTCGGGCTGGCCAGCGGCCTGGTGCCGGTTCGTGCCAGGGCCCAGGCGACTCCCCACCGGGTGGTGATCATCGGCGGCGGCTATGGCGGCACCATCGCCGCCAAGTATCTCCGCATGGCCGATCCCACCATTTCGGTGACCCTGATCGAACGGGACCACAACTACCATTCCTGCCCGCTGAGCAATCCGGTCATCGTCGGACTGCGGGACCTCAAGGTGCAGAAGTGGGGCTATGACGGCCTCAAGAAGCATGGCATCAACGTGGTCCATGATACGGTGACCGAGATCGATGCGGCCAAGTCCACGATCAAGACCGCTGGATCCCTGTCTTTCAGCTACGACAAATGCATCGTTTCTCCGGGCATCGACTTCAAGTGGGGCGCCATCCCGGGATACGACGAGAGTGCGGCCAAGGAACTGCCCCACGCCTGGCATGCCGGTCCCCAGACCCTGCAGTTGAAGAGCATGGTGGAATCCATGGAGGATGGCGAACCCTTCATCATCGTGGCGCCGCCCAATCCCTTCCGCTGCCCTCCGGGACCCTACGAGCGGGCCAGCCTGATCGCCTGGTATCTGCAGCGGCACAAACCCAAGTCCAAGGTGATCATCCTGGATCCCAAGGACGACTTCTCGAAGATGCCGCTCTTCCAGGAAGGCTGGAAGAAGATGAACTATGCCCTGGAGTGGGTGGCTGGCGGGCAGGGTGGCAAGGTGACCCGGGTGGATCCGGCCAAGAAGACCGTCACCACCGACATGGAAGAATACAAGAGTTCGGCCATCAACGTCATTCCGCCCCAGCAGGCCGGCAAGATCGCCGCCATTGCCGGGTTGACCAACGAGGCTGGTTGGTGCCCGGTCAATGTGAAGACCTTCGAATCCGAGAAGCACAAGAACATCTACGTCATCGGTGACGCCTGCATTGCCCCCGACATGCCCAAATCGGGCTATTCGGCCAACTCCCAGGCCAAGATTGCCGCCGCATGCGTGGTGGCCAGCTTGCAGGGCAAGCCCGAGCCGGATCCGTCCTACGTCAACACCTGCTACAGCCTCATCGCTCCCGACTACGGCATTTCCGTTGCGGTGGTCTGGAAGTTTGCCGATGGCAAGATCACCAAGGTCTCCGGTGGGACTTCCGCCAAGGATGCCAGCGCTGCCGTTCGCAAGCAGGAAGCCCTGTATGCCGAGGGTTGGTATCAGGCCATCATGTCGGAAATGTTCGGCTGATCGGGTCACGCAGCGTTTCCCAGTCGGTCGGGTCAGCTCCTTCCCCCTCCCGGGGCCGCCACCAAGCGGTCCCGGGAGGGTCCCTGGACGAGGGCGTTGTCCCATACTCCTGGCGGCGGCGGTCCCGGAGGGACCATCGCCGCTGGAATCAGGGTATTATTCACTGTTTCCTCTGCAGTTTTTCCCCTATCAGCCCGTTGATAAATGGGCTGATAACGGGACAGGGATGCCCCGACGGAATCAACGGATTGGAAATCCGTTGATTCCGTGAGGGAACCGCAAGCAGAGCTTGCGGTTCCCGACGTTGGGAAAGCCATGGATGGCTTTCCCAACGCTCTACTTATGACCGCCTCGGGTGGCGGCAGAGGCCACCCCGTGGGGGTTGCCTTCCACGGTCGTTTTTTCATATGCTGAACCTTCTTTCGAGGCCTCCGGACCGGGCATCTGGTCCGGGATCGGGTTCCACCCGATCAGGCCTTCCGACTCGTAGCCGGAGAAACGCACGATGCACAAATCAGTGAGCAAAGGTATGACGCGCCGCGGCTTCTTTTGTACCGCCGGTGCGGCTGGGCTATCGGCGGCAGTGCTGGTGGGCATCCCCGGGCAGGCCCGGGCAACCGGCATCCCGGAACTGATTGCCGAAACCATGGGTCCCGGGGAACCTGCCAACGAGCGGGTGATCGTGGATGCACCGCCCAAGGCCGAGAACGGCTCCACGGTGCGCATTCCCGTCAAGGTGGACCATCCGATGGAGGCGGACAACTACATCGCCGCCGTGGCCATCTTCGTGGAGAACAATCCCAATCCCCTGACGGCCCGCTTCGAATTCCTGCCGGCAATCGGTGCGGTGGAGTTCGAGGTGCGGATCAAGATGGCCAAGGCATCTCCCGTGCGGGTCGTCGCCAAGACCAACAGCGGCAAGCTCTATCAGGTGATCAAGCAGATCGAAGTGGCCGAAGGCGGCTGTGCCGGTTGAGTCTACGGTCGTCAATGCCCCGGCAGCTTTTGGGCTGCTGGCAGACCTCAAGATGCGGAGGTGCATGAAACATGGATACTGAGCTCGGCAACCCCAAGGTGCGGGGTCCCCAGGAGGCGGTGGCCAAGGGCAGCATGGTCACCATCAAGACGATGGTCAAACATCCGATGGAAAGTGGTCTGCGCAAGGACAAGGATACCGGTCAGACCATTCCTGCCTATTTCATCCAGAAGGTGGAGGCCACTTATCTGGGGCAGCCGGTGATGAAGGCCGAATGGACCGGCGCGGTCTCGCGCAACCCGTTTTTCAGCTTCAACCTCAAGGCCACCGCCACCGGTCCGGTGGTGGTGACCTGGACCGACAACCAAGGCGGTACCTGGAATGACAAGACGGAGCTGAAGGTGATGTGACTCCGGCCCGAACCGAGGTGAGCAGGACTGCCGCCCGACCCGGAATGCTCCGGGTCGGGCGGTGGCTTTTGGCATTCCTGGCGATAGTTCCTTTTCATCCTCCGTGGACGGGTGGACAATTAGCGGATCAAATCTGTCCATCGGGTACCAGAGCAAATCTGTCCATCGGGGAGGTCTTGTGATCGACTGGATCGAAAAGAGCCTGCGGGGTCGCCATGTGGTGGATGCCCTGTTCTATGATCTCACCGCCTTGAGCCCCCTGGAGATGGCCCAGGTTCACGATGCATCGGAAGGGGCTCTGCTGGTGATCCTGCCCGGGCGGGAGCAGGGGCACATCCCGGTGTTCGAAAATGTCGCCGGCCTGCTGGCTTCCCCCTACAGCCGCGTGGATACGGCGGTCATCGCCGGGGTGGGCAGCAGCGGGGTCGGCACTGCGGCCCTGTCCCGGGTGGTCGCCAATGCCCTGGATCGCCCGGTGGTGGGCATCGTTTCCAGCCATGGCTGGCGGGAGCTGTTGGGGGAGGGGATCGAGGGGATGTTTTCCTTCAACCCCCTGGACCGTCTGGAGCGAACCTCCCGATTCGTCACCGGGTTCTGGCGGGAAATGACCCGGGAATTTTTTTGGGGCCGGCTGGTGCGCTTTCACCCCGGCGCCCATCATCTGGAAGGGATCGCCGAATCTGAGACCCTGCTGGAATTGCTGCGCAAGCACCAGTCCGGCCTCAAGGTCCTGGTGGGACACAGCAAGGGCAGCCTGGCCATCGCCAATGCCCTCTTCGGGCTGCGGGAGGAGGGTGGTATTCATAACACCGGGATCCATGTGGTCACCCTGGGCTGTGGGGTCAACGTGCCGGAAGAATACCGCCACCTGCACCAGTTTCTGGGCACCCTGGATCCCCTCGGGATTGCCAATACCACCGCCAAGGGGGACAATTGGCACAACATCCACTGGGTTTGGTTCAAGGGGCATGACCTGAACCCCTTCAACCGCCTCCATCTGCCGGTGGGTCCCATTCTGGAGCGGCTCAAGGCTGCCTTGGCCCTGTGACGCCCGTGCCCGGGGCGGTCCGCCCTTGGGGGGATAAAAATTTATTGTGGCGTGTCCTTTTTGGATAACCTATTGATGACATGTGGATAAACTGTCAAATCGTCCGTCGTGCCCAGCCCGATGCCGCCGTGGGGCAAGAGGGGGCTTCTTTTGTAAATCTCGATGTGGTTCAATTGGACATGGGCTGACGGAGCAGCGCAGACTTACGTCAGGGACGGAGGTCGGAAGGTCGCGGCTTTTTCCCTTGAAGGAGTATGTCCATGAAAGGCTCCAAGGTGTTCCTCGCCAGCGTGACCGGCTCGATACTGTTGAGTGGCTGCGTCTTCACCCAGAAACTTTCCAGCTGGTTCGGTTCGGATCCCCAGAACAGCCAGCAGCAGCCGGCCCCGATGCAGACTGTGGCGGCTCCGGAGGAGGTGGTGGGCTTTCCCTCGGGCCTTGAGGGTGACGCCCATGGGCCGGTGCTGGCCCGGGCGGACGCGGTCCAGGGCCTGGTGGTGGCGCAGGATGAACCCAGGGGGGCCTTGCAGGATGATAGTCAGGCCCTCAACTGGTTCCGGCGCGCCGCCGAGAAGGGCGATGCGGCCGCCCAGTATGCCGTGGGCTACCTGTATGCCAACGGCCGCGGAGCGCCCCGGGACGACATCGAGGCGGCCCGCTGGTTCCGGCTGGCGGCCGACCAGGGGGATACCGAGGCCCAGTATGCCCTGGGTTTCATGTTTGCCACGGGGCGCGGCGGGCTGAAGGACGATTGGGAGGCGGTGCGCTGGTTCCGGCTGGCCGCCGGGCTGGGCAGCGTGCGGGCCAGGAATGCCCTGGGCTACATGTTCGCCAACGGCCGTGGGGTGGCCCGCAACGATGTCGAGGCGGCCAGGTGGTACCGGCTGGGGGCCGAGTCGGGGGATCCGGACGGGCAGGTGGGTTTGGGGGCCTTGTACGCCAGCGGCCGCGGGGTGCGTCAGGATTACCAGGAAGCGGCCCGGTGGTTTCGCCAGGCGGCCGGGAAGGGACATCCCCAGGCCCAGGCCAATCTGGGCATGATGTTCGCCCAGGGCAAGGGAGTGACCCGCAACGACGCCGAGGCCGTGGCCTGGTATCAACAGGCGGCGGTGCGCGGGGATGACCAGGGTCAGATGGGCCTGGGGCTGATGTATGCCGATGGTCGCGGCGTGGAGCGCAATGAGGGGGAGGCCTTCCGCTGGCTGCGCCAGGCGGCCAGGGCGGGCAATCCGTCCGCCCAGTATCAGGTGGGCATGATGCTGGCCCGGGGCGTGGAGTTCGATGGTGCCCAGCCCTATGCTCCCAATGTCACCATGGTGACCTCTCCCACGGCCGCCACGCCCTATCTGAATCGGCCCGCCGACTATCGGGGAGGCCCGGAAGGGGTGGTCTGGGCCAAGGGCAGAGAGCCGGATCGCGGTCCCCAGTGGATCGACCCCAAGCTGCTGGAGAAATACCGGACGGCCGCCGAGGCCGGGGATGCCCTGGCCCAAACCAATCTGGCCATTCTCCATGCCAAGGGACAGGGCACCCAGGACGAGCAGGAGGCGGTCAAGTGGTTCCGCAAGGCGGCGGAGCAAGGGGTGCCCAAGGCCCGCTATGGCCTGGGGGTGCTGTTCGCCCGTGGCCAGGGCGTGCCCAAGAATCTTGAAAAGGCCGTGGAGCTGTTCCAGCAGGCCGCCGTGAACGGCGATGTCGATGCCCAATATGCCCTGGGTTACATGCAGGCCCTGGGGCAGGGGGTGCCGCAGAATGATGCCGAGGCCTTGCGCTGGTTCCGCGCCGCCGCCGAGCAGGGGCACAAGGAGGCCCAGTTCAACCTGGGTTCCATGTATGCCAACGGGCAGCGGGTGCCGCGGGACTTTGTCGAGGCCTACAAGTGGCACAATATTGCCGCCACCCTGGGACATCCCCGGGCGCCCCTGGCGCGCAACGAGGTGGCCGAGATGATGAGCATGGCCCAGATCAGCGCCGGGCAGCGCCTGAGCCGCGAATGGGAACAGGGACGCCGTAATCAGGTCAACCTGACCGCCGCCGCGACCATGGTCCCGCCCCCGGCCACGGCCGACCTGACCCTGCAGCAAACCGTGACCCCCGGCTCGCCGCCGGCCGCCGCCCCGCCGGCTCCTGTCGCGGCGGTGGCCCAGACTTCGGCTCCTGCTGCGGCTCCCGCTCCTGCCGCGGCGGCGGCCCAGACTTCGGCTCCTGCTGCGGCTCCCGCTCTTGCCGCGGTTGCGGCCCAGACTCCGGCTCCTGCTGTATCGCCGGCTTCTGCGGCAGCGCCTGCCACGGCCCCTGCCAAGGCTGCAGCCCAGGCTCCAGCGCCTGCCACGGCCCCTCCTGCCAAGGCCGCAGCCCAGACTTCAGCTCCTGCCGCGACTGCGGCACAACCCCCGACCGCTGCTGCGGCTCCGGCCCAGGAGGCGTCTGGAGAGACTGGTTTGGAAGTCGCTCCCCTGGGAGCGCTTTGAAAGCTTGGCGCGGTTTTTTGGGTTTGAAACACGAAGGGCGGCCACTTGGGCCGCCCTTCGTGTTTCAAATGTCGAACAAAACTCACCCCCCCTTGACCACGAACACCGCGCAGGAAGTGCCATTGAGGATGCGCTCGGTGGTGCTGCCCACCAGAATCCGTTCCAGACCGGTGAGGCCGTGGCTACCCACCACGATCAGGTCGGCGTTCTGCTCCTGGACCATCTCGATGATTTTGGCGTCGGGGCGTCCGGTCATCACCCGGCCGGAGACGGTGAGGCCTTCGACCCGCAACTGATTGACGACCCGATTGACCACCTGATCGGCCGCAACCCGCTGGCCGGCGCTGGCATCCGGTTCGATCACGGTGACCACCGTGAGGGGGGCTTTCAATGACCGGGCCAGATGGCCGGCGGTGACGGCTGCCCGGTCGGCATGACGGGAACCGTCGGTGGCGATCACGATGTGGCGACCTTCGATATGGGCCGCCCGGGGCACCACCAGCACATTGCAGGCCGCGCCGCCGATCACATTGGCCGTGGCATGGCCGAGCATCATGCGGGCGAGTCCTCGCCGTCCGCGGCGTCCCATGACGATGACATCCGCGGTCAGGCGTTCGGCCATGGTGAGGATTTCCCGATCCACAATCTGCCCATGAACCACATGGGTCTCGCAGGCCACCCCGCGGGAGGAGGCTTCGCGATCGATGCCGTCCAGATGGGTCTGGGCGCGGTACATCTCCTGTTTGAGGATCGATTCGCCCAGCCCTTCATGTTCGACACCGCTGGCCACCAGACTCATCACATGCATGCGGGCACCGCATTTTTCCGCCACGCCGATGGCCTCCCGCACGGCGGCGGCGCTGAATTCCGAGCCATCGCTGGCCAGGAGGAACCGACCCATGCGTCCCAGGGAGGACAAGGGCCGGGCTTCCGCATCCGGCGCGATGCGAACCATGGCGGCGGCCTCGGCCGCGGCCAGACGGTGCGTGCGGATGCCCCGGTAGAGAGCCTGCAGAATCATCACCGCCCCGAACAGCAGGGCAAATCCCAATGTCCCATCGCCGATTCGGTTCAACAGGGTCATGGTAGACTGTGCCATGGGCTCCAGGGTGCCCAATTGGGACAGATAGCCGGGGATGTAGAAGAAGCGGCTCACCAGCACCAGCAGCATGATGGCGGCCATCACGAACTTGACTACATAATCCTTCACATAGGTGGTGCCGATGGCGCCAATCTGGATGCCGAACAGGGACCCGGCCAGGATGATCATGGACAGCCGGATGTCCACCGCCCCCTCCAGGGCATAGAGGATGGAACCGCCCATGCCCATGACGAAGGCGATCACCAGCTCGGTGGCGCTGGCCATCAGGGCCGACAGGCCGATGAAGTACATCATGGCCGGCACGCCGATGAAGCCGCCCACCGCGATGGTGGCCGCCAACATGCCGGTGGCCATGCCCAGGGGAGCCAGGACCAGGAAGGATATTTTGGCGTCGATGGACTTGAAGTGGATCATGGTGCCTGGAATATGCAGACGGCGCACCCAGCGGGCCAGGGCCGGGAGTTCCTCCGGCCGGGGTCGGGATTGGCTGCTGCCGCGTTGTTCCCGCAGACCGTCCCGCAGGACCAGGCCACCGACGATGGCCAGCACCACCACGAACACGATGGACACATACAGGTTGGTGCCCACCGGGCCGAAGGCGGCGCGGATGTCCACCATGACGTTCTTGCCGATCAGGACGCCGGTTTCGGCGAACAGGCCCATCACCACGCCGAGCTTGACATCCACCTGGCCATATTTATTGCGTTTGTAGGCTCCCACCAGGGCTTTGGGGAACTTGTGGGCCATGTTGCTGGCCACGGCCACGATGGCCGGCACTCCCATGGTCATCATGGCCGGGGTCAGGACAAAGGCTCCGCCCGAGCCGATGAAGCCGCTGACCATGCCCCCGACAAAGCCCACCAGGAACAGGATCAAGGTGGAGGAGGTCGTCAACTCGATGAATTGTATGGATTCCATGCCGTTTGCCCCGCGTTATTTCTTGGCCTTGAGACCCATCAGGTCCCAGAATCGCCCGGTGAAAGCGCCATGCACGAAGGAGAAGACCAGGGCGATGCCGATGGGAATCACCACATATCCCTTTTGGCCCTGATGGATCAGGGTCGCGTATTCGGTCAACCGGTCGGCGAAGAGATACAGGAGCAGATAGAGGCCGCCGCTGGCCAGGCCGAGAGCGAGGGTGGACAGCAGAATGGAGGGTGGACGACCGGTCCCGCCGTGGGGGGGGCTCATGGCGCGTGATTCCTTTCGAACAAGTCTAGAACAGAACGGTGGAAGGCCAGCTTTTCCAGAGGCGCAACCAGCGACGGAAGTCTGCGGTCATCGGGTCCGGAATGACCAGGACCTCGACGGACACCGGGTGGCCGGTCAGCAATTGATACCAGAAGGGTGGATCCACCAGATTGAAAGTGGCCTGACTGCCGACCACCACCACATCCGCCCCCACGCTCTTGGCCAGGGCCAGGCTGGTGCCGCGCCCCTGGGCGATTTCCACCCGGATCTGAACCTCGCAGTCCAGTTTCCGGGCCATGGCGTCCAACCGCATGGCCGCCTGTGTGACCAGTTCCTCGAACAGGTTCCGGGAACCGGACGGGGGATTGAGATCGAACTCGCGGTCGGTGCCGATTTCGACGATGGTGGCGAGGATCAGCTGATCCCGGCCGGCGAAGCGGATGGCCCGTTGCGCCACCCGTTCACCCGCCTGGTCCAGGGTTACCAATGCCAGGATGCATCGCGGTGTCTGCATGGAACGCCTTCAACGGATCAGGATGGATTGACCTGGCCGCTGTCATGGCAGACCGTGGTTAACGGCCGGTGGTCAGGTTCTGATCATGGGGAATTTGAGCGTGGCTGTTTGCGGGGTGATTGCTGAGTTATTGCAAACATGTAACTTCCAATTGCATGTCGGGTTCGAACTCTGGACGGAGACCCCAGCGTGAAACAAGGCGGCTTTACCCGCGGCATCACCCATGGATTCGCATTCCTGGTGGGGACGATGCTGGTTCTGGGCGGCATGAACGCCCTGGTGATGACCCGGATCACCGGGTGGATGGATCACCTGGTGGATCTGGAAGAACGGGATGTGCAGCAGGGACGGGATATTCTCTACGACCTGGGGGTCATGCATCGGACCCTGAAGAATCTGATCATTTCTCCCGACCCCAGGATCATGCAGCATTACACCGAGGTGCTGGTTGGGGTGGATCGCAAGATCCTCGCCGGCATCGATCGGTTGGCCCGGAGCGTGCGGCCGGAGGAGACGGCCCTGCTGGCCCAGTTTCGCACTGCCTATGAACAGTACACGGAGATCCAGGGCCGGGTACTGCATCTCGCCAAGCAACATTCGGATCAGCGGGCCGCCCAGGTATCCCGACAGGGGGCCGAACAGGCCTTGGACTTGGCGTTGGCCGAGATCGACCGGCTGACCGGGGGCGCCGGCGACGGCCTGGCCCAGGTTCGCGCCCTGGAACGCACCCTGCTGCTCCTGCAGCGGGCCGAAAAAAACGCTCTCCTGTCCCAGGGGGATGCGGAATTCGACCGGATCGGGCAGGAAATGGAGAGCCTGGAAACGCGTCTGGCCCAGCTCATCCGGACCCGCCGCCAGGGCGCTTTGTCTGCGGAGCAGGTCACGCTGGATGCCCTGGAAAACCGGATCCAGGACTATGGCCTGTCCTGCCGGCAGGTTCTCTCCCTGGCGCGGCAGAACAGTCAGACTTTGGCCTTCGAGCTGTCCATCGGCGAGGGACGCCACAGACTGGACGAGGCGGAGCGGGTGATGCATGCCATCCTCGGCAACATCGATCAGGAGGTTGCCGCCCTGCGCCAGCAGACCCGCACCTGGGCCTGGTGGACCTTTCTGGCCGAGGCGGTGGTGACGATCCTGACCACTCTGGGCAGCATCGCCACCGCCATCGTCCTGTTGCGGGGTCTGACCGGGCGGGTGCGGGCCCTCTCCGACCGGGCGGCGGCCATCGCCCAGGGCGTCATTCCCGCCGGCATGGGGTCCCGGCCCCGGGACGAGTTGACCGCGATGGACGACTCCCTGGAGGCAATCGTCATCAGTTACAAACAGATTGCCGGGATCGCCTCCCGCATGGCCGAGGGGGAGCATCCAGACAAGCTGCCGGAACGCTCCCCGGACGATCTGCTGATCCGATCCATCAACCGCATGATCGAAAAGTCCGAATCGGTGGTCGCGCAGGTCCAGGCGGTGGCCCAGGGGCAGTTTCCCCAGGTGACGGAGCCGGTCTCCGGGCGCGACGTGCTGGGCCTGTCCCTGGCCCGCATGACCGCCACCCTGCGACGCATGGATCGGGAACGGCGGCACCGGCTGTGGCTGGAGGAGGGCTATGGCCGCCTCAACGAGATGATGCGGGAGGAACTCTCCCTGCCGGATCTGGCCACCCGCATCGTGACCTTCCTGTGCCGATACCTGGAATTACCCGGCGGGATTCTTCATCTGGTCGGTGAGGGGGGGCTGCAGGCCCTGGGGAGTTGCCTGCTCCAGGACCAGGATCCCGGGGACGCGTCAGTTCCGGGCAGCGGCCTTGCCAGTCAGGCCGCACGCACCGGTGTGCCCGGCCTGCTGTCCGGCATCCGGGACCATCGATGGCAGATCGCCACCGGTTTCGGGACGCTGCGGCCGGAGGCCATTCTTGCGTTTCCCCTGCTGGCCCGTAACGAATGCCGCGGCGTTCTGGAGTTGGCCTCCCTGGCCGACTTTTCCGAGGACTGCATGGCGTTTTTGGGCCGGGTGAGCGCATCGATCGCCATCACCCTGGAAAAGGCGCGCTTCGACGAGCGCATGCGTCAGGCCCTCCAATACAAGAGCGCCTTCATGGCCGCCATGAGCCATGAGATTCGCACGCCCATGAACGGCATCCTGGGAACCGTGCAACTGCTGGAGCAGACCCCGCTGACCCGGGAGCAGCAGGCCCATCTTGCCATCCTGGACCGTTCGGCCCGGGCGTTGCTGACCTTGCTGAACGATCTGCTGGATCTCTCCCGCATCGAGTCGGGCAAGCTCCAGTTGCGCGAGGAAGTTTTTGCCCTCCGGCCTCTGCTGGACGATGTCATCAGCCTCTTTCAACCCCGGGCGCTGGAAAAACGTCTGGATTTGCGCCTGACCCTGAACCAGGCCCTGCCCGCGGCCGTTGGGGGCGATGCCGGGCGGCTGCGGCAGATTCTCCTCAACCTGGTGGGCAATGCCGTCAAGTTCACCGCCGCCGGCCGGGTCGAGCTGAAGGTGGTTGCCCCGGAGATATCGGAGTCCGGTGCGGCCGGTCGCTGGCGATTCGAAGTCCAGGACACGGGCATCGGCATCGATCCGGGGGAGTTGGTCCGGCTGTTTCAGCCATTCGTACAGGCCGAATCCGTGCGCCAGCGCCATTTCGGTGGTACCGGTCTGGGATTGAGCATCTGTCAGGGGCTGGTGGCGGCCATGGGCGGGGTGATCGGTGTCGAGAGCCAGCCCAACGCCGGCTCCCGCTTTTGGTTCGAGATTCCCCTGACCCTGGTCCAGTTATCGGCCTCGTCCACGGCCGAGGGCGAACCGCCGCTGATCGTTTCCCTCCAGGGCCTGGAGGTTCTGGTCGTGGAGGACGAGGCGACCAACCGTCATGTGGCCCTGGGTCTGCTGCGGCAGCTTGGCTGTCGTCCCCGGGTGGCGGACAATGGTGGGGAGGCCTTGCGGCTGTTCCGGGAGCATCCGGTCGGGGTCGTTCTCCTGGACATGCAGTTGCCCGACCTGGACGGTCTGGAAGTGGCCCGGCGCCTGCGCGACCTGGCCGCGGAACAGGCGCGGCCCCTGGCCCTGGTGGCCATGACTGCCCTGACCATGCCCGGGGACCTGGAGCGCTACCGGGCGGCTCGCCTGGACGGCTTTGTGGCCAAGCCGATCCTGCTCACCGACCTGGCCCGGGAACTCGTCCGCCTGACCGCGGTCCCGGAGGACCCGGACCCGGTGCTGGATCCCGCCCCCCTGACCCGCTACCGGCAGGATCTGGCCCCGGTGCAGGTGGCGCGCATTCTGGATGCCTGCCGGGGCACCCTGCACCAAGGCATGGAGGAATTGACCCAGGCCGTCCGGGACGGGGACAGCCGACGGATCGGGCGCATCGCCCACCGGCTGAAGAGCGCTGCCGGCGCCAATGGTCTGGTACGGCTGGGCCGGCTGGCCGCGGCCGTGGAACAGGCCGCCAGCAGCGGGTCGCCGCCGGACTGGGCCACCCTGGTGGCCGGGTTGCGGGCTGCGGCTGACCAGGCCCTGCGGGAACTGGATCGCTGGCAGGCCGAGGTCAGCCTTCCACCGGCACGGCCAGACGATACCCCACCCCCGGCACGGTCAGGATGACCTGATCGGTGAGGCCGTGCTTCCGCAGTTTCTTGCGCAGGCGACTGACCAGCACATCCACGGCCCGATCCGAGCTGCCTTCCGGGGTGCGGGCCAGGGCATCCAGCAGGGATTCCCGGCTCTGCACCCGGCCGGTGCGGGTGACCAGGATGCGCAGCAGCTCGAATTCGGAATGGGTCAAGTGGATGTCAGCGCCCTGGGCATCGAGCAGCCGGCGGGTGCCGCAGTCCAGGGTCAGGCCGGCGAAGACGAAGCGCTCCCGGGCGGCGGTGGCCTGGGGCCAGCGGCCGCCACTGGTCAGATGCAGCAGGTTGCGGATGCGCAGGGTCAGTTCCCTGGGATCGAAGGGCTTGACCACATAGTCGTTGGCGCCGAACTCCAGGCCGGTTACCCGGTCGCCGCTGTCCGTGCGGCCGGTGACCATGATGATGGGCACCTGGGAGCGGGCGCGGACCTGCCGGGCCAGCACCAGACCGTCCTCGTCCGGCAGTTCGAGGTCCAGCAGGATCAAATCCGGTTCCGCCTGGGCCAGCAGGGCGTGGAACCGGGCGGCGGTGGCGGCGGTGAGTACCGTGAAGCCGGCCTGTTCCAGATAGGCGGACATGACCGCCTGCAGGGACAGGTCGTCCTCGACCATCAACAGGACCGGCTGGTTGCGCATGCCACCGCGAATCGTGGAAAGTCAGCAGAAAGGACCGGATCACCCTACCATGATCAGCTGTTTTTGGCGAGAGGGAGCCCAACAGCTCGTTCAAAGCTCTGCCAAGGACTGGCCCCCGGTGGGGCGTCGGGGGTAGAATCCCCGATATCAGGATGGATCTCCCTTGCAACCGGTCACCCCGGGCGAATGAAGACCGATTTTTCCCCAGTCCTCCAATATCGAACCATCGGCCAAGGCCCCCCGCTGTTGGGTCTGACCGGGTTCGCCAGTGCCCATTGGCTGCTGGAACCCCTGGCGGAGGTGTTGGCCGACCGGTTTCAGGTGATTCTGCCCGACCATCGGGGCACGGGGGCGTCCCCGCCCGGTGCAGGGCCTTATGGAGTGTGGGACTTGGCCGAGGATGCCTGCCGGCTGATGGATCGGCTGGAGATCCGGCGGTTTTGTGTGTTCGGGGTCAGCATGGGGGGCATGGTGGCCCAGCATCTGGCCCTGCGCGCTGCGGACCGGGTGGCCGGGCTGGCGCTGCTCTGCACCACCTCGGGGGGACGGGAGTTCGATGGGCTCTACCCGCAGGTGGCGGAACAACAGGTGGCCGCTCTCTACCGCCTGCCGCCGGAGCAACATGCCCGGGTGATTCTGGAACCCCCCATCAGCCCCTGTCTCAAGCCCTTCTATCCCGAGGCCTACGGCTATCTGTTGCGCCACCGGCGCGCCCGGCTGGAAGATCGTGAGGAAGTGATTCGGCAGCATCGGGCCATGGCGGAGTTTCTCGGCCAGACGTTTCCCCTGGAGGCCCTCACCGTCCCGACCCTGGTCCTGGCCGGGGCGCGGGACCCGGTATTCCCCCCGGCCAACAGCCGCCTGCTGGCCCAGAAAATTCGCGGCGCCCGGTTGGAGATTCTGCCCGGA
The DNA here is from genome assembly GCA_002753665.1 of Magnetococcales bacterium DC0425bin3. Taxonomy (GTDB): domain Bacteria; phylum Pseudomonadota; class Magnetococcia; order Magnetococcales; family DC0425bin3; genus DC0425bin3. The sequence goes on from PEAP01000017.1 coordinate 36,230, forward strand.
ACCGATCACATGTTCTTCCTGGAGCGCTCCCGGGACGTGGGGGAGCTTCTGGCAGCCTTTTTTTCGACCCTGAGCGATCCGGGTCCCTGAACGGAAACCACTGCCGCCATGACCTCGCCCAGCAAGTCTCGCAGTCTCGATTGCCTTTCCAATGATGACAATGTGGGCTTTCTGCTGCTGTTGGCGGGGATTCTGATGTTTCTGGGGGTCAGTCTGTGGCGGAGCGACTGGACGGTGTTCGCAACGATCCTGCTGGCCCCCGGGGCGGTCATGGTCCTCATCGGATCGCGCCGGTTGTTGCGTTCCGGCTGCAAGACCCTGCTGCGGATCAACCATGGCGGCGCGACCGACTTTCGCCTCAGCACCGAACCCCTGCGTTGGGAAGCAGTACGGTCGGTGCGCCGCTGGGGGGGGCCCCTGGGGGTGGTGGTGCTGGAGCTGGAGCGTCCCGGTCGGCCTTTCGGCCGGGAGACGACCTGGTCAGTCCTGCTGCACGGCGTGATGGGTCTGCTGGGGGTGCGGGATGCGGTGGTGATCCTGTGTCACCTGCTGGATTCCCCGGCGGACACCGTGTTCGCCAGTTCCCAGGGCCATCTGACCCGTGCCCGCCAGCAGGACCATGGCGTAGCCGGCGGCGAGGGAGGGTGAAAGAGGGCAGGGTGAAGGAGGGGGAAGCGCGGCGGACCCGCCGCCCGGGCGGAGGCCGCCGCGGATCCTGATTACAGTTCGTCCCGATCCTGATCGGGGCCGGCGGCTGCGGCGGCATCCTGGACATCCCGGACATCGTCCTCCCCAGGTTCCTGGTCGAGAATGTCCCAATCGTGCAGGACGCCGCATTTCTTCCGGCCCAGATCCGCGCCCATGGCTTCGAAAGCGGCGGCGGGGTTCTGGCCTTCGTAGGGACCCCGAATCGTCCCGTCATGAGCCTGAAACCAGTATTTCATTGTTGTTCCCTCCCTGTTGATCGCGAAAAGCCTTCGGCCTGGTCGTCAGAGCGAATCCTAACCAAAACCGGCACTGCGCTCCAGCATCCTTGCACGGGGAAAGAGGCAGGAGAGGAAAAAAAGCTTATGCTTCCCCACCAGGTGTCGATAAGCACCCCATCACACGGGTCGGGCTGGCCCTGTAAAACGAACAGCCACCCTCCAGCCAAGGACGGGAATTCGCGTATTTTGGAATTCTTCGCAGGAGGACACTGCAATGGTCATTTCCGCCAACATGAATCCCCCGGTCCCGCAACGGATCGCCCCCAACACCGAACCCAAGGCCCGGCAGACGGCTCCCGAGGAGCCGGACGTTCAACCTCAACAAGCCCAGGCCCTTGAAATGCTGGACAAGGCCCAGGCCCAGGCGGTTCGGCAGGCCGAGCGGGCCCGGCTGTCCGGCGGGAAGGAAGAGAAGAAGGTCGAGCCGCCCCCGCCTCTGGGCGATGGCCGCAAGGCCGACAAGGTGACCCTCAGCGGCAAGAAGCCGGCCGAGGCCGAGACCATCCCCCCGCTGCGGTCCGACGCCGAGCCCCAGGAGGGAGTGGCCGAGCCCGAGGCGGAGTCGGAAGCACCGAAAGTGTATGAAAAACCGGCTCCGGTGGTGGAAGCCATCAAGGAGCAGGTGGAAAACCTCTTCCGGATGTACCCCAACGGCGGCTTCAAGGAACTCGATCCTCAAGAGACGCTGAATGGTACCCGGAAGTCGGACGGTCTGCCGGTCTCGGTCGATCTCTTTGCCTGATTCCAGATGGCCGGCGGCGCGTTCGCGCCGCCGGCCGGAGTCCCGGCTTGGCGCAGCGGACCTGGTCGCCAGGCGAGCCTCCCCCGCTCCGGCCTCCACAGCCGGAGCATCCACCTTCGGCTCACCCCCCCGCACCATTCTGGTCATGGCCTGTTTTTTTCCGTCTCTGCATTCTCTCTTCAATCCTGCCTGTTGAACCAATGTCCCGGAATCCGGAACAGGGCAAACTTCGATAAAAAAAACCCGGTCAGCGGGGAACGGACCGGGAACTCATGGGAGCGAAGGAGGAAGAATGGGATGCGAGATCGGAGCAGCCGGTTCCGCATCCTGATGGGCAGCCCCGGAAAAACATGGACGGATTCCGCCGGGGACGAAATAATGATGACCTGACAGGGGATTGAAGACAAAGCGAAAAATTGTAAAAAGCCCGTGACATCGTTCGGTTCCGGTTACCCGGACGCCGTGACGGGGGCCCCGACGACTCCGCCCGCCCGGGCGGTGCAACCGATCGACCAATGCGAGGGATGGGAACCCATGGGAGAACCGGACCGGATCCTGGTGGTGGAGGACGACGAGGAGACCCGCAACCTGTTGCGGACCTACCTGGAAAAGAACGGCTTCGACTGCCGCACCCTGCCCGACGGCTCGCGCCTGCATGCCGAGCTGGAGCGGGAGGAGACGGACATGGTCATTCTGGACCTGATGCTGCCGGGGGATGACGGCCTGACCTTGTGCCGCAATCTCAGGGCCGACCCCAGGACGGCCAACCTGCCGGTGATCATGCTGACCGCCCGGGTGGAGGAAACCGATCGCATCGTCGGGTTGGAGATGGGGGCGGACGACTACATTCCCAAGCCCTTCAACCCCCGGGAGCTGCTGGCCCGGATCAAGAGCGTCATGCGTCGCGCCCGGGCCGATCCGGTGGGCAAGCCCGAAGCCTTGGCCCGTCGCATGCGCTTTTCCGGCTGGACCCTGGATCTGGCCACCCGCCAGCTCAAGAGTCCGGAAGAGGTGGTGGTGCCCCTGAGCAAGAAGGAATACGACCTGCTGCGCATCTTCCTCACCCATGCCCGCCAGGTGCTGGATCGGGACCGGATCATGGAACTCTACGCCGGGCGGGGGTCCAGTCCCTTCGAACGGGGCATCGACGTGCAGATCGGGCGCCTGCGCAAGCGGTTGCGGGAGGACAGCAAGGATCCGGTCATCATCCGCACCGTGCGCGGTCACGGCTACATGCTGGACAGCGACGTGGACATGCTGTCTTGAACGGCCTGGTCCGCTTCCTCTGCACCATTCTGCCCGGTGGGCTGTTCGGGCGGATGATCCTGGTGCTGACGGTGGGGATGACCCTGGCCCTGCTGGCCAGCACCGCCATCCATTTCCATGTCCGCGGCGAGGCCCTGTATACTGCCGAGGGCCTGCAAACGGCCCAACGCATCGCCAATGTCATCCGCCTGCTGGATCCCATGTCCGACGAAGAACGCCGGCGCATGGCCTCGGTCCTCAAGACTCCCCTGCAAACCATGGATTTCTTCGCCACCGATCCGGGTCATGTGCCGGAGGGTGAAACCGGCAGCCAGGCCCGCTTCGTCCAGGCACTATTGGATCGCTACCTGGAAGGGCGCTGGCTGGTGCGGGTCGCCACCCGCTCCGGGGCCATGACCGATCCACCGTTGCGCAAGGAGTTGGAAACCAGCCCTGCCGTTCCCCCCGCCAAGGAAGAGAGGATGCCGGCCGTAACCGCGGTTCCCACTCCGGCTCCCGCCACTGTCCAGACCCCGGCGGTCTGCAACATGCCCGTCTCCGGATACACCCCCCAACCGCCTGGATATGGTCCGGGGGTTCACAGCGGTCCCGCCTTCGGCGCCATGGGTCCCGGCGGCCCCGGAACCCTCGGCGGGCCGGGGACCCCGGGGTTCGGCATGGCCGGACAGGGGTATGCGCCTGGAGTCGGACAGGGGTACGGTCCCGGGAACCAGGGCTATGGTCCGGGGGGGCAGGGGTACGGTCCCGGCGGGCAGGGATTCGGACCCGGGAGCCAGGGATTCGGACCCGGGAGCCAGGGATTCGGACCCGGGAGCCAGGGATTCGGACCCGGGAGCCAGGGATTCGGACCCGGGAGCCAGGGGTATGGTTTGGGGGGGCAGGGGTACGGCCCGGGGGGCCAGGGCTATGGTCTGCCCCTCCAACCCTTCGGACCAGGACAGGGTTATCCCGCGCTGCCCGCCCCCTCCGTCCCCGTCCCGGCGCCGGTCCCGGAGATCAAACCGTCCATGGTGCTGCCCCAGGGCATCGCCTTCATCATCCAGGCCCGGTTCAAGGATCAGACCTGGGTCGAGTTCCACCACCGTTTGCCGGAGGAGTTGTTCGACTGGCCCCGGCAGCTCCTGTTGCCGCTGTCGATCCTGCTGGTGGGGTTGATCTTCATTTCGCTGCTGGCGGTGCGGTTGGCCACCCGACCCCTGACCCTGTTGGCCGAAGCCGCCGAGGGGCTGGGCCGGGACATCCACACCCAACCCCTGGAAGAGGCGGGTTCCACGGAGTTGCGCAAGGCGGCCCGGGCCTTCAATACCATGCAGGCGCGTCTGGTGCGCTATGTTCAGGAGCGCACCCATCTGCTGGCCGCCCTGTCCCATGATCTCAAGACGCCCATCACCCGCATGCGCCTGCGGGCCGAAATGCTGGAAGACGGCCAGCTCAAGGACAAGACCCTTCGCGACCTGGCCGACATGGAGGATATGGCCTCCTCGGCCCTGGCCTTCATCCGGGGCATGGAAGGCACCGAATCCGAAGAGATGGTGGACATCCATGCCATGCTGGAGACCATCCAGGCCGAACAGGAGGAGATGGGCCGCGAGGTGGCGGTGTTCAGCGAGCCGTTGCCGCCGTTGCCGGTGAAACCCCAAAGCCTCAAGCGTTGCCTCGATAACCTGGTGGTCAACGCCGTCAACTATGGCGAACGCGCCCGGCTGGAGGCGGTGCTGTCCGGGGGCCGGTTGCGCATCACCGTCAGCGACGATGGTCCCGGCATTCCCGAGGCCGATCTGGCCCGGGTCTTCGAACCCTTTGTCCGGCTGGAGGGGTCCCGCAACCGCCGCTCCGGCGGCACCGGGCTGGGCCTGTCCATCGCCCGCAACATCGTGCGCGCCCATGGCGGCGAACTCACCCTGAGAAACGGCCGGGAGCGCGGTCTGGAAGCCGAAGTCAGCCTGCCGGTGCCCGCTGGGCGGTTTACCTGATCCCTTCCTGCAGTTTCATCTCATCCCGAACCGTCTGCCGACCGATCAGCTCATTGAATGGATGGGGGGAGCCTCCCCCTCCACGGCTGGCCATTGGCGATAGGCTCAAGGGAGAAATCCAATGCACGACAGGGCTGATGGACCCGGCGGCAGACGCGGGGCGTTCCGGCTGATGATGGGGTTCCTGGGCGTTTCGCTGGTTTCCGGATGCGCCGGGGGGACTTACGAGACTTTTGGCTACCTGCCATTGGTCTACGTCAACCCCCAGACGGGTTCCAACACTCTGGATGCCCTGTTTCTCGGCGATCAGGCGCTGGGGGAGGTTCCCTTCCGGCCGGTCGCGGCCGGTTACCATGACGGACCCCTGCCCGTGGTCTTTCCCGGGGCTCCCGGGGGGCAGTATGCCCAGAACAATCCCCATATCCTCGTCTATGCGGTGGCCTCCCCGGCCGGGGCGATGATGGCCGGTCAGCAGCCCATGCCCTGGGGCGACATGGCTTACCCGTCCGCCGACTGGGGCGGGGGGCAGGTGCCCTCCCATCCCCTGTTTCCAGGCATGGGGCTGAACGCGGCCCCCATGGGGGCCGGCTATGCCCCCAATGGCGGCCTGCCCCAACCCGCCATGCCCATGGGAGTGGCGATGGGCATCGACCGTGCCATCCCGGGAGGCCTGAGTCCTCCTGCGCCACCGGCTACCCTGGGGCCGTCGTCCCAATCCACCTTTGGAACGTTCCTTGGCGGTTTGTTTGGATCCGGTCTGGAGCCGGCCGTCCCTGCTGGGCCACCGGCC
>PEAP01000149.1 GCA_002753665.1 Magnetococcales bacterium DC0425bin3
TCAGACGGGCCGCCGCCTCCCGGGCCTGCTCCGCCGCCCGCCGGCTTTCCCGCTCCCGCTCCCCGGCCAGCAGAAGGGCCTGTTCCGCCGCCCGAAACCGCGACTCGACATCCGCCGCCAGCAGGGGCACGGCGGCCAGCCCCTCCAGCTCCCGGTCCAGTTGCTCCAACTGGCGCCCCAGGGGTTGCACGGTCTTGATGCGGGTCACCCGGCGCCGCACCGCCTCCAGCCCGGCCATGGTCTCCCGCACCAGCTGGCGTTCCTGTTCCAGACGGTCCAGCTCCCGCCGGTTGTCGCGCCAGGTGTCCATGGCGACCAGCCGCTCCCGCACCCCGCGTCCGGCCGTTTCGCAGGCCTCCAGGGCCTGGTAGAACTCCCGGTTGGCGGACTTGCGGCCGGGGGTGAAGATCCGGCCGGTTTCCTCCTCCAGCCGGTTGGCCAGCGCCACGGGATTGTGCAGACCGCCGCCGGCCCCGAACAGCATCTCCCCGACCGCGCCCCGGGCCTTGAGCATCTCCTGGCCGCCGGCCCGCAATCCGGCCTGGCTCAGGCCGAGGAGGGTATCGAACAGGTCCCGATCGGCCGCCCCCAGAAAGGGCGCCAGGGTGCCCTCCCCCAGGGGAGTGCCTCGGCGGTCGGTCAGGGGGGCCTTGTGCCCCTTGCGGCGCAGGAACTCCAGCCGGGTCCCGTCCTCCGCCACGATCCGCGCCCCGATGCGCAGATCCCGGTAATCATGCCGAAAATTGAACGGCGTCCGCTCGGGAATCCCGAACAACAGATCGCCGATGGCGGTCAGGGCGGTGGATTTGCCGGCCTCGTTGTTCCCCAGCACCAGCCAGAGGCCGACCCCGGGGTCGGAGAAGTCCAATTCCAGATCGGTAAAATGTCCGAACCGCTCCAGATAGAGCCGTTCGATGCGCATCAGCCGTCCTCCCGGTCCAGCAGCCGATGGGCCACCAACGCCCGGCTCTCGGCCAGCACGTCCTCCAGCAGGGCCGCCCCGGGCCGGTTGCCCTCCTCCCAGCCGGCCCGGGCCTCGGCCGGCAACCTGGCCCCCAGGGGGGCCAGTTCTTCCGCCAGCAGGCGGTGGGTCTCCGGATCGTCCGCCAGCCGGTTCACCAGGCGCAGCAGCTCCCCCGCCATGTCCTCCCGCTCCAGGGCCAGGACCAGATCATGCTCCGGGTCGGTCCGCACCAGGACCTTTTCCACCCAGAGGCGTTCCCCCAGGGCCAGTCCCAGGGCCTGACATTCGGCGGCCAGCTCCCGGGGGTCGGCCAGCAACATCCGATGGGCCCGGCAGCGGCCGGCAAGGACCAGGCGCAGGCACAGGACCCGTTCGTCCGCCTCCTCCAGGGCGGTCCGCAGGGCAGCGGACACCCGGGCCAGGGCCGCTTCTCGGTCCGGGGCACCGGTCACATCCACCTCCAGGATCCGCCAGCGCACCACGTCGGCGGCCACAAACGTCACCGTCACCCGTCCCCCGGTCACCTCCACCAGGTTGAAGCCCTTGGCTCCGCTCTCCCGGGCGTGGCGGCCCTGGAGGTTGCCGCTGTAATGGATGGGGGGGGATTCCCGCAATGCCTGGCGCTGATGGACATGCCCCAACGCCCAATAATCGTAGCCCTTGGCCGCCAACTGGTCGGGATGGCAGGGGGCATAGGGGGCATGCCCCTCCCCCCGGCCGTCGGCGGCGGTGTGCAGCACCCCGATGTTGAACCATCCCGGTCGCGGGTCGGGAAACAGCGGCAGCGGATTGTGGGTCACCGCCGCCTCCCGGTAGCTCCAACCATGGAGGGCCACCTGGAGGGTATCGATGGCGCGGGTTTCCGGGCTGCGGCTGGAAAAGACCTGGACGTTGGGCGGCAGGGGCAGGGCGGCGGTCATGCGATTCTGGGCATCGTGGTTGCCCAGGGCCAGGAAGAGGGGAATCCCCGCCTGATGCAGGCGTCCGGCTTCGCGGACGAAGGCCATGCCGGTGGCGAAGTCCCGCCAGTCACCGTCGTAGAGATCCCCCGCCACCACCACGAAGTCCACCCCCTGGGCGATGGCGAGGTCCACCAGCCGACCCAGGGCCCGGCGGGTGGCATCCCGCACCAGGTCGCCCATCTCCCGGGAACGGCCGCTCAACCCGACCAGGGGGCTGTCCAGATGGATGTCGGCACAGTGGATGAATCGCATCGCCGGGGTCAATGCAGACGGGTTTTCCAGCGGGCGGCCAACTCTCTGGCCTGGACGATCTGTACGGGGGAAAGGAGAGTGCCCACATAATCCCGCACCGTCTCCACTTCGTGGCGGTGGGCCGGCGGAGTGCCCTCGGCGGCGAGGCACAACCACATGTGGGCGGTCACCAGGTCCTGGTCGACGCCCTGCCCCTCCAGATACAGGGCCCCCAGGCTGAACTGGGAACGGGGATCCCCCTGGTGGGCGGCCTGGGAAAACCAGCGGAAAGCCTCCACCGCGTCGAGCGGAATACCCTGGCCGCGAATGAGCAGGGTCCCCAGGCTATGCTGGGACCGCACATCGCCCTGGCGAGCGGCTTGCAGAAACCAATGGGCGGCCTGCGCCTCGTCCCGGGGCACCCCCCGGCCTTCCAGATAGAGGGCACCCAGGTTGTGCTGGGCCTTGGGATTGCCCTGCTCGGCCAGGACGCGGACGGCGACCACGAATTTTTGCAGATCGTCGATCGAAGGGCTCCGGAGTTGGATCAGGCGCCAGTGGATTGACGGAGAGATCCCGAGCGTCAAAAAATTCGCGCTCCTCCAGGTCCTCCACCGTCCGTCACCGGTCTAAGCGGCCTCGGCCATCTGCAGTTTGGCCAGGGCGGCGGCGGAGAGGGTCACCCGGTAGGCGCCGTTGCGGGCATTCGATCCCCCCGAGGCGTCCTGGGCCAGGCCGCCCCCATGGCCCTTGCGGGAACCGGACAGATCCTGGGGCAAGTATTGATCGCGACGGTCCTTCTTGAGGCCGGAGGTGGTCTCCATGCCGCGTCCGGCAAAGAAACTGGTCAGGTTGGCGATGCTCATGGTCTTGCTCCCCTGTGCGGGTCTGCTGCGCTCATTTTTTACCGTTGGTCTTCAGAAAATCGATATGCAATGGCCATGCCATTACATCAAAATCCCGGGTTTTCAGCCCCCGCGCCACGGCCGACCGCCGGGCCCCGGCGGACAACCCTTGAAAAGGCGCGTCCCGGCTGGGAAAATTCTCCCGGGCGGGCGAAAATTGCCGGCCGGTTCGATCCCGATCTTCCAGGCTTCCGAACGACGGGGATTCCATGCGCCACATCATCACCGTCCGCACCTCCCGGCGGGAGGAACTGGTGGACATCACCGCCCAGGTGCGGCAGGCGGTTGCCGACAGCGGCGTGCGCAACGGCGTGGCGGCCCTGTTCGCCCAGGGCGCCACCGCCGCGCTGATGATCCAGGAGAATTGGGACGATTCGGTGCCGTTGGATGTGGTCAACCTGCTGCGCCAACTGATCCCCCAGGGCGCCTGGCTCCACGACCGCCAGGACGGCAACGGCGACAGCCATCTCAAGTCGGGTCTGGTGGGCCCCTCGGAAACGGTGCCGATCATCGAAGGCCACCTGGGGCTGTCCACTTGGCAAAACATCTTTCTCTGCGAGTTCGACGGCCCCCGGCCGCAACGCACCATCATCTGCACCATCCTGTCCGCGGATTGAACCGGACGTTCCGGAGCAACGACCATGAAGCGTTCTGTCCTTTTCTTCTGTTTGACTCTCCTGTCGGTCCTGCCCCCCCGCCCCGCCGCCGCCGAGGTGATCGGCAGCGTGGACACGGTCTTCAAACTGCTGGGGCCGGACGACAAGATCGTCATCGAAGCCTTCGATGACCCCCAGGTGGAGGGTGTGGCCTGCCACCTGAGCCGGGCCAAGAAGGGCGGGATCAGCGGTGGCCTGGGCGTGGCCGAGGACCTCTCGGACGCCGCCATCGCCTGCCGCCAGGTGGGGCCGATCCGCTTCAAGGAAAAAATCGAGGATGGCCAACAGGTCTTTTCCAAGAACACCAGCCTGTTGTTCAAGAAAATCCAGGTGGTGCGCTTTCTGGACAAGAAGCGGAACGTGTTGATCTATCTGGTTTACAGTGATAGACTGATCGACGGCTCCCCAAAAAATTCCATCTCCAGCGTGCCCATCGGGGCCTGGAGCGATGCTCCCCGGCCGACCCCTTGAACTCCCCCGGCCTGGGGAGGCTCCAGGGGCTTGAACGACGGAAGTCGCAAGACGATTTCCATCAACGGAAGATCGAGGCGAACGCCATGGCCAGCTTCCCCTGTTCCCGATGGAGCGTCCTGCGCCTGCTGTTGCCCGGCCTGCTGGGGGTTTTGCTGTCCGCGCCCGTGCGCGGGGATCCCCCCCTGGCCCTCGGCGGGCTGTCGGTGGAAAAACGCGCCGAGATCCTCAAACGCCTCATCCGGGTCGGCCCCGGTGGATCCGACCGGACCACCCGAGTCGAACAGGTCCTCAAGGCCCTGCGGGACCAGGATGAAGAGCAGGCCGTGGCCATTCTGGATCAGCTGGAAGCGGACGCCGCCCAGGCCGCCCGGGAACGGGAGAGCGACACCTTCCGTTTTCTGCTCTCCAACCTGACCACCGCCCAGGCCGAACGGCTGCACCAGGAGTTTCACTATCAGAGCGCCGCCATCCTCTACCGCCAAAGCCTGGAGATGACCCCGGACTGGGCGGTCAGGGAACGGATCCACCTGCTCACCGAACTGGGATCATCCTTGCGCCAGGGGGGCAAGCCGGCCGAGGCCGAAGCACCCCTGCGCCAGGCCCTGGCCCTGAGCGCGACCCTCACCCCGCCGGACCCCCTGGTCGCCGCCAGCCCCCTCCAGGCGCTGGCGGTCCTGCTGCGCCAGCAGGGGCGGATCGCCGAGGGCGCGCCCTTCATGGAACGGGCGTTGACCCTGCGCCGGGAGTCCCTCGGTGATCGCCATCCCTTGACCGCCGAGGCCCTCCACAAGTTGGCCCTGATACGGGATGCCGAAGGACGGTTTCAGGAAGCCGAAGATCTGTTCCATCAGGCCCTGGAACTGCGCCAGGTCCTGTTCGGTGTCCAGCATCCCGAGACCGCCCAGAGTCTGGACAACCTGGGGGCCTTCCTGCGGGAGCGGGAACGGCTGGAGGAGGCCGAGCCCCTGCTGCTCCAGGCCCTGCGGACGCGGATGGCGGTCCTGGGTGCCGGCCATTTGGAAACCGCGGCCACCCTCAACAATCTGGGGCTGCTCCACCAGGCCCAGGGACATTTGGACCAGGCCGAAACCCGCTTTCGCACCGCCCTGGCCGTCTGGACCGCCCGGCTGAACCCGGGCCATCCCAACCGGCTGGCCACCCTCAACAATCTGGCCCTGCTCAAACAGCAGATGCGGGAGTTCGATCAGGCGGCCGTGCTGTTGCGCCAGGGCTTCGGACTGGCAATCGAGGGCCTGGGCCGGGACCATCCCCGCTCCCGGGAGCTGTTCGACACCCTGCGCGGTCTGCTGGCCCGGACCGGCCGGTGCGGAGAACTCACCGCCCTGTTGCAGGAGGATTGGACCGCAACACACCGCCAGCCCGACGCCAGGGAAGAGCTGCCCCTGGCCGACTGTCACATGGGTCAGGCCCGTGCCCTGCGGGAGGCCAAACGGCTCGAAGAGGCCGAGGGTGAATTCCAGAAAGCCCTGGCCATCATGCAGCGCCTCCAACCCGGCAGCCCCCTGGCGCGCCAGTGGCTGGGAGAACTGGCCGGTCTGCTGCGGGACATGCACCAGACTGAATCCGCCGCCATGCTGGAGCAACTGGTGAATGCCATGGAAAAGGGCCGGCCGCTGCCGGCGCCCGCGGGCCGATGACAGCCTCCGGGCTTTCTTTCGTCGGTGCGTCGTTTACCGACTTTTCCCCCATCCATGAAAGTTACCGTGAAAGTCGCGTCGGCGGCTTTCACGGTACGAGGGTGGAGGGAGGCTTCCCCCATCCATGAAAGTTACAGTATGCTGGCTCGGGCTGAGGGTATCGTCCACCAAACCGGGCGACCGCCGGCCGGGGATCTCCAATGGCCATCCGACTCCCGGATGCGCCGCCCCCCAAGCCGGGACCCCGGAGAGACAGCCATGGACAGGCTTTCATTTCCCCACCACAGGTCATTCCCGCTGCGGGTCCTGCTCCCGCTGACGGCTCTTCTGTTGATGCCCGGAGCCGGAGCGGCCTTCACCGTGGGCGAGTTGGACCTGCAATCCGCTCCCGGGCAACCCTTTCGGGCGGAGCTGCCCATTCACGGCCTGGGCGAGGAACAGCTCACCGACGCCCGGCTCGGCTCCCCCTCGGATTATCAACTGCTGCGCCTGCCCCGCCACTCTCTGATGAACGATCTCGACGTGAGCGTCTTCCGGGACGGGAAGACGCCGAAAATCGTGATCACCAGCCAGCAGCCGGTTCCCGGCGACAATTATCACCTGCTGTTCATCATCAGCTCCGACCAGCAGCGCCGTTTCCCCCATTATCCCATTCCCTGGCAGGGCCTGCGGGCCACGCCTTCCCCGGCCCGGGCTCCCGCCGTCCGCGAGGCCGGCCGGCAGTCCGTCGCCCCGCCCCCCCCCGCTCGCC
>PEAP01000018.1 GCA_002753665.1 Magnetococcales bacterium DC0425bin3
TGGCCTTGAATGCCCCCGTATACTGCTTGCGAACATTGCCCATTTCCACTCCTCATGTTTTGGTGTGGTTCAGAGCTTAACACACTGTCCGGTTTTTGGGATCCATTATACTTTTCGCTGAGGATGAAGCTTTCGTACAGGGCGGACCGGTGATTGCCGATCCACAGCCGTTGACCGGTGGTGATGATGCGGTGCTGCATCACGGTGCTGGCGGTGCGCAGATCCACCAGGTCCACCGGGCAGCCGGCGAGATCGGCCAGTTCCCCAGCCAAACGCCACAGGGTGACGGGATCGGCCTTGCCGGCCGCCAGAATGGCCATATCCAGATCGCTTGCCGGTCCCGCGTCACCGCTGACGCGGCTGCCGAAGGCGTAAATGGCCAGCAGCCCCGGCAGGTGATCCCGCAGGCGCTGGATAAGCGGTTCCCAGGTCATGCCACCTTGCCCATTTCCATGATCAGGGTGCTGCATGGCGGGGAGAGGGAATTGGGCCATCGCCAATCGCCGGGGATCGTCCCGCCGTCAATCCTCGCACGGACAATCGACCCAGGGATCGCAATCGCAGAGGGAGACCGGCTTGTGGCACCGTTCGCACATGGCGTCCTCATCCGGTTCCGGGGCGGGCTGTTCGGTCTGGGGCATGAAAAAACTCCCGAGGGCGCGGCGCGGACCGCGCCGGTTTGCTTGTCGCTGAGTCCATCACTATAATCCCGCGGTCGAAATTGTCGGCAGTTTATTTCCATCCCTCAGCCGTTCGGGAACGCCGCGATGTCCACCACCGCCATCCTGGTCAGCGCCGAGACCAAATACCTGGAAGCCCGCTCGGACGCGACCCTCAACCGCTTCGCCTTCGCCTATTCCATCACCATCCACAACACCGGCGACCGGCCGGCCCGGCTGCTGGAACGGGAATGGATCGTGGTGAGCGACAACGGCAAACGGCAGGAAATCCGCGGCCCGGGGGTGATCGGTCAGCAGCCCCGGCTGAAGCCCGGCACCCGCTTCAGCTACACCAGCTGGGTGCTGCTGGAGACCCCCACCGGCCAGATGAAGGGACGCTACTTCTTCACCACTGACGACGGCGAAACCTTCTGGGCCGACGTGCCGCCCATCCCCTTCGCCATCCCGGGCGAACGCCCGGTGTTGCACTGACCCCCTGCCCTGCGCTCCGGATCCGGCCGGATTGCCTGCCGGAGGCCCGCCAATGGTCAGCCTGACCCTGATCCTGTCGCTGCTGCTGGCCGGCATGGCCCTGGGGCGGCTGTCCGTCTTCGGACCCGGCGCCGCGGCGACCCTCAATCAGTATGTGATCCACATTTCCCTGCCAGCCCTGATCCTGCTGCGCATCCCCCAACTGCGGTTGACCTCCGACCTGTGGCTGCCGCTGGTGGTGCCCTGGCTGATGCTGGGTCTCTCCGCCGCCCTGATCCTGCTCCTGGGCCGCCTGCTGGCCTGGGAACGGCCGGTGGTGGGAGGGCTGCTGCTGGTGGTGCCCCTGGGCAACACCTCGTTCCTCGGCCTGCCGATGATCGAGGCCCTGTGGGGACCGGAGCAGGTGCCCTTCGGGCTGCTCTACGACCAGTTCGGCTCCTTTCCCGGCCTGGCCCTCTACGGCCCCCTGGTGGTGGGCCTCTACGGCGGGGCCGCGACCGAACACCCCCGTCCCCGGGACATCCTGCGCCGCATGGTCACCTTTCCGCCGTTACTGGCCCTGCTGATCGCCCTGCTGCTGCGGGATTGGACCCTGCCCCCGGCGCTGACCATCCCATTGACCCGTCTGGCCGACACCCTGGTGCCGGTGGTGATGGTGGCGGTGGGCCTGCAACTCCGCCCGCGCCTGCCCCGGGCGGACTGGCTGCCCCTGACCGCGGGTCTGGTCCTCAAGATGGGCCTGGCCCCCCTGGCGGCCCTGGGCTTCACCACCCTGGTCGGGGTGACGGGTCCGGTGGCCACCATCACGGTGTTCGAGGCCGCCATGCCCCCCATGATCACCGCCGGCGCCATCGCCCACGCCGCCGGCCTGGCCCCCCGCCTGACCGGTGCCCTGGTGGGCCTCGGCGTGCTGCTGTCCTGCGCCACCCTGCCCCTCTGGACCTGGGTGTTACGGTCATAATCGCGCAGCGACTGTTGTTATAGAGGTCATGGCAGCATCGAAACACTGGGCATCGTCCACATAATCCGGCCAGACCGGGGGAATGGAGACTGTTTGGTAGTCATCCTGGAACTCCTTGAATTTCCCAAGAAAGTACCAGAGTCGAACCTCCACCGCATCGTGGCGGGCACGTTGACAATGGCGACGGGCGCGATGATACTGTTCCTCCCGTTCCATCGGAGTGGAGGCCCCCAACCCCTTCAGAAGGTGGTGCCCGGCATAGCGGAGTTCATTAACGGCAGGAATGGGGATTTCCCGAGAAGTCCGCTCGACTTTTTTGATGTCATCTTCGGCGGCTTGGAACAGGTCTCGAACGGCAGACAGAATCTCTTCCGAATCGTTGTGCGAAGGCACGGTGCCCCCCGATCATTCACGGGGGGAAAAGCGATAACCATGCAAGGCAGCCTTGCGGCGTTCGAGATCCTCGGCCGTGATGTAACAACCCATTTGAAGCAGGAGATTGCCACGGGCGAAGAGTGTCACCAAGTCACGCTTCAGGTGTCGGGGGGCAGTCTGGGGAACGATTTCGGACCGACTGGGGTTGAAGGCTTCCCTGAGCAGAGACAGGATGGCGTGCAGCTTGTTCATGGGGCGTTACAGATCCTCAGTGACGGTTGCGAGATTTCTGTTCTTCCTAAAATTATGGACCTAACACACACTCACAATCACGTCAAGAAATTGCATACGCTCGTAATCACGTCAAGAGAAAAAATCGTCATAGGCCTGCCCTCCCCCTGGGCTTCACCACCCTGGGTGAAGGGAGACTTCCCCCATCCATCAGCAACGATTCATCTCCCGCGCCAGCCACGGGGGAGGAGCCGTGGCCAGGGACTGGCGGATCCGTTCCAGGACCTCCGCCAGGGAGGGATCCCCGGCCAGCCGCAGGGGCATCAATCCGGCCTGGGTCACCCGGGCCGCCGCCGGCCCGCCGATGGACTGCACGCACAGAATCCGGCAATCCCGCACCAGTTGCAGACGGCGTTGATTGCCATCCTGCTCCCCCTCCTCCTCCTGAAACGCGGCGGGAAAGCAGAACCGCGTGCCCACCGGCATCACCCCCTCGGGCGACACGTCGAAGATCGCAAACCCCTTGCAGGAGCCGAAATGGCCATCCAGCACCTCACCCCCGCGATTGACGGCGCAGGCCACCCGCACGCTACCCGGCGTCGGACCCCGGCGGCTTGCGGCCAGACCGGCGCTGTCCTCCGGGTCCGCTGGCCGTTGCAACCACTGCACCACCTGCTCCGCCTCCGCCCCGCTGGGGGGGCGGGCGCAGGCCGCCAGGGCCGTCGCCAGGGCCGCCGGCCGCAGACCGGCCAGCCTGGTCTCGGTCAGGGGAAACCCCAGACAGACCGCCAGGGCCTTGACCACATCGGCCGTGGCGATGCCGGGCACCGACCGCGCCGCCAGGCCGATGCGCAGGGCCAATTCATGGGCATCCATCATGGATCTGTCTCCCTCAAATCCGCTTGACCCGGGCCTCGAAGGGCAACCCGGGACGGGGTGAGATCGGTTCGAGATACCAGCTCTCGCCGTCCTCCAGGGTCAACCGCCCGCCCCAGAGTTCCTCGCCGTCGTGTTCCAGAGCCGTGACCCGCGCCTCCAGATCCTTCTTGGGGACGTAGCAGATCAACCGACCTTCCGAATCCTTGCGCAGCATGACCAGGGGCATGACCAGTCCACCTCCCTTCACCCTCGCCGAGGTCCGGCAACGCCCCGGGGGACGCTGCCGGACCCATGAAGTCCGCCATCGGCTGTCAGCGGATCAGGTCGTAGTTGTAGTCGGTGGTGCCGTAACCCATGGTCTTGCGGTCCAGGTCGGCCAGCACCGCGTTGACCAGCTCGGTGAGGAGGTACATGGCCCCCTCGTAGCCCAGGGTGGTGGAGCGGTGCAGGTGATGGCGGTCGAAGATCGGAAACCCGATGCGGATCAACGGTACCTCATGCTCCGGCCCCTTGTGCAGGGTGTCGCGCTGGATGTACTTGCCGTAGGAATTGCCGATCATGAAATCCGGCTTCCGGTCGAACATCAATGAACGGAAGTGCCACAGATCCCGGTCCACATGGACCTCGGTTTCCTGACCGTAGGGCGAGTCCTTGAGCATCTTGCCCATGGCCTTGCCCCAGCGCTTGCTGGCGTTGTGGCACAGGACATGGATCGGCTCCGCCCCCAGTTCCAGCAGGAACTTCACCATGCCCATGAGAAAGTCCGGATCCCCGTACAGGGAAAATTTCCGGCCGTGGAGCCAGGCGTGGGAGTCGGCCATCATGTCCACCAACCGGCCGCGTTCCTTCTCCAGGGACGCGGGGATGGGCCGGCCGGTGAGCTGGGAGACCTTCATCAGGAAGGCGTCGGTCCAGTCCAGACCCATGGGGGGATCCACCGGGGTCAGGGGATGGTGCCAGGTTTCGCCGATGAACTTCTTGGTCTTGGCCAGACTCCAGGGCTGCAGCAGCAGGGTGTCGATGGCGTTGGGGGCGTCCCGCAGGGCCGCCAGGGGCGTTCCGCCGGCGTACATGCGGTATTCCCCGTCGGTGGGGGTATCCAGAACCTCCTCGGGATCCGACACCATGCAGCAGTCCACCCCCATCTCCCCCAGCATCCGTTTGAGTACCCGGTAGTTGCCCAGGTAGGTCTCGAAGCCGGTGACGATGTTGAGCTTGCCGTTGCTGCCGACCTCCTTGCTGTCCATCTCGTTGATGGTCAGGTAGCGCAGGGTGCCTTCCATCATGCTGTCCCAGCCGGTGGTGTGGCTGCCGACGAAGCTGGGGGTGTGGGCCGATGCCACCGGCAGATGCTCCGGAATATGGCCGTTGGTCCGGGCGTTGGTGATGAAGGCATGCAGGTCGTCGCCGATCACCTCGGCCATGCAGGTGGTCGAAACGGCGATCATCTCCGGCTGGTAGAGGGCATTGGCGTTGGCCAGCCCCTCGTGCATGTTCTTGTTGCCACCGAACACAGCGGAGTCCTCGGTCATGGAGTCGGACACGCAGGCGATGGGCTCCTTGAAATGGCGGTTGAAGTAGCTGCGAAAATACGCCACGCACCCCTGACTGCCGTGGACGTAGGGCAGCGTGCCCTTGAAGCCCAGGGCGCACAGCACCGCCCCCAGGGGCTGACAGGCCTTGGCCGGATTGATGGTCAGGGCCTCGCGGCGGAAGTTGAGATCCTTGTATTCCGCCGAAGTGGTCCACTGGAAACGCTGCTCCAGCTCCGCCGGGTCCGGTTTTTCCTCGAAACGTTCGGCCTTGTTCTGCAACAGTCGGCGATAGGACTCTTCCTGAAACAGGGGATAGCAGGGTTTGATCGCTGTGGCGGTCTGATTCATGTTCGGACTCCAGGGCGCGGCCCCCGTGACCCAGGGGCCGTCCGGCAGGGTGATCTCGCGACGGCAGCGGACCTCAGGCCCCCTTCTTCCAGGGCGCCCGCAGCTTCTGCCAACAGGGATTGTTGACCGTCATGTCCATGTCCCGGGCAAAGATGGCGTAGCCATCGTAGCCATGGTAGGGGCCGGAGTAGTCCCAGGAATGCATCTGCCGGAACGGGATGCCCATCTTCTGGAACCCGTACTTCTCCTTGATGCCGGCGCCGATCAGGTCCGGGCGGATGCGCTCGACGAATTTCTCCATCTCGTAGCCGGTCACATCGTCGTAGAGCAGGGTCGCATCCCCCAATTCCTTGAGGGTGCGGTCGTAGTCGTCGTTGTGGCCGAACTCGTAGCCGGCGCCCACCACCTCCATGCCCAGGTCCTCGTAGGCCCCCACCACATGGCGCGGCCGCAGGCCGCCCACATACAGCATGACCCGCTTGCCGTTGAGCCGCGGCCGGTACTTGTCGTTGATGGCGTCCACCAGGGGCTGGTACCGGGCGATGACCCGCTCGGCCCCCTCCTTGATATGGTCGTCGAAGTGGCTGGCGATCTGCCGCAGGGACTCGGCGATCTTGGTGGGGCCGAAGAAGTTGTACTCCAGCCAGGGAATGCCGTATTTCGTCTCCATGTGGCGGCTGATGTAGTTCATGGAGCGGTAGCAGTGCAACAGGTTCATCCGCACCTGGGGGGTGCGTTTGAGTTCCGCCAGGGTACCGTCCCCAGACCACTGGGCCACCACGTTGAGCCCCATTTCCTCCAGCAGGATGCGGGAGGACCAGGCGTCGCCGCCGATGTTGTAGTCGCCGATGATGGCCACGTCGTAGGGACCGGACTCCCCACGGGTGACCCCCTCCAGCACCCAATCGCGGATGGAATCGTTGGCGATGTGGTGCCCCAGGGACTGGGACACTCCCCGGAATCCCTCGCAGCGCACCGGGATCACCGGCTTGCCGATCTCGGCGCTGGATTTGCGGGCCACCGCCTCGATGTCGTCGCCAATCAGACCGATGGGGCATTCGGACTGCACCGAAATTCCCTTGTTGACCGGAAACAGCGCCTCGATCTCCGCCAGGACCTTGGCCAGCTTCTTGTCCCCGCCGAACACCACGTCCTTCTCCTGGAAATCCGAGGTGAAGTTCATGGTGCCGAAGGTGTTGACCCCGGTAAAACCGACGTAGTAGTTGCGCCGCCCGGCCCGGGAATACTGGCCGCAACCCACGGGGCCATGGGACACATGGATCATGTCCTTGATGGGTCCCCAGACCACCCCCTTGGATCCGGCATAGGCGCAGCCCCGGGCGGTCATCACCCCGGGCAGGGACTTGCGGTTGGCGGTGATGCACTTCTTGGAACGCTCCAGGGCATGGTCGTTGACGGCCAGATGCCGGGCCCGATCCTGCTTCGCCGCTTCCGGATAGACTTCCAGCACTTCCTGGATGAGGCCCTCGGCCTCCGCGCGTGTCAATGCCGACATGACTGATGATCCTTTCAGGCTGGGGCCGCCACCACGACACACTCCTGGGCGGCGGTCTTGCCGATGATGGCGGTATCCTCCTCGTCCATGAGGCCGAACTCCATCAACAGATCTTCCAGCTCGTCCATGGTCAGAGGGGTGGGCACCACCAGCTTCTTGTTGTCGATGATCTTGCGGGCCAGGGCGCGGTATTCGTCGGCCTGGCCCGCCGTGGGATCGTATTCGATCACCGTCATGCGACGGATCTCGGCGCGCTGCACCACGTTGTCCCGGGGCACGAAATGGATCATCTGGGTACCGAGACGCGCCGCCAGGGCCTCGATCAGGTCATCCTCCCGGTCGGTGTTGCGGGAGTTGCAGATCAGCCCGGCCAGCCGCACGCTGCCGGAGTTGGCGTACTTCACGATGCCCTTGCAGATGTTGTTGGCGGCGTACATGGCCATCATCTCGCCGGAGACCACGATGTAGATCTCCTGGGCCTTGTTCTGGCGGATGGGCATGGCGAAGCCGCCGCAGACCACGTCCCCCAGCACGTCGTAGAACACGAAATCCAGGTCCGCCTCGTAGGCCCCTTCTTCTTCCAGGAAATTGATGGCGGTGATGACCCCCCGGCCGGCGCAGCCCACCCCCGGTTCGGGTCCGCCGGATTCCACGCATTTGGTGCCGCCATAGCCCACCTTCATCACGTCTTCCAGCTCCAGATCCTCCACGGAACCGGCCTCGGCGGCCATCTCCATGATGGTGTTCTGGGCCTTGGAATGCAGCATCAACCGGGTGGAGTCGGCCTTGGGGTCGCAGCCGACGATCATCACCTTCTGTTGGGCCTCGGCCAGTGCGGCCACCAGGTTCTGGGTGGTGGTGGACTTGCCGATGCCCCCTTTGCCGTAAATCGCGCATTGCCGAATCGCCATGGTCCTGTCTCCGTTGGTGCCGGTGTGGATTTGGAAGGAACCTTGCTCCACACCCCTTAGCGCAGAGGACGTGCCAGACTGGAATTCTTTTTTATCAAATTGTTATTAATGGATTTTTTCAATGGGACCATCGAACAACCCGGGGGATGAAATGCGACAATCCAGGACCGCTTGTGAGGTTTCGGACAATCTGGAGCGGCTGTCGCTCCCCCTGCCCAGGGGTTCCTGGCAGCTCTTCAACCACTGCAACCTCACCGCCGACGTGCTGGGCAGCGTGGCGTACCAGAAGCATCCGGTGCCCCTGGAGCTGATGGGCATCCGGCAGGTCCACCACCACCTGTTCACCAGGCTCGACCAGTTGAAGAAACCCAAGGACCGGGCCGAGCAGTTCATGGACTACATGGTGGTGTCCTTCCGCCTGAACGCCCCCCAGGCGGTGGGCCTGACCGAAGGCTCCCGGCGCAAGCGCGACAAGATGGACTACCAGCGCATCCTGCGGGGCTGGCTGTTCACGCCGGACGGGCGGGAATCCGCCGCTCTCAAGGGCTGGGCCGCCTCCCGCTTCGGCCTGCTGCCCCGCTACCACAACGGCCCCCTGGACGACCGAGAGGGCGAAGCCTACCAGCACTTCCTGGCCATGCAGAGCGCCGCCATCTACAACACCAACGCCCTGGAGCATCAACTGGATGTACTCTACACCTACTGCCAGTACGAGCTGCACCGGCGCCACTCCAACCGCACCCATTTGCTGCTGTACCGGGGCGTCAACGAGATCGACCAGTACCAGGTGCTGGCCCGGGACCGCCAGCGCCGGGCCATCGTCCTGCTCAACAACCTGAACTCCTTCACCGAGAACCGGGACCGCGCCGAGGAATTCGGCGACTACATCATGGAAGTCCAGGTGCCCCTCGCCAAGATCTTCTTCTTTTGCCGCCTGTTGCCCAGGCTCCTCCAGGGCGAGGACGAGGTCATCGTCATCGGCGGCCTGTACGACGTGCAGCTGGCCATCTTTTGATCGGCCTGCCTGTTTGCCCGGCAGACCGCCCGGCCGGTTGCCTGCGATTTATGCGGGTTTCCGGATCAGATTTTATGAAATCCAATCGATATCAACAGGATCAATGATTGGCATAAAGGATGCTGTTATGCCAATCAGGCAGTCTTGTCCCAGGACCCACCGCGGGCAGGACCCGCGCCCCATTACCGATGAAAGTCGCGGAGCGACTTTCATCGGTGGAGGGTGGAGGGAGGCCTCCCCCATCTATTCAAAATTACCGGGAGACCCATCCATGGACGTGCATGCCTCTCCCCATCCGGACACCGCCTCCAGCCAATGGACGCGCCTGGCCTTTCTGTCGACCATGATGGAGGCGATCAACCTGGCCAGCAGCGCCATCAACCAGTTCGATACCCCCGCCGCGGTCATGCAGGCGGTCCTCCAGATCATGCACGAGTGCGCCGGCATGAGCCGGGGGGTCATCTGCCTCACCGATCCGGACAGCGGCAGCCTGATCATCCGCGCCATCCACGACGGCGCGGTGACCCCGGCCAACCGGATCTTCTACCGACCGGGCGAGGGCATCCTGGGCCTGGTGGTGCGCTCCGGCGACACGGTGGTGGTGGAACAGCCGGCCCTGGAACCGCGATTCGTGCGGCGGCTGGGGGTGATGGATCCGGATTTGCCCTTCATCGGGGTGCCCATTCCCTTGAGCCACCGCAAGGCCGGGGGCGTGCTGGCGGCCCAGCCGCGCATCGGCAACCGCTCGGTCCTCAAGGAACAGGTCCTGTTCATGGAGACCATCGCCAACCTGATCGCCCAGCGGATTCTCTCCTGCCGGGATCGGGGCCTGTGCCTGTTCGGCAACCGCCCTGCCCTGTTGCCCCCCGCGGCGCCGGAGCAGGCCCTGGACGACCTGAAAAGCCTGATCGTCGGCGACAGCGACGCCATGGAGCCGGTCTTCCAGCGCATCCACCAGGCGTCGCGCTGGACGGTGCCGGTGCTGGTCCAGGGCGCCTCCGGCACCGGCAAGGAGCTGGTGGCCCGGGCCATCCACCGGTTCGGCAGCCGCAGCCACAGCCCCTTCGTCACGGTGAACTGCGCCGCCCTGGCGGACAATCTGCTGGAATCGGAGCTGTTCGGCCACGAAAAGGGCGCCTTCACCGGCGCCGTCCAGGCCCGGCCGGGGCGTTTCGAACTGGCCCACGGCGGCACCCTGTTCCTGGACGAGATCGGCGAGATCTCCCCTGCCTTCCAGAGCAAGCTGCTGCGGGTCCTCCAGGAAGGCGAGTTCGAACGGGTGGGCGGCTCGCGCACCCTCAAGGTGGATGTGCGCATCATCGCGGCCACCAATCAGGATCTGTTCCTGCGGGTCCAGGAGGGCGCCTTCCGGGAAGATCTGTTCTACCGGCTGTTCGTGCTGCCCATCGTTTTGCCGGAGCTGGCCGCCCGCCGCCAGGATGTGCCGCAACTGGTGGCCCGCTTCCTGGAGCGCATCCAGGCCCGGCAGCGCCGCCCCCTGCACCTGACCCCCGCCGCCCTGGACACCCTGGTGGGCTGGTCCTGGCCCGGCAATGTGCGGGAGCTGGAAAACTGCCTGGAGCGGGCCGCCGCCCTCAGCCTGGACGGCGTGATCGATACCCCCCTCATCCAGTTTCCCGCCCCCTGGAAGCGGGAGGGGCTGGCCACCGATCCGGGCAACCTGCCGTTGGGCCTGGACCCGGACCACCCGGACCTCAACGATCGGGAACGGGTGATGGCCGCCCTGGAAAAGTCCGGCTGGGTCCAGGCCAAGGCCGCCCGGCTGCTGGGCATGACCCCGCGGCAGATCGCCTATCGGATCAAGATCCTGGGCATTCCCATGCGCCATATCTGAGATCACCCCCCTCCGGAGGGGCCGCTTGTCGGCTTTGCTGCAATGGGAGGGACATTGTCGCAAACAGGACAAGGATCTTTCAAAAACAATCAATAAAATCAATTAACTGCAACAAAAACGCCTTGGCCTGGGCCTTGCGCTGGATTCCCTGTGAGGTCCCGCAGCGCGGGCTGGCGGTTTCAGGCAGGTTTCGAAAGGAATGTCCCATGGACGACGAATCCTCTCCGGATGCCACCCGGCGGCCCAGCGCCGCCCATCCCTGCTATTCCCGGGAGGCCCATGGGCGCCATGCGCGCCTGCATCTGCCGGTGGCCCCGGCCTGCAACATCCAGTGCCACTACTGCCACCGACAGTTCGACTGCGCCAACGAGTCGCGCCCCGGGGTGGTTTCCCGGCTGCTGACCCCGGAACAGGCCCTGGACCGTGTGCTGCAGGTGCGACGCAAGATTCCGCAACTGTCCGTGGTGGGCTTTGCCGGCCCCGGCGATCCCCTGGCCAATCCGGAACGGCTGTTCGCCACCTGCCGGATGGTGCGCCAGGCCTGTCCCGAGCTGCAGCTCTGCCTGTCCACCAACGGGCTGCTGCTGCCGCGGTATGCCGACACCCTGGCGGAGCTGGGCGTGGGCCATGTCACCATCACCCTCAACGCGGTGGATCCGACCATCGGTGCGCGCATCCATCCCTGGGTGTTCTGGAAGCACCGGCGGCTGCGGGGGCGGGAGGCGGCCGCGGCGCTGCTGGAAAACCAATTGCTGGGGTTGGAGCGGCTGGTGGCCGACGGAGTCCTGGTCAAGATCAACTCGGTGCTGATTCCCGGCATCAACGACCGCCATCTGGCCGACGTGCATTGGGTCATCACCGAGCGGGGGGCGTTGCTGCACAACATCCTGCCGCTGATCTCGCGGCCGGAGCATGGCACCTGCTTTGGCCTGACCGGCCAGCGGGAGCCCACCGCGGCGGAGCTGGAGGCCGTGCGGCGGGCCTGCGCCCAGGGCGCCGAGCTGATGACCCACTGCCGGCAATGCCGGGCCGATGCCGTCGGCCTGCTGGATCAGGACCGGGCGGCGGAGTTCGTGCCCCTGACCGCGCCCCCCACCCTGACCCGACACGCCCTGCCCCCGCGGCGGGTGGTGCCGGACTCCATCGTGCTGGACCCCATCATGAGGAACCTGCCATGGCCCTGTCCATTGCCTGGCCCTGCACCGGCTGCACCGCCTGCCTCCCCCTGTGTCCCAATGCGGCCATCCTGATCCAGGACCAGCCGCCGGGGCTGGGGATCGACCCCGGGCTGTGTACGGAATGCACCGACCTGTTCGCCGCGCCGCAGTGCGGAGAAATCTGCCCGGTGGAGGAAGCCCTGCTGGACGACGATGGCGTGCCCCTGCACCCCCTGGGCAGCCTGACCGGGGTGCCCGCCGCCCTGCGGCTGGACTGGTCGCGGCGGCGCAACGGCAGCAGCCACCCAGGCGTTGGCCGCCCGACGCTGCACGGCTGCTGACCGGCCCTGGGGAGAACGACCATGAATTCCCTGCTCCCGTTCGCCCATGGCCCGAACCATGACTGCCCGCCGGCCCGGAGCGAACCGGCGGTTCACCCGGTGACTGTCCGCTGCCTGCGCCAGATGATCCTCTCCCGGGAGCAGGGCCGGGGCGCCATGCCGCCGCGGCTGGGGCTCGACCGGCCGGTGTTCGAGGGGGTGATGCAGCGGCATTTTCCCCGGGAGCGCTTCTGGCGGTCCCCCCGGGTGCTGCTGGGGGACGATCCCGGGGGCTCGTTGGAGGAGGAAGAACTGGACGATCTCCTGATGGCGCATCGTTCGGTGGATGCGGCGACCGCCGCCTGGGTCGCCCGCATCATCCGGGTGGGATGCCAGGGCCGGAACCATTTGTGGGAGGACCTGGGGCTGTGGTCCCGGTCCGAACTGGGGGCTTTGCTGACCTGCAACTTCCATCCGCTGGTCAGGAAGAACCGGCTGGACATGAAATGGAAGAATTTCCTCTACAAGCAATTGTGCGAACGCTCCGGGCTGCGGACCTGCAAGGTCCCGAACTGCTGCCAATGCTCCGACTATCCGGCATGCTTTGGCCCCGAGGGCTGACCGCCGTCTGGGCGGATCCGGGGTGGAGTCTCCTGCAGCAGAAGGCGGTGGCGGCCTACTGGGGCTTGGCGGTGGGCGACGCCCTGGGGGGCACGGTGGAGTTCCTGCTGCCTGCGGAGATCGCCCAGCGTTACGGCCGCCACGACTGCATGCGCGGCGGCGGCTGGCTGCATCTCAAGCCTGGCCAGGTGACTGACGACACCGAAATGGCCCTGGCCTTGGGGGAAGCCATCCTCGGCCGCCACGGCCAGGTGGACGCCTTGACCGTGGCGCAGCGCTTCGATGCCTGGCTGCACGGCAAGCCGGTGGATGTGGGCAACACCGTGCGGCGCGGCCTGGTGCAGTTCCGGGCCCACGGCACCCTGGAGATGCCGGAGGACGACTACGATGCCGGCAACGGCGCCTGCATGCGCACCCTGCCGGTGGCCCTGGCCACCTGGCGCAGCGATCCGGCGGTGATGATCCGGGCCTCCCGCACCCAGGCCCACATCACCCACAACAATCCCCTGTCCGACGCCGGCACCGAGTGCATCAACCGCATGATCGCCATCGCCCTGGCCCAGGGCAGCCGGCAGGAGATGCTCGACGGCCCGGTGGCCGACCTGATCCGGCGGTATCCGGTGTTCCAGTTCCGCCGCAAACGTCTACCGTCCAACCCGTCGCCCTATATTGTCGATACCCTGCGGGTGGTGCTGCAGGTGTTCTTCGACTCCAACTCCTTCGAGGAATGCCTGGTGGAGGTGGTCAACCGCGGCGGGGATGCCGACACCACCGGCGCCATCGCCGGCATGGTGGCCGGAGCCTTCCATGGCCTGGAGGACATCCCGAACCGCTGGTTGCGCCGTCTGGATCCCCACATCCGCGCCGCCTGCCGGCAGCAAGCCCTGGCGCTGATGGATCTCTCCCTGAGCGGTCGGGCCCGACATTGACCAGCGGACCGTGCGACTCCTTTCCGAGCCGTTCTCACGATCCCACCTCCCGGGCGATGGACCGGCGCCATTCGGCCATGGCGATGGCCAACGAACTCTCCAGCCACTCCTGAAAGCGGCTCTCGATGCTGTCCCTGGGTTCGGCATGGTTGAACTGGAAAAAATCGGGCGATGCCGGACGCAGATCGGTGGGATCCTGGCCCGATTGATCCTCACGGGGCACCCGGAACAGGGTAAAGCTCACAGCCGCCATGAGACCCTTGTGAACGGGTCCAAGGCCATGGAACGCCACCACGAACTGGAAATGGTTGATGCTCCGCAGGGTCAGGGAGGCCCATGAACAATATTTGGAGAAATTGGCGACGTATCGGTAACGCCCGGCCATGTCCCGGGCCTGATCCCGGAACCAATGCCGCCGCGGCGAGCCGTTGTCATCGGCATCGCAGCGGGCGGAATAATCCCGCTCCCCCGGGAGCGCCAATCCGGAAAGCTGCTGATTCATCTTTTGAACCATGGTCTCCAGCCGTTGCACCGCCATTTCCCGCAGCTGATCCGCAGAATCGAACACCCGATCCATGCGACTGGTTTCGAGGTTGTGGTGGTCTCGCAGCAGCTGCAATCCCGACAGCAGGATTTCCTCGGCGTGACGGGCCTGCTGGACAGCCTGTTCAATGCCCAGCGCCGCCAGGATGGATTCCTTCTGGTTGCGGGCAAACAGGGTGCACAAGGGCTTGATGTCGCCTCGATCGGCGGACTCCAGCGCCAGGATGTAGGGTACACGCTCAGCGTCCCGGATCACCAGCGGAAACAAGTCGTATTTCAGCAACACCACGCTGGCCAGCGCCCTGGCCACCCGCCTGTTGCCATCCTGGAACGGGTGAATTTGGATGAACCGGTGATGCAGAAACGCCGCCAAGACCTCGGGGGGCGCTTGGCGCGCCTCCCACTGCCGATACCAGGTCACCAGGTTGTCCATCTCTTGGGCAACATGTTCCGGTGGACAATAGAGGTGCATGCCTCCATCGGGACGCAATGGGTTGTTCGGCTGCTTCTTGTATTCTCCCTTGAGCAGTTCGATCCGCAGGGGGCGTCCGTCCGGGGTCTGGGCTTCGATGTGGTCCTGGTGGGCGGTCAGCTCGGCATGCAGGGCGCGGATGTAATGCTCCGACAGTGGCTGCACGCCCTTGACGAAGGCAAAGATCCCCTCGATCACGCTGCGCTGGTCGCGGATGATGGCGAAAACCCATTCGGCCGCGTCGCGGTCGAGGCCGCCCCGGTGGGCGATCAGACTGGCCTCGATCCCCTGTTCGATCAAGACCTCGGTAACCCCCCGATCCCAGGTGTACAGCCGTTCCACGATGCCGGTTTCAATGGCCCACTCCCGCTGCATCTTCCTGATGAACTCCTGGTATTCACCACTGTCCTGGAGCTGCCCCTTGCGCTCCCGCCAGATTTCCATCAGGGCACGCAGCTCTGCGCTTTCCAGGCCCGACATATCGTCCAGGTTGGTGATGAATTCGTACATGCTGGCTCCACGGGAATGGGAAAGTAAAGTCACCGGAGGTCTTTGTTGCAAAGCCGACAACATGCCCGTCATTGGCGGGTTCACGACATCGGAATTTTCTAAATTAGCATTCTATTACAATACGTTGAATATGGCATCCGGCTTGCGCTGTCAATGGGTGACGGCTGATGTCAGCCGCAACGCCACTGGCATCGGTCAGTTGGCGATGTCACGAGTCCCACCCTGGAGCGCCGCGGGCACGACCATGAAAACCGCCGAAATCGCCGCCCTGCTGGATGAACCGGCCTGTGCCCACAACCGGGGGCCGAAGAGCGGCTGCGCCCGTCTGAAGCCGGGCGCCACCGCCGGAGGATGCAGTTTCGACGGCGCCCAGATCGTGTTGTTTCCCATCGCCGATGCCGCCCACATCGTCCATGGCCCCATCGCCTGCGCCGGTTCGTCCTGGAACGGCCGCGGCGCCCTCTCCTCGGGACCGGATTTCCACCGGCTGGGCATGACCACCGACCTGACCGAACAGGATATCATCATGGGTCGGGGCGAGAAGCGGTTGCTGTTCGGCATCAAGCAGGCGGTGGAACGGTACCGGCCGGCGGCGGTGTTCGTCTACCAGACCTGCGTGCCGGCCGCCACCGGCGACGATCTGGCGACGGTCTGCCGCACCGCCGCGGAAGCCTGGGGCACGCCGGTCATCCCGGTGGACGCCGCCGGATTCTACGGCACCAAGAACCTGGGCAACCGCATCGCCGGGGAAACCCTGGTCCGCCATGTGGTGGGCACCCGGGAGCCGGCGTCGGTGCCGCCGGGGCTCTTTCCGCCCGAGGTCCGGGTCCACGACGTGGCCCTGATCGGAGAGTTCAACATCGCCGGGGAGTTCTGGCATGTACAGCCGCTGCTGGAGGAGCTGGGGCTGCGGATTCTCTGCACCCTGTCCGGCGACGCCCGCTTCGCCCAGGTGCAGACCCTGCACCGTTCCCGGGCCACCATGCTGGTCTGCTCCAAGGCGTTGATCAACGTCACCCGCCTGCTGCAGGAGCGGTACGGGACACCGTGGTTCGAGGGCAGTTTTTACGGCATCCGGGACACCTCCGCCGCCCTGCGGGAGTTTGCCCGCCTGCTGGACGACTTCGATCTCGCGGCCCGCACCGAGGCGTTGATCGCCCGGGAGGAAGCCGCCATCCGCCAAACCCTGGCCCCGCTGGCGGCCCGGTTGGCGGGCAAGCGGGTGCTGCTCTACACCGGCGGGGTGAAATCCTGGTCGGTGGTGTCGGCCCTGCAGGATCTGGGCATGGAGGTGGTGGCCACCGGCACCCGCAAGTCTACCGAGGGCGACAAGGCCCGCATCCGGGAGCTGATGGGCCGGGACGCCATCATGATCGACGAGGGCAACCCCAAGGTGCTGGCCGGTCTGGCCGAGGCCCAGCGGGCCGACCTGATCATGGCCGGCGGCCGCAACATGTTCACCGCCCTGAAGAGCCGACTGCCGTTTCTGGACATCAACCAGGAACGGGAAGCCGCCTATGCCGGCTATCGCGGCATGGAGGTGCTGGCCCGGCAGCTCCTGGCGACCCTGGAAAGCCCGGTCTGGGCGGCGGTGCGGCAACCGGCCCCCTGGGAAACCGGCCCGAACGAAGGATAACATCATGGCCATTCTGTACCAGCGCAAAAAGGCTTTGGCGGTGCGGCCGGTGAAGTCCAGCCAGCCGGTAGGGGCGGCCCTGGCGTTCCAGGGCATGGACCGGGCCATTCCCCTGCTCCATGGCTCCCAGGGCTGCACCGCGTTCGCCAAGGTGTTCTTCGTGCGCCATTTCCGCGAGCCCATTCCCCTCCAGACCACCGCCATGGACCAGGTCAGCACCGTGATGGGCGGGGACGACAACATCCTGGAGGCCCTGAAGACCATCTCCAGCGGCAGCCGCCCCGGGATGATCGGCCTGATCACCACCGGCCTGACCGAGATCCAGGGCAGCGACATCCGTCGGGTGGTGAAGACGTTTCGGGAGCAGGCGCCGACCGCCACGGACGTGGTGCCGGTGGCCTGTCCGGACTTCACCGGCTGTCTGGAAACCGGCTATGCCCGGGCGGTCGAGGCCATGATCGACACCCTGGTGGCGGAGAGCGGCCCCCGGGAGTCCACCGACGGTCCGCCCCGGGTCACCCTGCTGCCCGGCGCCCATCTGACCCCCGGGGACGTGGAGGCGCTCAAGGAGATGGTGGCGGCGTTCGGCCTGCAGCCGGTGGCGGTGCCGGATCTCTCCCTGTCCCTGGACGGCCATCTGGAACCCGGCCCCCTGACGCCCCTGTCGCCCGGCGGCACCCCTGCGGCCGCCGTGCGGGACCTGGCCACGGCCCGGGCGACCCTGGTGTTCGGCGACGCCCTGGGACCGGCGGCGGATCTGCTGCGCCGGCGCACCGGGGTGGCGGATTACCGTTTTCCCGCCGCCATGGGGCTCAAGGCCACCGACCGGCTGCTGACCGTGCTGGGCGACATCAGCGGCCAACCGGTGCCGGAATCCCTGCGTCGGGACCGGCAGCGCCTGCTGGACGCCATGCTGGACACCCACTTTTTCCTGACCCACAAACGGGTGGGACTGGCTGGGGATCCGGATTTTCTGCTGGGCTGGCGCGCCCTCCTCGGGGAGATGGGCCTGGAGACCCCGGCGGTGGTGGCCTCCATGGGCGGGGAAGCGCTGCTGGGGAGCGATTTCGGGGCCATCCAGATCGGTGATCTGGAGGATCTGGAGGACCTGGCGGTGCGCCACGGCGTCGATCTCCTGCTGGGCAACTCCCATGTGGCGGAGCTGGCGGAACGCCTGGATCGGCCGGTGCTGCGCTGCGGCTACCCGGTCCATGACCGCCTGGGGATGCCCCTGCGCAGCTGGGTGGGCTACCGGGGCGGCTGGCTGGTGCTGTTCGACCTGGTCAACACCCTCACGGCCCATGATCGCCAGCGCGTGGCACCCTATCGTTCGGTGTTCCCGCTGGCTGCGGCCGTCTGAGCCGAACGCCATGCCCACTTCCGCCCTGCGCCTGCAGCTGGTCCAGCGTCCGCCGGATGGCCTGAGCGAGGAGGTGCGCCGGGTGGCGTTCGCCACCAGCGATCTGCGCCATGTCGACCAGCATTTCGGCGCCACCCTGGGCATGGCCATCTACGAGATTCACCGGCTGGGGAGCCGGCTGGTGGAAGCGGCCCGTTTTCAGCCGGCGGCACGGGATGGTCTGGATGACAAACTGCGGCCGCGTCTGGACAGCGTGGCCGCCTGTTGCCTGGTGTTCTGCAATGCGGTGGGCGGCTCCGCCCTGCGCCAACTGCTGCTCCGCGGCGTGCGTCCGGTGCGGGTGGACCCCGGCACCGCCATCGGCGGCCTGGTCAACGACCTCGGCGCCGCCATGGCCCAGGGCCGGGAATTCAATCCCTACGCTTTCCTGGAGCGCCGCGTCCGGCCCCGGGACGCGGGGCGGATGCAAGCGTTGTTGACGGAAACCTGGGAGGAATGATCCGGCCCGTACAGGACGGGCCAACGAGCGAGGAGAATCGCCATGGCCGTAACCGTGACGGATGAAGCCATCTATCAATCGGATTTCATCCGGGAGCTGGTCAAGCAGATGCGCGCCCTGGACACCTACGGCGTGCGGGACAAGAGCACACCCCAGGCGCTGGTGCAGCCGTTCATCGTCAGCGCCACGGACCGCCAGTCCCTGTCCGTCGCCGGCGATCCGGGACCCGAGGTGCTGGCGCGGCTGGTGGGTTTCTTCAACACCATCGCCCTGCTGATCGAAAAGGAATGCGGCCTGGCGGCCAAGCTGTTCCTGAACATCGATGGCGCCGGGGCTGGCACGGCCCTGGTGGTGGTGGGCAAACTGGTGGTGACCGAGAAGTCCTTGAGCGGCGTCCAGGGGTTCGGCTTCGAATCGCTGTCGCGCATGAAGGACGAGGCCGACAAGCTGCTGAGCGTGGCCCTGAACCTGATCGGCAAATATTCGGACGTGGCCGGGATGTAGACCCGGACCCGCCGACGTGAGAGGTGAGCCATGGACTATCTGACCAGCATCACCCGGGGCGGCACCCCATGGACCCCGGCGTTCGTCACCGGCATCAACCACCGCAACTGCATCGGCTGTGGCCGGTGCTTCAAGGTCTGTTCCCGGGCGGTGTTCGAGTTGGTGGAGCGGGAGGAACTGGCAACCGGGGACAACGCGAACTGGGACGACGACGGCTTCGACGACGACGTGGCCTATGTGATGACCCTGGCCGATGCCGACGACTGCATCGGCTGCGGCAGTTGCTCCCGGGTCTGTCCCAAGCAATGTCACAGCCACGAACCCCTGACCCTTCCCAGGGCATGAGGAGTCCGGACGATGACCAGCGCGCCAAACGTTCCGGTTCTGGATGACACCACGTTGCGGGATGGCGAGCAGAGCGCCGGGGTGGCCTTCCGCTGGGAGGAGAAGGAACGGATCGCCCGGATGCTGGACGGGCTGGGCATCCCGGAGATGGAGGTCGGCATTCCGGCCATGGGGCCGGAGGAGCGGGCGGAGATCCGGGGGCTGGCCGGGCTGGGATTGCCGGCCCGGCTGCTGGTCTGGTGCCGGATGCTGCGCCAGGACATCGACCTCTGCCCCGGCCTGGGGGTGGCGCTGGTGGACCTGTCCATTCCGGTTTCCGATCTGCAGATGCGGATCAAGCTGGGACAGGATCGGACCCGGGTGCTGGCGACCATCGACCGGGAAGTTCGTTACGCCCGGGATCTGGGTCTGCAGGTCTGCGTGGGAGGCGAAGACGCTTCCCGGGCGGATCCCGACTTCCTGTTGCGGGTGGTGGAGACGGCGGAGGGGGCCGGGGCCGAGCGGTTTCGCTTTGCCGACACGGTGGGCATCCTGGATCCGTTCCAGGTGTACCGGATCATCGGCCGGTTGCGACGGCATACCGGCCTGGACCTGGAGATGCATGCCCACGACGATCTGGGCATGGCCACCGCCAACACCCTGGCCGCGGTGCGCGCCGGGGCCACCCATGTCAACACCACCGTGAACGGCCTGGGGGAGCGGGCCGGCAACGCCGCCCTGGAAGAGGTGGCGATGGCCCTGGGGCAGGTGCTGGGTCTGGAGACCGGGCTGGACATGACCCGTTTCCCGGCCCTGTCCCGCTACGTGGAGCAGGCCTCGGGCCGCCGCTTGGGGCATCAGAAGAGCCTAGTGGGGCGGATGGCCTTTTCCCACGAGGCCGGCATCCATGTGGACGGTTTGCTGAAGGATGTGGCCACCTACCAGGGGGTGGACCCGACCCGCCTGGGCCGCCGCCATGAGATGGTGCTGGGAAAACATTCCGGACGGCATGCCATCCGCAACGGCTACGCCCGGCTGGGCATTCGGCTGGAGGACGCCGACCTGGACCGTCTGCTGCCCGCCATCCGGCGGTTCGTCACCTGCAACAAGCGCGCGCCGGAGGCCGACGACCTGCGCCGCCTGGCCCATTGCGCCAGCGTTCCCCTGGCCGAGCCCGTCCCCTTCCGTCTGGGATGGATCTGACAGCAAGTTGCTCCGCCTGCCGGGTAATGATTATCCGAAGACGCGCGTTTTCATCTATACAGCGCCTGGACTTCCTTGTCCTTGTTTCCGCTCATGGCTTCGACTTTGAGCCGAAGTTTCCAGGCTGTCAAGTCACACAGCCGGTTTTACTTCGGTGAACGCTTACATCACATGAACGCCCACTACTTGTTTAACTCAAGACCATATGCCGTGCGCAGAACTTCGTTCACGCGGGTTTGCCAGCCCGGCCCGGTGGCCCGCATGGCGTCAACCAAGTCGTGGTCCAAACGAATGGCAATGACCTGCTTGGGATTCTTCAACCTTGGCCGTCCGCGCTTGCCTTTTTGGCGGCGGTATTCGGCGACAATTTCCGGATGCACCTCTGCGGCGGGACAGGCGCGGGCGAAATCATCATCCGTCCAGATCGGGTTGTCAGGATCGGATTCAGCCGCTGCCGTGATGGCTTGGTCTTCCTCGTCCGTGGGCATGATCGGGTCAGGTTTGATCGACATAGTTTTTCAGCTCCCGCTTGTTGGCCTTGCGCAGGCTGATAATACGGACCTTGTTGAGCTGGCGGCAGGTGTACATCAAAACGTACAAACGCCGACCGATCATGCCCATGGCGCGGTAACGGACTTCGCCATAATCGCGGCGGCCATCAACGACCACCCAGGCGGTTTCCCAATCGAATCCCTCCGCAACCGCGAAATCGATACCGCGTGCTTCGACATTGATTGCGTTCTTGTTATCGTCCCACTCGTACACGCTGCATCCCTCGGGTGGCTGGTTCGATCTGTAATAAATGTATATGCGATTAATGGTGTACGCAAGCTGTGATGACGAGGGGAAACAGAAGGTGGCCGTCGGGCCGCCTTTTTTTTGCATGGAGTCTGCTGGATTCTTCTGTCAAAATCTGTGCCAATCGAAAAAGCGAAGGAGGGAGAGCGACGAAACTGGTGCCATCTCAAGCGTCAACCAGTGCCATTTCATTAGCGCGTTACACAGTGCCATCTCAAACGGCGATTTACAGTACTGGAACAACAACGGGCTGGACAGAATTCTGTCCAGCCCGTTGTTTGATTGGTGAGCCGTGTTGGAGTCGAACCAACGACCCACAGATTAAAAGTCTGTTGCTCTACCGACTGAGCTAACGGCCCATGGGCCAACGGCCATGCCGATGGAGGGGCGACTATAGCAGATCCGCCCGACCATGAGAACCCCTCAATTGCGTCTCAGTCCCGCTCGTCGAGCCAGGCCATCTGGATCGCCTCCAGGATCTTTTCGTTGCACTTGTCCCGGTCGTCCGCAAACCCCGGCAGATCCATCACCCATTGCTGGAGATCGGTGAAACGGACGGCAAGGGGATCCACATCCGGTCGCGTCTCGGCCAGTTCGATGGCGATTTCTTGGACATCGGTCCATTGCATGGTCAGCCCCCCTTCTTGTCCACGCTGATGTTGACGGTATAGGCGGGAATCGTCACCGTCAAACCATCCAGGGCGTCGGTCATGCGGATCTGACAGCCGAGCCGGCTGGTGGCGGTGAGGCCGAAGGCCTCGTCCAGGGTGTCCTCTTCCTCTTCACTGGCCTCTGGCAGGCGGTCGTACCACTCCGGATTCACCACCACATGACAGGTGGAGCAGGCCAGGCTGCCTTCGCAGGCGCCCTCCAGTTCAACGTGATTTTCATGGGCCGCTTCCACGAGACTGAGACCGTTGGCGACCTCGATGGTCCTGTTCATGGGCAGAAAGGTGACCTTGGGCATGGGAGAACTCCTCTACGAGAAATCGGTCACCTTGCGACCGGTCATGACGGAGCGAATGTTGCGGTCCATGCGCCGCTGGGCAAAAAAGACCGTGGCCTTGTCCAGCGCCGCGATGGCATCGTTGATGGATTGATGATCCTCCCCCCCGGCAACCTGTTGCAACCGCCCCATGGCGGTTTCGATGGCGGGCATCTCCTGATCGTCCAGCAGATCCCGGTCCTGCTCCAGGGCCGCCAGGACGGCATGCCGCACCCGGTCCGCCTCCACCCGGGCCTCCCGCAACTGCCGCAGCTGCAGGTCGCCGGCGCCATGGTCCAAGGCATCCCGCAGCATGGCGGCGATCTCGTTGTCACCCAGGCCATAGCTGGGCTTCACCGCCACCGACTGCTCCACCCCGGTGGTCATCTCCCGGGCGGTGACCGTGAGCAGGCCGTCGGCATCCACCTGAAAGGCCACCCGGATGCGGGCCGCCCCGGCCACCATGGGCGGAATGCCCCGCAGCTCGAACCGCGCCAGGGAACGGCACTGATCCACCGTCTCCCGTTCCCCCTGGACCACATGAATGGCCATGGCCGTCTGGCCATCCTTGTAGGTGGTAAACTCCTGGCCCCGGGCCGTGGGAATCGGGCTGTTGCGGGGCACGACCTTCTCCACCAGTCCGCCCATGGTCTCCAAACCCAGGGACAGCGGGGTGACATCCACCAGCAGCATGTCCGAACGCCGGTTGCCGGCCAACAGGTCGGCCTGATGGGCCGCCCCCAGGGCCACGATGCGGTCGGGATCCAGATCCGCCAGGGGTTCGGTCTGGAAGAGATCCGCCACGAAACGGCGCACGGCCGGAACCCGGGTGGACCCGCCCACCAGCACCACCCCCTCCAGATCGGCCGGGGTCAATCCGGCATCCTTGAGCGCCCGCCGGCAGGGCATGCCGGTGGCCCGCACCAGTCTGTCGATGCGCTGTTCCATCTCCTGCCGGGTCAGGGTGCGCCGATAGGCCGCGCCTTCGGGCCGCGGGAGAACGACCACGGTCTCCTCCGCCCCGGTCAAGGCTTCCTTGGCCTCCCTGGCAGCCTGCTGGGCGGCCTGCAGCAAGCCGGGATCCGGCTGAGCGATCCCCATCTCCTCCAGAAACAGGCTGGCCAGGGCCCGGTCGAAATCATCCCCGCCCAGGGACGAGTTGCCCCCGGTGGCCAGCACCTGGAACACCCCCCGGGTGAGCCTGAGGATGGAAATATCGAAGGTGCCGCCCCCCAGGTCATAGATGGCGTACAGCCCCTCCCGCCCCTGGTCCAAACCATAGGCCAGGGCGGCGGCGGTGGGTTCGTTGACCAGCCGCAACACCTCCAGACCGGCCAGCCGGCAGGCGTCCTTGGTGGCCTGGCGCTGGGCATCGTCGAAATAGGCCGGCACCGTCACCACCGCCCCCCGCAGCGCCCCACCCAGGGCCTGTTCGGCCCGCTTCTTCAATTCCTTCAGGATCTCGGCGGAAATTTCCACCGGCGACAGGCTCCGCCCCCCGGCCCGGATCCGCACCATGCCGCCCTCCCCCGGCTCCAGCCGGTACGGTTCGGCGGGGACTTCCTCCATGGCCCGACCCATGAACCGCTTGACGGAACTGATGGTATCCCGGGGAGACTGCACCGCCAATGCCCGGGCCTGCTCCCCCACCAGGATGCTCCCATCGGCCCGGTAATGGACCACCGACGCCAGCGAGACCTGCCCCTGTTCATCGGGAATGCAGGCCGGCCGACCCTCCAGGTCGATGGCCGCCACCAGGCTGAAGGTCGTTCCCAGATCGATGCCCACCACCCGCCATTCCTCCCCGGGGCGGAGTTGATGGGGCAAGGGGGCGGCGCCGGGTTCGGCGATGTCCAGCAACAGGTCCATGGTCTCGACTCCCCGTCAGAACAACCGTTCTTCCAGCCGGTCCACCTCTTCCAGAAAGCGCTGATGATAGCGCAACCGGTCCAGGTGACGGACGGCCTCCTCCAGCACCGTTGTGCCCTCCCCGGCCATGGCCCGCGCCAGGGAATCGCGGATCAGGCCCGTTTCGAGGTCGACCCGCTGTTCCACCTCCCGGCGCAACCGCTCCAGCCGCCGGGGGGCATCGTCCGCTGCCGGGTCCACCTCCGCCAGCGCCTCCCGCAGCTCCATCACCTCCATGAGAAAGGCGGGATCGACGGGAGTCGTGTTGCGATGCTCGGGCGCGGCATGGCCCAGCAGTTCCAGCAGATGCCGGGCCCGGGTCAGGGGATTGCCCAGGGTCTGGAAGGCCGTGTTGATGCGGGTGATCCATTCCAGGGAATAACGCCGTTCACCGGCGGATCGGGTGGCGAAGCGGTCGGGGTGAAACCGCTGCTGGGCCTGGCGATACGACTCCTCCAGGACCGGACGGTCCAGGTCGAACCCCCGCGGCAGACCCAGCACCGCGAAGAGATCGGCTCCGGAATCCGGCGGTTGGAGGACCCCGCAGACCACACAGAACGCCGCGTCTCCCGCCGGCCCCTTGCAGGACCAGCAGGCCCGGGCTGCGCTCATGGCACACCTCCCCGATGCATTGCCACTAGATCTTGAAGGATTCCCCGCAGCCGCACCGCTCCTTCTCCCGGGGATTGACGAACTTGAAGCCGGACTTGAAGGCGTTGGTGGCGAAGTCCACCTCGGTGCCGTCAAGGACCGGCAGGGATTTTTCATCCACCACCACCCGCACCCCATGGCTCTCGAACACCTGATCCCCCTCCTCCACCTGGTCGGCGTATTCCAGCTTGTAGGACAGACCGGAACAGCCGGCGGTGGTCACCCCCACCCGGATGGCGGCCGCGGGGGTGCCCCGGTTCTGCAACATCTGCCGCGCCTTGTCGGCGGCGGCCGCGGTCAGGATGATGCCCTTGGCCATGTCAGGAGCCTCCCACCGCGCGCTTGCTGCGATAATCCTGGATGGCGGACTTGATGGCATCCTCCGCCAGCACCGAGCAATGGATCTTCACCGGCGGCAAGGCCAGCTCCTCGGCCACCTGGGTGTTCTTGATCGTCAGGGCCTGGTCCAGGGTCTTGCCCTTGATCCACTCGGTGACCAGGCTGGAAGAGGCGATGGCGGAGCCGCAGCCGAAGGTCTTGAACTTGGCGTCGTCGATCACGCCCTGTTCGTTGACCCGGATCTGCAGCTTCATCACATCCCCGCAGGATGGGGCCCCCACCATGCCGGTGCCCACGTTGGGGTCGTTCTTGTCCAGGGAACCCACATTGCGCGGGTTCTCGTAATGGTCCAGCACCTTGTCGTTGTAGGCCATGATACCGATCTCCAGAAAAGTCGTTCAGACGGCAAGAATACCCTCAGTGCGCCGCCCATTGGACCGATTTGATGTCGATGCCCTCCTGCATCATCTCCCACAGGGGGGACATCTCCCGCAGTTTGCTCACCGACCGGATCACCAGGTCGATGACGTAATCCACCTCCTCCCGGGTGGTGAAGCGTCCCAGGCCGAAGCGAATGGATGTGTGGGCCAAGTCCTCGGTCACCCCCAGGGCCCGCAGCACATAACTGGGTTCCAGGGAAGCCGAGGTACAGGCCGAACCGGAACTGACCGCCACGTCCTTGATGGCCATCATCAGGGACTCCCCTTCCACGAACCCGAAGGAGATGTTGAGGTTGCCGGCCAACCGGGATTCCAGGTCGCCGTTCAGTTCGACATGGGTCAACCGGCTGGTGACCCCCTGGAACAGATGGTCGCGCAACTCCTTGACCCGGCGGGATTCCTCGACCATCTCCGCCCCGGCCAAGCGGCAGGCGGCCCCCAGGCCGACGATCAGGGGCGTGGACAGGGTGCCGGAGCGCATGCCCCGCTCGTGGCCGCCGCCATGGATGATGGCCTTGAGTCGCACCCGGGGCCGGCGCCGCACATAGAGGGCGCCGATGCCCTTGGGACCATAGATCTTGTGCCCGCTGATGGACAACAGATCGATGTTCATGGCGTTCACGTCCAGGGGAAACTTTCCCACCCCCTGGGCGCCATCGCAGTGGAACAGCACCTTGCGGGAACGGCACAGGGCGCCGATCTCCGCCAGGGGCTGGATCACCCCGATCTCGTTGTTGGCCGCCATGATCGACACCAGGATGGTCCGGTCGGTGATCGCCGCCGCCAGGGCCGCCAGATCCACCAGGCCATTGGGCCGCACCGGCAAGTAGGTGACCTGAAAGCCCTCCTCGGCTTCCAGGTGCCGGCAGGTATCCAGCACCGCCTTGTGTTCGGTGGTCAGGGTGATGATATGGTTGCCCTTGTCCCGGTAGAAGCGCGCCACGCCGGTGATGGCCAGGTTGTCCGACTCGGTGGCCCCCGAGGTGAAGACGATTTCCCGGGGATCGGCCCCGATCAGGGTGGCGACCTCCTGGCGGGCCTTCTCCACCGCCCGGTCCGCCTCCCAGCCGAAGGGATGGGACCGGGACGCCGGATTGCCGAACTTCTCCGCGAACCAGGGCAACATCTCCTGCAACACCCGTTGATCCATGGGCGTGGTGGCCTGGTAGTCCATGTAAATGGGCAGATTCATCGTCATGTTCTCCTGGTGGAGGGAGGCTTCCCCCGTCCTGTATGAGTCAATTCCCGACCGCCAGAGGACCGGACATGCGGCGCAACCGCTCCACCAACCCGGTCAATCCCTCCCGAAATCGTTGCAGATCCTCTGCCCTGGTGTCCCATCCCAGACTGACCCGCAGCGCGCTGCGGCCCAGGGCTTCCTCCGCCCCCATGGCCTGCACCACATGGGAGGCGCGCACCTTGCCGGAGCTGCAGGCCGATCCGCCGCTGACGGCGAATCCGACCAGGTCCAATCCCATGACCAGCGCCTCCCCGTCGAGCCCCGGCCAGCCCAGCAGGGAGGTGTTGGGCAGGCGGGGGGCGTCGCGGCCGAAGATATGCAGATCGGGCATCCGCGCCGCCAGATCCGCCTCCAGGGCGTCGCGCCAGGCGCCCAGGCGCCGGGCCTCGTCGGCCATGGCGGCCACGGCCGCCGCGGCCGCCACCCCGAACCCGACGATGCCCGCCACGTTCTCCGTCCCGGCCCGCCGGTTGCGCTCCTGACCACCCCCCACCAGCAGGGGCTCGATGGCCAGGGCCTTGTCCACCACCAGGGCCCCCACGCCCTTGGGTCCGCCAAGCTTGTGGGCCGAAATCGACAGCAGAGCCACCGGCAGGGTGGCCAGATCCAGGGGCAGCCGGCCGGCGCTCTGGATGGCATCGGTGTGCAGCGGCACCCCGGCCGCCCGGCA
Organism: Magnetococcales bacterium DC0425bin3; assembly: GCA_002753665.1. Classification (GTDB taxonomy): domain Bacteria; phylum Pseudomonadota; class Magnetococcia; order Magnetococcales; family DC0425bin3; genus DC0425bin3. The sequence goes on from PEAP01000018.1 coordinate 27,887, forward strand.
GAGGGGGCCGATCTCCTCGATGGGCTGCAGCACCCCGGTTTCGTTGTTGGCGTGCATCACCGACACCGCCACCAGGCCGGCCCGCAGCTCCCGCCGGATCCAGTCCGGGTCCACCCGGCCGCTGGCGTCCACCGGGATCCAATCGACCTCCATGCCCCGCCGGACCAGCACCTGCCCCACCGCCAGCACCGAGGGATGTTCCGTCGCACCCAGCAGCAGCCGGCCCCGAAATCCGGCCCGGGCCGCCAACCCCAGCAGGGCCAGGCTGTTGGCCTCGGTGCCGCCGCTGGTGAAGATCACCTGGCTGTGATGGGCGTTGATCAGCCGGGCCACCTGGCGCCGGGCCTCGTCCACCCCCTGACGAGCGGCCCGGCCGGCGGCATGGACCGCGCTGGGATTGCCGATCAGCCGGGTCAGGCAGGACTGCATGGCCTCCACCACTCCCGGCCGCGGGGGAGCCGAGGCATTGTAGTCCAGATAGATCATGCCGGTCTGCCCAAAGTTCCTTTGCCCACCAGGGATTCACCCCGACGATGGGCCTCGGTGAGACCGCCGAGGCTGACGGAGTCGAGGAACTGGTGGATGCGATCCCCCAACTCCACCCATAGGTCATGGGCGATGCAGGGACTGGAGCGCTGACAGCCCTGATCCATCGCCTTGCGACCCGGTTCGGTGGTCCCCTGGCAGGGGGTGGTGCGGATCGGCTCGTCCACCGCCCGGATGATGTCCGCCACGCTGATGGTGTCCGGGGACCCCACCAGCACATAGCCGCCCCCCGGTCCCCGCACGCTGCGCACCAGGCCGCCCCGGCGCAGCTTGAGGAACAGCTGCTCCAGATAGGACAACGAAATCCCCTGCCGCCGGGAAATGGCCGCCAGGGAGGCCGGCCCGTCCGCCCCATGGCAGGCCAAGTCCAGCATGGCGCTCACGGCGTAGCGGCCCCGGGTGGTGAGTTTCACGGGTCCCTCCCCGGGGGCGGGGGCAGGTTCCCCCCCTTCTGCTCCAGGTTTTCCAGCCGGCTGTCGATCTGGTGAACCTGATCCAGCACGCAGGCGATGGCCTTGGCCACCGGATCCGGCATGGCCTCGGCCTGGTTATCGGGCTGCCCGTAGGAGGGAAAACCGGCCAGGATGTCTCCCTTGCGGGCGCGGTTGGGCACCACCAGACGCCCGGGCACCCCCACCACGGTGGTGTCCGAAGGGACGTTGTCCACCACCACGGCGTTGGAGCCCACCCGAACGTTGCGACCGATGGTGATGGGTCCCAGGATCTTGGCCCCCGCCCCCACCACCACGTTGTCTTCCAGGGTGGGGTGGCGCTTGCCCCGCTTCCAGGAGGTGCCCCCCAGGGTGACCCCATGGTAGAGGGTGACATCGTTGCCGATCTCGGTGGTTTCCCCGATCACCACCCCCATGCCATGGTCGATGAAGAACCCGCTGCCGATACGCGCTCCGGGGTGGATTTCGATGCCGGTGAAAAACCGGGCCAGATGGGACAGGAATCGGGCCGGCAGGCGCAGCCTGCGGTTCCAGAGCCAGTGCGACACCCGGTAGAACAACAGGGCATGGATGCCCGGATAACACAGCAACACCTCGACCACGCTGCGCGCCGCCGGATCCCGCTGGAAGATCACCCGGATATCGTTGCGAATCCTCTGAAACATGCCGTCCCGTCTCCCACCGATGGCCCTGCGGTCCCGAATTCCGGACGGCGCTACTATGAAATATCCGATTCTTTCGATCAAGTATTCTTCACGGCTGCGGATCGCCGCGGGGAGGATCGGCGCAGTGCGGACCGGCCGGGGCGGCAGACTCCCGGGGTCGGGGGGGGCTGTTCAGGACATAAGGCGGGCGGCGTTTCACCTCCTGGTAGACCCGCCCCAGGTACTCGCCGAGGATGCCGATGGAGATCAACTGCACCCCGCTGAAGAACAGGATGGCCAGTATCAGGGAGGTGAAGCCGGGGGCATCGGCCAGACGGTGGCCGAACAGGGTGAAGCCGTACCAGTGGGACACGACGATCACCAGCATGGCCAGGATGGCGGCGGTGGAGATGAACAGGCCGGCGAGAAATATCAGACTCAGGGGGGCGGTGGAGAAGTTGAAGATGCCGTCCATCGCCAGACGCAGCAGCTTGCGCAGGGTGTACTTGGATTCCCCGCCGGCCCGCTCCTGGCGCTGATACACCAGCCCGGTCTGCCGGAACCCGCTCCAGGCCCGCAGGCCGCGCACGAAGCGGTTGTTCTCGGGCAGGGCCCGCATCACCTCCACCACCTTGCGGTCCAGCAGGGCGAAATCGCCGCTGTCCAGGGGGACATCGATGTTGGCCACCGCCCGCATGATCCGATAGAAAAGACCGTAGGCCAGCACCTTGGGCAGGGATTCCTTGCGGCGGGTGCGCACCCCGTAGACCACCTGATAACCCTGGCGCCATTTCTCCAGCATGAGCGGAATCACCTCCGGGGGGTCCTGGAGGTCGGCGTCGATGATGACCACCACCTCGCCGCAGGCCGCGTCCATGCCGGCGGTGACCGCCGCCTGATGGCCGAAGTTGCGGGAAAAATCCAGCACCACCACGTTGGGATGCCGGGCTTCCAGTTCCCGCAGCAGGTCCAGGGTGCCGTCGCTGCTGCCGTCGTTGACGTAGATGCATTCCAATTCCAGACCCGGAATCTGTCCCAGGGCGGCCATGATGCGCCGATGGGTCTGGGGCAGGACCGCTGCCTCGTTGAAGCAGGGCACCACCAGGGACAGGATGACGGGGACGGATTCTGGCGACATGGGAGCCTACCCGGTGGATGAAGAACGCGAAAAGGTTACCAACGCACCAGCAGCAACACCAGTGTCGCCAGCAGGAAGATCCAGAATCCGGTCTGGTAGAACCGCAGGGGATTGCGCTGCAGGAGGGGCCGGTGGGCGGGCGGTGGGGACCACAATTCGGGCTGCTCCAGCCAGGACAGCAACTCCCCCAGATCGCCGGGCCGTTCCTCCGGTCGCAAGGCCAGACAGGATTCCACGGCCGCGGCCAGGGACCGGGGCATGTCCGGCCGCAGGATGGCGAGGGGCATCATCCGGTCGAAGGCGGGCTGCAGATGGGATTCCGGATGCCCAAAGGGCATGCGTCCCGTCAACAGCAGATAGGCGGTCACCCCCAGGGCGAAGAGATCACTGCCCGGATCCCCCCAATGGCCCTGGTACAGCTCCGGGGCCATGAAACCGGGAGTTCCTCCCACCACCCGATGACCGGACGGATCCGGCGCCAATGGGGAGCAACCCATGATCCGCGCCGTCCCGAAATCCAGCACCACCAGTCGCTGGTCATGGGTCAGGAAGAGATTGTCCGGTTTGACATCCCGATGCACGATCCCCTGGCGATGCAAGGCAAGCAATCCCCTGGCCGCCTGACGGAGCCAGTCGACCACATCCGGGATCGGCAAACCACGTCCGCCCCGTTGCTGGCGAAGCTGTTCCAGGGTGTGCCCCTCCAGGCGTTCCCAGACATGGTACGCCGCCGTCCGGCGCTGCCGGGATTGGGGAATGAGCCGCACCAGGTTGGCATGACGCACCCGCAGACCGATCCACTCTTCCCTGGAGAACTGATCCAGCCAGACCGGATCGGCGGCCGCCAACAGATCGGGAAACTTGAGGACGACCTCCTGCCCGTTCTCCTCGTCCCAGGCCACCGCCACCACCCCCTGGATCCCCCGGCACAGGATCCCCCGAATCCGGTATCGATCCACCCGCTCACCGGTCGAGGGGAGCGGCGCGATGACGAGCCGGCTCCATTCCTGGCGCAAATCCGGCAGAGTGGCGGCAGGCAGATTCAGCACATCCACCACCACGGCGGTGGCATCGTCCCGACCGTACCGACCGGCTTCCTCCACCAGCCCGGTGGCGGCGCGTTGGGAATCGATGGCCGGGTCGAGCCATCGACCCAGACTGGCTTCACCCAGCTCCCGCCAGACCCCGTCACTGACCAGCAGGTAGCGATCCCCCTCCTGCAGGACCTCCTCCCGGGTATCCGGGGTGAAACGCTCATCCATGCCCACCCCCTTGGTCAGCACCGACAGATCCGGGCCGCCGAAGAGATGATCACGGGTCAGCAACGACACCCTCCCCTCGCGCCTTCGATAAAGACGGCTGTCACCCGCGGATACGATCGAAAGGGTCCGATCCCGAAACAAGGCCGCCACCAGGGTGGTTCCCAGGCCCCCTTCTCGCCAGCGCCCCTCCCGAAACAGCCAGTCGTTGATGCTGTTGGCAATCACATACAGGGCCCGCACCCCCCGCCAGCCCAATGGGGTGGCACCATAGTCCTCCAGCAGGGCGCGCACCGTCACTTCCGCCGCCAGACGGCCATCGCCGCACCCGCCGATGCCGTCGGCGACACAAACCAGCGCGCCCCAGGCCTGCCGCTGCCCGTCCGCAATGGCCACACCATGGCAATCCTCATTCCGCGCATGCTCGCGGCTGGCCAGGGACGCCTGACCGATGGCCAGGGCGAGATGGGGGACGGAGGGGGGTGTGTTCATTCGGCTGATCTGGTTTGGCCTAAAATTGATTCACAAGGGGATGTTTTATGCCATGACGCCTAACAATTAATCATCACACTATTCGCCAATATTTATAATTGTCTATATCTCTCAATGTGTTGATACAAAATGATCGGCCTGGCACGAAAGGTGCCGTTGGGTTCGAGAAACCCTCCTGCCGGAGCGTCGCCATGTCAATTGCTGCCATTGTAACCGCCCCATCGATCGACAACGACCCCATCACCACGGCATTCGGTGCAAGACGCACCCTGCTGGGGGCCTGGATCTATACCGAAGTCAGCTTCTTCGTCTGGATTCTGCTCGGCCCTCTGGCCCTGTTCATGGCCGACGCCTGGTCTCTCTCGCGTGGCGAGATCGGTCTGCTGGTCAGTCTGCCCATCCTGGCGGGCACCCTGTTGCACCTGCCAATCGGCCTGTTGACCGACCGGTTCGGGGCGTGGCGGGTGGGGCTGGTGGTCCATGGGGGATTAGCCCTGGATCTGGTCCTGCTGGCCTGGCCCATGCCCATGGCCACACCGGTGCTGTTCGTGGCTGCCGTTTTTCTGGGCATGGCCGGCGTTTCCTTTGCCGTGGCCCTGCCCCTGGTCAGCGCCCGGTTTCCGGTCGAGCATCAGGGCAAGGCCCTGGGTCTGACCGCCTTTGGGGGCACCGGCGCCCTGCTGGCCGCCTTCATCGCCCCCGGCCTGGCCGAATCCCAGGGGTGGCGGTCGGTCATGGCATTGGCCCTGGGTCTGGTGCTGTTTTCCGGCCTGATGTTCGGCTGGACGGCGCGGCATGCGACCGCCCCCCGCACCCACCAGCCGGCGGCCTGGTCCCATTACCTGCATGTCCTGCGCCACGCCGACACATACTGGTTCTGTCTCTTCCATGCCATCACCTTCGGCGGCATGGTCAGTCTCGCCGCCTCGCTGGTGGGTTATTTCCACGACCAGTTCCGCTTTTCACCATCCCTGGCCGGCACGATGGCCACCCTGTGCATCCTGGCCAGTGCCCTGTTTCGCCCGGTGGGCGGGTGGCTGGCCGATCATTGGGGCGGAATTCGGACCCTGCAAGTGGCCTTCGTGACCGTGGCCCTCTGTGTTGTGCTGCTCACCCTGCTGCCCCCATCAGCGGCGGCCGGAGCCGTGGCCCTGGTGGCGGTCGTCATGTCCGCCTTTGGGGCGGGCAATGGCGCCCTGTTGCAACTGCTGCCGATCCGGTTCCGCCGCCAGATGGGAGTGATCACCGGTCTGGTGGGCGCGGCGGGCGGCCTGGGCGGCTTCCTCTTCGTCTTCGCGGCCAGCGGCCTGCAACAGAATTTGGCCATCTTTCAACCTGTTTTTCTGTTCTATGGAGCCCTCGGTCTGCTGGCCCTGGTGGGGCTGGCCTCGGTGAAGAGGCGCTGGCGGACCACCTGGGGAGCCCCCCGAATGACCAATGCCCGGGTCTAGGAACCCGGCGCGGAATGACCGTGAAAGTCGCGCCGCGACTTTCGTCGGAGGAGGGTGGAGGGAGGCTTCCCCCATCCATCGAGGTTGCTCAGGGGGCATTTGGACGTGAACCTCAATCGCGGTCATGGGAGACAATGATGCACGGCGATGGAATTTGGTGGAAAGGGGTGGGTCTGCTGTTGGCGCTGTTCTGGCTGGCCGATCCGGTCATGGCGGCGCCTGCCGCCGCGCCCACGGACGAGAGTAAAGCGGACGCTCTGGTAAAACCCCTGCGTGGCTTCGAACACCTGAGCCGGGAGAGCGCCACCTGCGTCTCCTGCCACCGGGAAAAGAGCCTGGGGATCTACCAGCAATGGGGAGCCTCCAAACATTTTCGGGCCAATGTCGGTTGTTACGAGTGCCATCAGGCCAAGCCAGGCGAACCGGACGCCATCAAGCACAAGGACTTCGTCATCTCCACCATCGTCTCACCCAAGGATTGTGCCCAGTGCCACAAACGGGAGGTGGAGGAGTTCGACCGCAGCCATCACGCCACCGCCGGGCAGATTCTGGGATCCCTGGACAACGTCCTGGCCGAAGTGGTGGAAGGCGCCCCCCTGCTGCATGGGAAATCCCCCGTGGTGGTCAGCGGCTGCGCCAGCTGTCACGGTTCGGAGGTCAAGATCAAGCCCGATGGCACCCTCTCTGCGGCGGGCTGGCCCAACACCGGCATTGGTCGTCTCAATCCCGATGGCAGCAAGGGCAGTTGCGCCGCCTGTCACATGCGTCATTCCTTCTCCGCCGCCCAGGCCCGTCATCCCGACACCTGCGGCCGCTGCCACCTGGGGCCGGATCATCCCCAGAAGGAGGTCTACGAGGAATCCCAGCACGGCATCCTCTTTTCCGCCAACCTCTCTGCCATGAATCTTTCCTCCGACAAATGGCTGGCCGGGGAGGACTACAGCGCCGCCCCCACCTGCGCCACCTGCCACATTTCGGCCACCAAGGATCTGCCGGTCACCCACGATGTGGGGGATCGCATCTCCTGGGATCTGCGCTCGCCCATCTCCATCCATATCGATGATCGCGATCGCAAGAAAGGCCTTCAGGACCCCAAGGCATGGCTGGAACGACGCAAGGAGATGAAGCTCATCTGCGTCACCTGTCATGGCGCCAACAATGGCGAAAACTTTTTCGAGCAGCTGGACGCCTTCGTCGAACTCTACAACGAGAAATTCGCCAAACCCGGTTCCCGGCTGATGAAGACCATGCTGGATGAGGGTCTGATCACCAAGACCCCCTTCGACGACCAGGTGGAATGGACTTGGTTCTACCTGTGGCATCACGAAGGTCGCCGTGCCCGCCATGGGGCCGCCATGAACGGTCCCGACTATGCCCACTGGCACGGCATGTACGAGGTTGCCGACCGCTTCTACATGAAGCTGGTGCCGGAGGTCAAAGAAGTCATCGCCCATGCCGAACAACAAGGCAAAAAGGAGTCCGCCGCCAAGGTGCGAACCGTGCTGGACGACATCCTCAACTCGGAATACCACAAATGGTTTCTCGGCCAGCGGGAAAAAAAGGCCGCTGAAGCAGGTGGCGCCAAGAAGTGAACACCGGTCTGCGACCTCTTCTTCTGGGAATGCTGCTGCTCGCGCCGCTCTGGGCGCGAGCAGCCACCCCCGAGATCGTCGAAACGGGCCGGGAGGCCCTCGCCGATCGACACTGCGTGGCATGCCATGGGGTGGCCGGTTTTGCCGTGCCCACCGGCCCCCATGGCGACACGCCCCGCAAACCCCTCTTCGTGGACGAGGGGCTTTTTCGGGAGAGCGTCCATGGCCGACTGACGTGCGTGGCCTGTCATGGCGATATCGACCGGCTGCCCCACCGCCGTGGTCCCCTGGCCAAGGTGGACTGCATCACCTGTCATCAGGATCTGCACCGGGAACCGGAGGCCCTGATGCAGGAGATCAACCGGGGGCGGGCGATGGTGGGCCTGATTCCGGCGGCGGATCCCACCCCCACCCGGGCTCACCGTCTGACCCGGGAATACACCGCCTCCCTCCACGGTCGCCCGCGCCAGGATGCTCCCCAGCTCCGCAATGCCGAATGCCAGGCCTGTCACGGCGCGCACGCCATCTTTCCGGCCAACGACCAACGCTCCCGCAGCCACCGCCTCTCCTCGCCGGCGATGTGCGGGGAATGCCATGTCAAGGCCCTGGAAGCCTACCGTCACTCCGTGCATGGCGCGGCCCTGCACACTCCCTGGAAAGGCGAGAGCGCCGTCTGCAGCGATTGCCACCCCAGCCACCGCATTGACGAGAACAAACGTCCCGCTTCCTGGCGAGGAATCATCGAGAATTGCGGCAACTGCCATGCCGCATCCCTGAAGAGTTACCTGGCCACCCATCATGGTCAGATGGCCTGGCTGGGCGGGAAGAAGGCGGCCAAATGTTCCCATTGCCACTTCAGCCACGCCACCCGGCGGGTGACGGATCCCCTGGACAAATCCCATCCCGACAATCTGCTGACCACCTGCCGGGAGTGCCACAAGGAGGCGACCGCCCGTTTCGTGGGTTTCCGACCCCATGCCAATACCGGGGATTTTGCCCGCTATCCGCAGATGTGGCTGGCCGGCAAGGCGATGGTGGGGCTGGTGATGGGGGTGTTGCTGTTTTTCTATCTCCACTCCTTCCTGTGGTTTCGCCGCTCCCGGTTGGAGCGGCGAGGGGCCCTGCCACCCCATGAGGTCGAGACCGAACATGTCCGACGGTTCTCCTGGCCCTGGCGGGTCAACCACTGGCTGCTGGCCCTGTCGGTGATGGTCCTGGTGGCCACCGGCATGACCGCCAAATACGCCGACAGCTTCTGGGCGTTGGCCCTCTCCGCATGGATTGGCGATCCCATGCTGCTGGGAGTCGTCCATCGGGGAGCGGCGGTAGTGTTCCTGGTGGCGGTGGTGGGACATGTCGTGGCGGTGCTGGTTCGCCTGCTGATCCTGCGACCCGGCCGGTTCCAATGGTTCGGTCCCGACTCCCTGCTGCCGCGGATGCAGGACTGGCACGACATGAAAGCCCAGTTCCGCTGGTTTCTGGGCAAGGGTGAGGCGCCCCGTTTCGATCGCTGGACCTACTGGGAAAAATTCGACTACTGGGCGGTCTACTGGGGGGCGGTGGTGGTGGGTGTTTCCGGACTGCTGCTGTGGTTTCCGGGCTTCTTCGCCCGCTACCTGCCGGGCTGGATCTTCAACGTCGCCACCCTGTTGCATGGCGTGGAAGCCTTCCTGGCGGTCACCACCCTGTTTGTCGTCCATTTCTTCAACAATCACTTCCGACCCGGCAAGTTCCCGCTGGATATCGTCATGTTCACCGGCAGCTGGGGCCGGCAGGAACTGGCCCTAGAACGGCCGGAAGAGTACCGGCGGTTGCAGGAATCCGGGCAGTTGGCCGAACGGTTGGTTCCCCCTCCTTCCCGCATCGCGCGCCTGGTTGCCCATGGGCTCGGCTTCACCCTGATCGGCATCGGTCTGCTGCTGCTCGCGCTGGTGGTGATCGGTTTCCTGCGGCAGGGGCTGGTATGACTTCAATGGATGGGGGAGGCCTCCCTCCACCCTCCGCAACCCGCCTTATTCCACCGGCTCAGACCGGGAACAGCTCTCCCCGTTGTGAACGGACCGTCATACTTGCAGCCAATGATTGGCTTGTGGGCCCCCATGACGATCACCAACCTGCTCCAGATAGGTGCGGGTCTCCCTATCGAGCCGGCCGTCCTCCTCCCGGATCAACAGATTCTGGATTTGCCTGGCTGCGAGGATATGGCCGACTTCAAAATGCTCCGAGATATCATGCAAGATCGGCTGAATGGTTTCTGGCCGGATGATGTCTGGCAGCAACAGCTTGACTTGGCTCGCCGGCAGCAGGAATTCAGCGGCGAAAGCGTTGGCGCGTTTCTCCCAGAAGGCGTCTGTTCTTCTGCCCAATACTTCCACCGCCGGCAGGGCATGTCTGGTATCGACCAGCAGGTGGGCCAGTTCATGGGCCAACGTGGAACGTCGTCCCCATGGAAATTGCGCACGCAGGCCCCCCTGGTTCAACAGGATGCCAGCGCGCTCCTCGTCCCAACGCGCAATGGCATCCACCGAATCACAGATCTGGGTATTGGTGACAGTCACGCCCCACTGCTCCAGATATCGTTTCGGATCGACGAGGGTACTGTCCGTGATTGTGAGTTTCCGGCGCAGCCACTGGGCCAACCGATAGCCCTGCTCGTAGGCCCGGACCCCATCGAATCCGGCGACCTCCTGTTCCGCTTGCGCACGCAGGCGCACAAAGGCGGAATCCAGAGCGGACAGTCGCATCCTCGCCACCCGCTCCAGGACCTGCCTTTGATCCTGTTCGAACAGGGCAAAGCGCGTCATCCGTGCGGCTATTTGCAGGGGGGAGGGATTCTCCAGGGAAGCGGATCCGAAATACCCGATCCAGTCGTCGTTTGCCGCCAGAGTACGCAGCCGCTCAAGGGGAATTCCGGTGTTCAGCAGAATGATCTCTTCAGGAGAAGGCGCCTTGTCACGATTGCGCCATGCTTCCAGAATATGCTGACCTCGCGGGGAGTGTGGTGAGACGGTTCGTTGAATCTCATTCCCGAGTTTTTCCAATGTCTCCATGGCCTCCGACAAGGGAACGAGGATATCGGCCGTCTCGGAGACGACCCGCATATCATTTCCTTCTCTTATGAAATAAACATAAGGTAAATGGACACTGGCCATTCCATCAGCAAGATTATGCCTCTTCGAGAAATCGAAAATCTCCCGCTCATCCTTCATGACATAAGCGTCAGGGAGATCTCCCCACCGAAGACCCGACAATGCTTCATCGATAAACCTGGCCGGAGACTCCGGAAAATATCCAAGGGGGTAGGATTGGTCAGAAAGCAGATACGGCTGGATCCGAGCCAGATGGAGCAAAAGGCCATCCCAGTATTCGTCGAAGCCCTCCACCCCTCCCTCTGCTGTTTCCTCTCCCCAAACGAGTTCCTCGCCCAGGAAAAGGGACAACCTGCCCCAGCCAGAGAACAGGGCCTTTGGATCTGGAACCGGCTCGATGGCCTCGAAATGAAAACGCAACCGGTTGGATCGACTCATGGTCGGATCGACTCCAATGGGTCCTCAACGCAAACGTGAACACAGATGCGGTCCAACCCTTTTCCATCCGTTTGGAAGATGTTCCTGCATCCACTGCTTGAACTGGAAGAAATCTCCGTTGATCTTGGCGCGACGCGCCAATTCGAACAGAACAGAATCCGGCACCCGACGCTTGCCTTCTTCCTTCTCTGGAAACCCATGATAGGAAACGCCGTGCAGGGTAGGTTCCGCCCGGTAGACGACCCCTTTGTAAACGTTATAGAATGCATCTGGACTGTCGGTATCGGCAGGATCGGGAACCCCGTCATTCAACAGTTTTTCCGCCAGACCTTCGGTCCGAGTGATGGAAGCCGGACATTGCCCCTTCAGCCGTTTTCCACTCCAACGAAAACCCGCCTGATCCCTGGACCACTTGTGGTCAAATCTTTTATTGCCGGGATCATATTCCCAACGTAAGCGTTGGTTCACTCGCGCGCCCCTTCCGAAGACCCCTCCAAGGCTGCCCGGGGAAACAAAAAGGAGTTTTTGCCTCCCTCACGGACCCACCTCCAAACCGAGATTATCATTTTGGAACCCATGGTCACAAGTAACTTTGATGGATGGGGGAGGCCTCCCTCCACCCTCCACCGATGAAAGCCGCTCCGCGACTTTCACGGTAAATAATCCGAGTGGCAGAATCTTCCACCGGGGGAAAGTCCAGCAAGAGGGGTTGCCAGGGCTGGCCGGTTGACCCATCCTGGAAGCGGGATCCAGGCCGGCCCTTGCGCCTGGAACGATTGCCTTCTGGCCTCCGCCCACCGGGCGAAGGGGGATGGGAGATGCGAGCGATGGGTCACGGACCGAGGATGTGGGTCAGGCTGGGGCTGGTGATCGGGATGCTGGCGGGAGCCGGGTTGAGTGGCTGCGACAGCAAGACCGGTGACGATCAGACAGCTCAGGAAACCGGCGACGCCGCCCCGGAGCAGGGCATGACGGAGGGCGCAGCGGTGGCCGTCGACCAACGACAGTCCCCGGAGGATTTCCAGCGTGCGGCCCTGGCCCAGCGCTCCGCCGGGATGGAGTCCCAGGCCATCGACACCCTGAACACGGCCCTGGGATTGCACCCGGACCATGCCGGACTGCTCTCCCTGCGGGGCAGCCTGCACCTGGAACAGGGCCGCCCCGCCGTGGCCCTGACCGACCTGAATGCCGCCGCGGCGCGACAGCCGGATCATCCCCCCACGCTGATCAATCGGGCCCAGGCCCAGAAACAGTTGAACAACGTGACCCAGGCCCTGACCGACCTGGACCGGGTCGTCGCCAAACACCCCGACCTGATGCCCGCCCGGTTCAACCGGGGAGCGATCCATTTCGAGCAGAAGCGATTCAAGGAAGCCCTGGCCGACTTCGACCATGCCATCGTCCTCGATCCCAACACCCCGGCCCTCTACTACAATCGGGCATTGACCCTCGATGCCCTGGGTGAACGGAACGGCGCCCGGGCCGATCTGGAACGGCTTCTGGCCATGAACGCCGACGAAGCACTGCAACAGCAGGCCCGGGACCGGCTGGAACAATGGGGGGACGGCAACCGCTCCGGGGGTCAGGAGAAGAGCAAGGAGGCCAACCGGCCCCGGTAGGTCTTCACCAGGGGGTGGGTGGGACCCAGCATGTCGAAGACCTGCAACACCGCCTTGCGCCCGGCGTCCTCCTGGAAGCCCCGGTCCCGGCGCACCACCTCCAGCAGGTGATCCAGCCCCTCTTCCAGACGTTGTTGCCCGACCAGGGCGCGCCCCAGGCTCAATCGGGCTTCCAGGTCATCGGGAGTGGCCGCCACCTGCCATTCCAACCCGTTCAGGTCCTGGGCGCCCGGCTGAAAGGCCAGCCGGGCCTTGATGGTCTTGACCTCGGGCCGTTCGGCATCGGCGGGTTTCAGGCGGTCCAGCAGCTCGGCGGCCAGGGCGTTCTTCCGGTTGGCCATCAGGATCTGGGCAGTTCCCAGCAGGGCGTTGGCATGGCTGGGATCCAGGTCCAGGGCGGCCTTGAACTGTTTCATGGCCTCCTCGAAGACGCCCCTTCTGGCCAACTGCATGCCCTGCTCGGCCAGCCGGTCCACCTTCGAGGGCAGACTCTTGTCCAGGAAGGCGCGGATCTTGGACTCCGGCAGGGCCCCGGTGAATTCATCCACCACCTTGGCATCGACCACCAGCTTGACCGACGGAATGCCCTTCACCTTGAACTGCCGGCTCAGGTTGGGATTGCGGTCCGAGTCTACCTTGGCCAGGATGAAGCGGCCCGCCAGCTCGTTGGCGAGTTTTTCCAGAATCGGTCCCAGGGTGCGGCAGGGACCGCACCAGGCGGCCCAGAAATCCACCAGCACCGGGGTCTTGAAGGAGGTCTCCAGCACCGCCTTGGCGAAAGTGTTCTGATCGGCGTCGATGATCCAGCGGGAGTCGGCCATGGTTTGGGCGCCTTCACTGTCAGGGGGTGGCAACGGACTTCCAGGATGTAATGCGTGGGGGGCGAAAAAGCAATCCTCTCACGGTTGCAGGTCCACCATTTCCACCCGTTCCAGTCCGCCCGACTCCTCCAGTTCCAGAAACCGCCGGGCGACTTCCTCGAAGCGGTCGGG
>PEAP01000150.1 GCA_002753665.1 Magnetococcales bacterium DC0425bin3
GACAGCGCGGGATTGGGAATACACGCGGCGTTCAACTGGCTCCAGCGGCCACGGCGCGGCGGATCTTCTTGCGCAGGCGGCGCACGGCTTCGGCCTTTTTCCGGCGTCGTCTCTCGGAGGGCTTTTCGAAGAACTTGCGCTTTTTCATTTCCCGGAACATGCCCTCCCGGTTCATCTTCTTCTTGAGTACCCGGATGGCCTGATCCACGTTATTGTCGTATACGTCAACCCTCACGAAAATTCACTCCTTTTCTGCGCCGGTTGGGCGGTGCCGCAGCGGAGGCTGCGGCGACCGACATTTTTCATGAAAATGGGATTTTATAAAGCAAGTCGGGGGGCGGTTCAAGGAAAATTCCGCCCCCTCTCTGCGAAACCTCATTCGGGCATGACGGCCAGAAACCGCGGGTTGCCCCGCCGCAGCACCAGCATCAGGATGCTCTGCCCCTTGGGCAGCCGGTCGAACTGTTTACTGAACTCTTTGAAATTGGTTGTCTTCTCGCGTCCGACCTGGGCAATCACGTCCCCCGGGGCGATTTCGGCCCGATGGGCGGGGCTGCCGGGTTTGACGGCGGTGACCACCACGCCGGTCACCTCATCCTCCAATTGCAGATCCTCGCGGATTCTGGGGGTGATGTCGGACAGGGTCAACCCCAGGGGGCCCTCGCCGGTGGCGGCGAGTTGGGCCTGGGCGGTGGCGGCCTCCTCCTTGAGTTCGGCGATGACCACCTGCAGGGTCAGGGGCGTCCCGTTGCGGATGAGCCGCACCGTCACCTTCTGCCCCACCGGCGTGGCGGCGACCAGGGCGGGCAGGTCATGCATGCGTTCCACGGGGGTGCCGTTGAAGTTGACGATGACATCCCCCTGCTGCAGGCCCGCCGCCTCGGCCGGACCCTTGGGATCCACACTGGCCACCAGGGCGCCACTGCGATTCTCCAACCCCATGGCGACGGCCAGTTCCGTGGTGATGGCCTGGATCCGCACCCCCAGCCAGCCCCGGGTGACCCGGCCATGGTCCTTCAACTGGGTGACGATCTGCCGGGCCATATTGATGGGGGTGGCGAAACCGATGCCCATGTTGCCCCCGGACCGGGAAAAGATGGCCGTATTGATGCCGATGACCTCGCCCTCCAGATTGAACAGCGGCCCACCGGAGTTGCCGGGATTGATGGCGGCGTCGGTCTGGATGAAATTGTCGTAGGGACCGGAGTTGATGACCCGGCCCATGGCGGAAATGATGCCGGCGGTGACCGTGGCCTCCAGACCGAAGGGATTGCCGATGGCCACCACCCAGGAGCCGACCTCCATCGTGTCGCTGTCCCCCAGCACCGCCGGGATCAGGCGGTTGCTAGTTTCGATGCGGATCAGGGCCAGGTCGGTCTTGGGATCCCGCCCCACCACCTTGGCGGCATGCTCGGTATCGTCCACCAGGCGCACGATGATCTCCGAGGCATCCTCCACCACATGATTGTTGGTGAGGATGAAGCCCTCCGGTTCGATGATCACCCCGGAGCCGAGGCTCCGGAAGCGGCGGGAGGAGCGGTTGTCCGGCTGCTGGTCGAGGAAATGCTTGAACAGCTCCTCGAAGGGCGTGCCCTTGAAGGGGCTCTCCTCCCAGTCCTGGGGACTGAGGCCGTTCTCCTTGGCGGGGGTGGTGCTGATGTTGACCACCGAGGGCTTCAGGCGTTTGACCAGCGGCACCAGGTCCGGCAGGGAACGGGCCGCCACCGGGCCGATGCCGGTCAGCAGCAGGGCCATCAGCAGCAGGGTCTGGAACAGGCCCCGGAGGGGAGACAGCCGTGAGGTCATGGGGGTCATCCGTGTCTTTCCATCCGTTCCGAGAAAAAAGCGCCTCATCCCATCACTTCCGTGATGACCGGCAGGTGGCGGAGCTGATTTTCCATGCCGTGATTGAAACGGCGCAGAGAGAGAAAAGTCAAGGCCATGGCCGCCAGGCCGGCCAGGGCGCCGAAGCCTTCGGCGGCATCCTGGTAACCCATTTCCAGCAGCAGTCCGCGCACCCCCACCCCCGCCACCACCAGGGCCAGGGAGGGCAAACCGAAGAGCAGCCCGGCGGCCTTGAGAAACACCGCCTCGGAGATTTCCACCACCACCCGTTCTCCCACCTGGGCGCCGGCACGGTTGATGGCCCGGATGCTCATTTCCTTCTTGCCCGCGCCCAGGGAGAGGGTGGAGCAACTGGCTTCGCCCGCGCAACTGCCGCAGGCCTTCTTCCGCTGGCTGGTCACCAGGGCAATCTCTCCATCCAGGGCCACCACCCGTCCTTCTTCCCGCAGCATGGCTCGCTCCTCCCGTTCCGTGCAACCGCCGGCCGGCAATTCATTCTTTCGCCCGGGTCCTGGGGCCGGATGGACCCTCCATCTCCGGGGCGCGGACACTGCCGCTCCCCTGCTGGACCCGGTGGGCGGCCACGCCGGGATTGCCCAGGGTCTTCTCATTGGTGATGGCCAGCATCACCGAGCGGGTCAGGCCTTCCGGGTCGGGCAGCAGGCAGCGTTCGCGCATGGCGCTTTGGACCTGGGCCAGTTCGCTGAGTTTCCGGCAGCAACTGTCGCATTTCAGCAGATGGCCGGTCACCGGCGCCACGATGATGGGCTCCAGTTCGCCATCCAGAAAGGCGGAGATGAGTTCGTGATTGCAGGTCATTGTCCCTGTCCCCCGTTGTTCCCATGCCGGCCTCCATCTCCGGGGAGGTCTCCGACGGCGCGGCGCTCATGGCGCCGGTCCCAGGGGTTGGCCCGATTTCATGTAACCGCTCATGCGGTCCACGATCTCCTGCCGTCCCCGAAAGATCCGCGAGCGGACCGTGCCGATGGGGCATTCCATGATGGCGGCGATTTCCTCATAGGACTTGCCCTGGATGTCTCGCAGTTCGATGGCCTCCCGCATGACGGTGGCCAACCCGGCGATGGCCTCGTTGAGGGCGGCGATCAGTTCCCCCCGCAGCAGGTGACGCTCCGGCGTATTGTGGTCATGCAACTGGCTGGCCACCCGGTCGGCGTCCTCCAGGGCCATGTCGCTGATGGGCACCCCCCGGTCGGCGGACAGCGCCCAGTTCTTGGCGGTGTTCACGGCAATGCGGTAGAGCCAGGTGTAGAAGGCCGACTCGCCGCGAAAGCCGGGCAGCGCCCGATAGGCCTTGATGAAGGCTTCCTGGGTGAGGTCCTGCACCCGGGACCGGTCGGACACGGTGCGGGCGATGACCGAGGCTACCCGTCCCTGGTACTTGCGCACCAGAACTTCGAACGCCTTGTGGTCGCCCTTCTTGGCTTTTTCGACCAGAATGCCGTCGGCTGCGCTCAAGACATTCGATCCTGTTCACCGATGTGGGACACTGTCGGCCACAAAAAGTTCGCGACCAGCCTCATTATCCGTCCCTCCCCGCCAGGAATCAACCGGCGCCGCACTCGATGCGAACCCCCATCTCTGTCTCGCCGAGGCTTTACCGTGCGAGGGGTCTCCTGATAGGTTGCACCGATGCGGTCGCGCCGCGATTTCCATCGGTCACCCTCCATGCTTCGGAAACAGCCGTGAACGCCGACAAACAGCACATCAAGTCCGACTATCTCGTCATCGGCAGCGGCCTGGCCGGGCTGGACGTGGCCCTGCGCCTGGCGGAAGATGGGGATGTCACCCTGATCACCAAGGGCGAACTGACCGAATCCAACAGTTACATGGCCCAGGGCGGCATCGCCGCCGTGCTGGATCCCCGGGACCGGCCCGAGGATCACATCCAGGACACGTTGACCGCCGGGGCCGGCATCTGTCATCCGGAGACCGTGCGCCATGTGGTGGAGAACGGCGCCAAGGCCATCCAGCGTCTCATCGATCTGGGGGTGGCCTTCACCCGGGGCAGAGAGGGCTATCATCTCACCCGGGAGGGGGGGCATTCGGCCCGGCGGGTGATCCACGCCGCCGACGCCACCGGCCAGGCGGTGATCGAGACCCTGCTGGACAAGGTCCGCAGCCATCCGCGCATCCGCTGCCGTCCCCATCACATCGCCATCGACCTGCTCACCTCCCACAAGCTGGGGCGCATGCCCCCCGGGCAGCCCAACCTCTGTTTCGGCTGTCACGCCCTGGAGATTCCCAGCGGAATCGTCCACACCTTTCAGGCGGACTACACGGTGCTGGCCACCGGCGGGGCGGGCAAGGTGTATCTCTACACCTCCAATCCCGACACCGCCACCGGCGGTGGCATCGCCATGGCCCACCGGGCCGGCTGCCGGGTGGCCAACATGGAGTTCATCCAGTTCCATCCCACCTGTCTGTTTCATCCAGCGGCCAAGTCGTTCCTGATTTCGGAAGCGGTCCGGGGCGAAGGGGGCATCCTGCTGCTGAAGAACGGCCAGGCCTTCATGGAGCGCCACCATCCCAAACGGGAGCTGGCCCCCCGGGACATCGTGGCCCGGGCCATCGACTTCGAGATGAAGCGCACCGGGGACGATTGCGTCTTCCTGGACATCACCCACAAGGGGGCGGAGTTCATCACCCGGCACTTTCCCACCATTTACGAAAAATGCCTCGCCCTGGGCATCGACATGACCCGGCAGCCCCTGCCGGTGGTGCCGGCGGCCCATTATGTCTGTGGCGGGGTGATGACCGATCTGGACGGCCAGACCGATGTGGCCAACCTCTACGCGGTGGGGGAAGTGAGCCATACCGGCCTGCACGGCGCCAACCGGCTGGCCTCCAACTCCCTGCTGGAATGCCTGATCTTCGCCTATGCCGCCTGCAAGAACATCCGGGCCAAGCGACGGGCCAACCCCACCCCGGCCCGTCCCACCCTGCCCCGCTGGGACAGCCTGGACACCGGGAGCTGCGCCGAGGAGGTCCTCATCAGCGCCAACTGGGACGAAATCCGCCGCTTCATGTGGAACTATGTGGGCATCGTACGTTCCGACCAACGCCTGGCCCGGGCCAGTCGGCGGCTGGAGATGCTGCAACGGGAGATCAACGAATACTACTGGAACTGCCACATCAGCCGCGACTTGGTGGAACTGCGCGACCTGGCCCAGGTGGCCCACCTGATCATCCGCTCCGCCATCCACCGCAAGGAAAGCCGGGGGCTGCACTACACCACCAACTACCCGGACCGGGACGACGTCCACTGGATGAAGGATACCATTTTGCCGCTGTTGTGATCCTCTCAACCCGCCGCCCGCAACTCCGGGCCGATGGCCTGGGGACCAGGAGCTTCCGCTGAGAGGCGACAGAAGCTCCCTTGCCTGGCGTTTGACCCCCCTCCGGCAACCGGGTAAACTGAGCGTCCTCATCCGATGGCGCAGGACAACCGGACGACGGACGGCATGAGCGACAAGGTCTCGGAAGATCTGGCGGGCATTCTCACCCGGGGTGAGGTCCTGCTCAAGCGGCTGGACATCCTGGAGGATCTGCAATCCGCCGGTGCGGATGAGCAGCGATCCGCCTTTCTGGCGGTGACCGACCTCGGCTGCATCCTGGTCACCGGCGACGGCCAGACCCACCAGGGCACCCGCTTCTTCTACGACGATATCGAATCCCTCGAAGAACTCTTTCCCCGGCACCTGAAACTCCGCACCAAACGGCACGCGGTTCACATCCGGCTGGCCGAAAAGTATTCCGAGCCCTACCTCAAGGAAGAACTGCTGCCGGATCTGCGCCGGCGCATCGAGAACGCCACCGGCTTCAACCCCGGCTTCACCCTGGCCAAGATCCGCGCCCAAGGACTGCTCAGTCCCGCCACCCTGGCCCTGGCCATCGGCGGCATCGGGAGCATCGCCGCCCTGGTGGGGGGGGCCTACTGGTTTTCCGCCAGCACCCGGGAGCCGCCGGCCGACACGCCCGATGCCACCGCCGCGGCCCAGGAGAAAAAAGCCTCCGGCCTGGGAGACACGCTCGGCCAGATGGCCGGCGCCGTGGTGGGCGGCGTGGCCACGGCGGTGACGGAAAACATGGATCCCGAAACCCTCACCGGGCTCATCCAGGGCGTGGCCGGCTCCCTGAGCGACCCCACGGCCCCCGCCGCCGGCCCGGCCCTGGACCCGGCGGCCATGCTCCAATCCCTGCCGGCCCAGCAGGGCGCCATCGACCCGGCCCAGTTCGGCGCCTTGCCCTCGGGCCCCATCGACCACGCCACCCTGGCCAAGAACCTGGCCCAGGCGCCCAAGTCGGGCAACATGGACCTGCGGGGGCTCGGCCAGTCCCTGGAAGCCACCCTGGCCGGCGGCGGCGCGGCGGAATCGGCCCAGGCGGCCGCCTTTCCCGGCAGCCTCCCGGCCCCGACCGCCACCGCGCCTTTGTCCCTGCCGGATCTCCCCGGCAGCCTCTCCGCCCCGACCGCCACCGCACCTTTGTCCCTGCCGGATCTCCCCGCCAGCCTCCGCGGTCCCGCCGCCACCGG
>PEAP01000019.1 GCA_002753665.1 Magnetococcales bacterium DC0425bin3
GGGCGTTGTTCCGTGGGGGGGGAAGGGTTGGTGCGGCTCCTGGCGGCCCATTGGGGAACCCTCCGCATGGAGAACGTCTTCCTCCGGGCCGGGGCCGATCTGCACTTGGCGTTCATTCGCGACGCCCTGGCTTCCCCGGGACGAGAGACCCCATTCCTCTACGTTATTCCCAACCTGCTTCTCTGGCGCCGGTTGGCGGAAAGGGAGTTACCTCCAAATCAGGTGCGGATTTCGTTCCTTCTGACCCTCTGTTTTCTGGCCGCCACCGCGGTTTATGGATTCCGCTCGTGGCTGCGCTATTTCCGTTTCCGGCCCACCGTGGAACGAAGGCGTCGTTGGCGCCTGATGCAGGTCATCTCCCTCGGATTCACCAGCCTGCATCACAACGATGCCACCTTGATGGAGCGCATGGGACTGTCTCCGGAGGAGATGGCATTCCTGTCTGTCAAACCCGGGGGGAACAATTCAGAACATTGCTCCTGGATCCGGGATCATGGGCTGACCGCGCTGGATTTGTACGATTCCCGGTTCAACATCGCCTCGGCGGTTTTTTTTCGTTTCCTGGTCGGCCACCTGCTCCTGGGACCTTTTCACGGCCTGCTGTTTTTGTTGTTGGCTCCCTCTCAGGCCGGTTATTACGCCGCCTTCCTGACCAGCCTGTTTCCCTGCCTCCGACTGTTTTCGCGCAATGCCACCCCGTTCGTGGTCGGTGGGGCCACGGATGAAACCCGGGGCCTGCAGCTACCCATCTCGGGGGAGCTGTGCGGAACCAGAACCCTCATCATCGGAGAGAACGATACCGGACTGAAGACCGATTACTGTCTTTCATTTACCGCCCACCATGTCTATTTTCTCTGGGGGCGCCGGTTGGGGGAGAACTATCTGCGGCAAGGGAGGGCGGACGAGATTTACGGAGTTGGTTGTCCCCGCTCCAACAGCTATCCCCGGCGACCCCGGGAAGAGACCATCCAGGCGCTGGGATTCGATCCGTCGCGCCCCATCGTGATTTTCTTCGATAACGAAGGGCGGGATCCCTTCGGGCTATCCCGTTTCTCCTCTTCACAGGCTGAAAGTTTTTACAGGGCCACCGCTGCCTATGCCCGGGACAACCCTGATGTCCAAGTGATCATGAAACCCAAGCGGATACGAACCCTGGAACCCTACCGGCATCTGATCGACCCCTGGGTGCGATGCTTCACCAGTGACAAGATCTGGTACGGTG
The DNA here is from genome assembly GCA_002753665.1 of Magnetococcales bacterium DC0425bin3. GTDB lineage: Bacteria > Pseudomonadota > Magnetococcia > Magnetococcales > DC0425bin3 > DC0425bin3. Next base: position 1,223 of record PEAP01000019.1, read on the forward strand.
ATCTGGTGGAAATGGCCGACGTGACCGTGGGCATGGGCACCACCAACGTCACCCAGATCGCCCTCTATATGGGGGCGACGGTGGTCATCTTCGATGAATCCGGCTGCCGGACGCCGGTTTTCGAACCCTATGAAGGGACCCTGGTCGTGCGGGACGCTCCCGCCCTGTTCCGACGATTGGACGGAATCATCCGGCAGGGCCAAGGGATGCCGGAGATCCCGGAGTTGGAGTGGCTCAATGTCAAGGGAGCCGACCCCTTCGCCCTGGTGGGACAGTATGTCCGGGAAGGCCGCCTGGACGCGAATTATCGCATTCCGTTTTCCGGACCTGGCTCGGGATTGTTCAATCCCTGATCCGCTTCACGCCCCCTCCCCTTGGGAAAAAGAGGAATTGAATGACCATCGACAGTGCGGAAATATGGCAGCGTCTGCGCCCTTATCTGGAGGTTGAACATTCCTGTATCGTTTGCGGCGCCACTGAGTTCCGACCTTGGGCCCGCATGGAATATCTCGTGGCCAAGGAGTGTCAACAATGTGGAATGATTTCGGTCAACCCTCATTTCAATGAACAGGGGTTGGATATTTTCTATTCGACCTATTATTCCAACCGAATTCAATTAACTTGCCTTGCAGAACAGAGAAAAATCATGCACATGATTGACAGAGACTGGATCTCCCTTTTTGTTTCAGGGGGGCGGGTCCTGGATGTGGGCTGTTCCGGTGGGGAGTTTCTGGCCCTGTTTCCTCCCGATCGCTGGGAACGTCATGGCGTGGAAAGGGGTACGGATGCGGCAGCACATGCACGCAGCCATTTCGGCCTGTCGGTTTGGGACCGGAGCATTCTCGACGTTGAATTTCCGCAGGCTTTCCACCTGGTCATGCTGAGGGGGGTGGTTGAACATCTGCGGCACCCATCGTTGGTATTGGAAAAATGTTGCTCGGTCCTGGAACCGGGTGGTTTCCTCTTCATCACCGCTACACCGGCCGGTGACTCTTTTGCCTTTGACGTCTATCGGGAGAAGTGGCGCCTGTTCACCCCGCTGGAACATATTCATTTTTTTTCCGTGCCGTTGCTGACTCGGATGGTGGAACGGTTCGGCATGCGCCTGGTAGCGCAACACGCCCAGTACGCAGAAACTCCTTATGCCAACCCGAAAAAGGACTATGTTCGGATTCGAAGCGATATCGTAAATCTGCATGCCAATCGCCATTCCGAAGTGCGGGACTCCCCGCCTTTTCCGGGAAGCACCTTGACGGCGGTGTGGAAAAAGAGCGTGGACTGCCCCTGACAGGCCCCTTGCAATGAGGGAAAGCCTCCCCATCTGTTACCGGCTGTTCAATGCTGGAATTGGCCTCAGCCATAAAGGTCATGCCACAATCCGGGATCCACTGGTTTGGGTCTGGCCAGGATTTCCAGCAGGGTATCCTCGTTGAACACCAGCCGGTTGCGGTCATCGGTGGTGGTTTTGACCAGTTCGCACCGGGCAGCGATCATCTCCAGCACCTCGGAACTCCAGACATCATGGGCCGAATACCACAGATAGATCAGGGGACGGTTGGTGGCAAAGGCGGTATAGGCCGGGGTGGTATTGAGGAATGGAAAGATGAACGCATCGGCCTGCCGCCACACCTGCTCGAATGGCCGCCATTCCACCTGCACTCCGGGGGCCACCAGAGCCGCCTGCCCCTTCCAACTGCTCTCCGGATGGGGTTTGAGAATGACCCGATAGCCGTGGCGTTGCAGAAAATCACACAGGCGAAGTTCCAGATCCAGCATCACCGGCAGCACCACCCCCGCCACCTGGATGTCCGGCATGTAATGCCCGCCCATCACCATCACCGCGCGCACCGGACCAGCCAGGGCAGGTTCCGGGGGCATGGGGGGATCCTTGCGCTCCGCCAGAAACTCCACCCGGCAGGGTGGCCGCAGGGATCCGAAATGCGCCTCCAGGGCCGCCGCACCCCGGGTTGCCAGGCCGCGGGTCGGACAATAGAAGTGGGTGGTATTGATGAACTCCTGCAGATCCGCGGGATTGCGGTCGCCAAAGTGAAACGCCCCATGGGTGGCGGCATAGACCTGTCCACCGTTTTCGAAGGTGGCCATGGCCAGCAGGCTGGTAAAATAGCCTCCCACAGACCCGGCCAGCAGATCCAGAGGACGCCCATCCAGGATTCGCCGCAGATAGTCATGATCCAGACAGGCGCTGCGCAGCAGATCGCCCACCAAAGACAACGCCACCTCTCTCTCCCCTGCCTCCACGGCAATACCGTTGGCGGCAGCGCGTTCCAGCAACAAGGACCAGAAGTGGTCGATGACGGCCTGGATTTCCGCTTCATCGGTGACGGTTAGCCGGCCAGGCTGGTTCAGAAACCCATAAGGCGCCCGCAACCGGTACCGGCGTCGCCCCGCCAGGGCTGGAGGGGGAACCAGGTTCTGCACCTGGATCAGGGGACGAGGGACACCCAACCGATCCCCCAGCCACAGCATTCCCACCTGGGCGTTGCGGACCAATCTTTTTTTCCAACCCGGGGTGCGGTCCCAGCGGGAGACGAACAGTTGGTCGCCCGCTGCCCGCCAATTGTCCCCCGCGGGGCGGACTCTCAGGCCGGGACGCGGCTCCCGCTCCAGTTGCCGGACCACATGTCGGAAGTAGAGTCGGGTGGCCAACAACAAGTTGATCCGTTTGCGGGCAAACAGGGCCCGGGTGCCAGCGGTGCGGTCAACCAACAGCATCCGACCCATGCCGTCCAACAATTCCAAACGAAAATGATATTGGGCCGATGGCGCCGTGGGCCAGGAGAATTCCCCGGAGCCGAGAATGGCCGGATCCAGGACCACATTGCCTTCGGGTCCAAGGGGAATCGCGTCGGGAGGATCCCCGGCAACAGTGGAAGAGGCTGGAGTCATGGAACAGTTGGGGGAGCCTGGGCTCCCCCCAGAACGGATTGGACGTCCCGCCGGCCCGATGAACAGTCGGCCGGCGGGACGGGGTGGTCAAAACGGATCAGGTGCTTTCGGTGATCGTGAGGATAGCGCCGCAGGGGCACTCTTTCACGCAGAGGCTGCACCCTTTGCAGTAGTCATACTTGAAGGAAAAGCGCCGTCCCGGACCCAGCTTGGTGATGGCGTTGTCCGGGCAGATGCTGTAGCAGTTGTCACACTCGAAGCAGTTGCCACAGGACAGGCAACGGCGGGCTTCGAACAGGGCGTTGGCCTCGTCCAGGTTGCCCAGGACCTCGGCAAAGCCGGACTGGCGCCGGATGATGTCCAACTGGGGCTGGACGGTGGGGGGGGCGTCCTCGTAATACCAGGTATTGAGGGACTCGAAGGTGGCCACCGGGTGTTTCTTGGGCGGCTGGTAGGTCTCGCCCCGCAGCCAGGCGTCGATGTTGCGGGCCGCCTTTTTGCCATGGCCCACGGCGGTGGTCATGGTGCGATCCGAAGGCACCATGTCGCCGCCGGCAAAAATGCCATCGGCGCCGGTCATCATATGGTCGTTGATGAGCAGGTTGCCTTCCTTCTTCTCCACCCCGGACACATGGTCGAGGAAGGGGGCATCCACGTCCTGCCCCAGGGCCATGACGATGGTGTCGGCTTCCAGGTATTCCAACTGGCCGGTGGGTACCGGCCAGCCGGTATCGTCCAGGACCATCTTGTCGAGGATGATGTAGCCTTCCTTGCACTCGTTGACGCGCCGCAGGGTATGCAGCTTGACCCCCTCTTCCAGCGCCTCGTGGATTTCGAACTGATGAGCCGGCATCCGCTCCCGGGTGCGCCGGTAGGCGATGATGACCTCTTCGGCGCCGAGACGGACCGCCGTGCGGGCCGCATCGATGGCGACGTTGCCGCCGCCGACGATCACCACCCGCTTGCCGATCTCAGCGGGCATACCCCCTTCTTCGATGGAGCGCAGAATATCGATGGCGTAGGCCACCTTGACCGAGCCGTCGTTGGTCACATCCTGGCGCTTGGGAGCCCAGGCGCCCACGCTGACAAAGGCGGCGTGGAAACCGCGCTCCTTCATGGTGGCCTTGAGATCGCTCACCCGGGTATTGAGGTAAATGGGCACACCCATGGCCTCGATACGGGAGATTTCGGCATCCAGAACCTTGATGGGCAGCCGGTAGCGGGGGATGCCGTAGCGCATCATGCCGCCGGCATGGGGCATGGCCTCGAAAATGGCCGCCTTGTGACCCAGCAGGGTCAGGTGATAGGCGGCGGAGAGGCCACCGGGACCGGAACCGATCACCATGACGTTCTTGCCGGTGGGGGGGGCATCGACCTTGACGAACCAGCCCTTTTCGATGGCCAGATCGCCGAGGAACCGTTCCACGGCATGGATGCCGACGGTGGCGTCCAGGTTATTGCGGTTGCAGGCGTTTTCGCAGGTATGATAGCAGGCGCGCCCCATGATGGCCGGCATGGGGTTGTTGCGCATGATCTCATCCCACGCCCCACGATAGTCGCCTTCCTCGGCGTGGTACAGCCAGTGTTGGATGTTTTCCCCCGCCGGGCAGGTGGCGTTGCAGGGCGGCAGCCGATCCACATAGACCGGCCGGAAGGTCCGCCAGGATCCGGTCCGGTTGGAGAGGCTGGAGCCGGGGTCCAGGGTGATTGCAAACGGTTTTTCCATAGTGGTCAAGCCCCCTCCCCGAGCAGTTTGTAGCGTTTGATGTTGGCATCGGCCATGGCCTGGATGGCCCGGATCCGCTCGATATCCGGTTTGTCCTTGCGGAACAGATGGGCGAACCGCTTCTGGATCTTGAGATATTCTTCCACCGGCACGCGCTTGCGGATCTTGATGACGTTGGTCACTTCGCCGAACTCGGCCTCGAACAGGGGAAAGAGGCCGCATTCCACCATCAACCGGGCCACCCGGACGGTGTCGTGGGGGGCACTGCCCCAACCCAGGGGGCAGGGAACATTGACATGGATGTAGCGGGCGCCATGGATATGCATCGCCTTGGTCACCTTGGCTTCGAGGTCCTTGAGGTTGGCGATGCTGGCGGTGGCGACGTAGGGAATGTTGTGGGCCATGGCGATCAGGGGCACGTTCTTGCCGGTGCCGAAGACGTTGCCCGGGGCATCGCCCACCGCTTGAGTGGTGGCGGTGCGGGCCGCCGGCGGGGTGGCGCTGGAGCGCTGGACGCCGGTGTTCATGTAGCCCTGGTTGTCGTAGCAGATGTAGAGGACATCGTCGTTGCGCTCGAACATGCCGGAGAGGCAGCCGAAGCCGATGTCGGTGGTGCCGCCGTCACCGCCCTGGGCCACGACACGCACCTGCTTGTTCTTTCTCACCTTCAAAGCAGCGGCGACGCCGGTGGCCACGGCCGGGGCGTTGCCGAACAGGCTGTGGACCCAGGGGATCTGCCAGCTGGTTTCCGGGTAGGGGGTGGTGAACACCTCCAAACAGCCGGTGGCGTTGACCGCGATGGTCTGGTTGTGGGAGGCGCGCATGGCCGCGTCGATGGCGTAACGGGCACCCAGGGCTTCGCCGCATCCCTGACAGGCCCGATGGCCACAGGTGAGGGAGTTGTTGCGATCCATGGAGGCCTGCACCAGACGGGCCCGGGCGTCCACCAGGCGGTTGGACGTGGTATAGGTCCCCTTCTGGTAGAACTTGACCTTTTGTTGGGGATTCAGGTCGGTCATCAGACGTCTCCTCCGACGGGGCCGAGGGCGCGCAGGATGTTCTCGGCGGTGGGGCCGGAACGCCGCGTTTTCCGGCCGCGTTCCAGTTCACGGTTGACCACTTTCCAGTCCAGATCCAGGAAGTGGGGGGTCTCGATCTCGCCCTTCATGGCCTTTTCGAAGAACACGCGCAGGCTGGCCTTGGTGATGGGCCGTCCGCCCAGGCCGGCGATGGCGGTGAACAGGGGCCGCTTCAGGCCGCGCAGGGCCATGCGGATGTTGGGATCCACCATCCCGCCCAGACCCACGTCCAGGCTCTTTTCCACCACCATCACGCAGTCCACCTTGCCCAGGGCCTGGCGAATGGCCGCCAGGGGGAAAGGACGGAAAGTGCAGATGCTCATGGCGCCGATATCGATCCCATCGGCCCGCATGTCATCGACCACGTCCTTGATGGTGCCATTGACCGACCCCAGAGCCACCACCACGTGCTTGGCGGTTTCGCTGTGGTAATGGTGAACCAGGCCGCCGGAGGACCGCCCGAAGATCTGCTGGAACTCGGCGCTGATTTCGGGAATCAGATCCAGGGCCTGAAGCTGCTTGTGGTGGGCCAGGTAGCGCACCTCGGCGAAGGCGTCGGGGCCCACCATGGCGCCGATGGAAACCGGCTCCCGGATATCGAGGACCTGCACCGGCTCGTAGGGGGGCAGGAACTGGTCCACCTGTTCCTGGGCGGGAAGGTCGATCCGCTCGTAGGCGTGGGTCAGGATGAAGCCGTCCACGCAGACCATCACCGGGATGCTCAGTCTTTCCGCCAGCTTGAAGGCCAGGATATGCAGATCGACCGCTTCCTGGTTGTTCTCGGCGAAAATCTGGATCCAGCCCGAATCCCGCATGGCCATGGAGTCGGAATGGTCGTTCCAGATGTTGATCGGCGCGCCGATGGCGCGGTTGCCGATGGTCATGACGATGGGCAGTCCCAGGCCGGCGGCGTTGTAGACCGCCTCGGCCATGAACAGCAACCCCTGGGACGACGTGGCGGTGTAGGTGCGGACCCCCGCCGCGGAGGCGCCGATCACCCCGGAGAGGGCGGCGAACTCGGACTCCACGTTGATGAACTCGCAGTTGGCCAGTTGGCCGGTCTTCACCAGGGCGCTGAGGCCCTCCACGATGTGGGTCTGGGGGGTGATCGGGTAGGCGCAGATCACCTCCGGGCGGCACATGGCAATGGCCTCGGCGACGGCCTGCGAACCTTCTGTCTGCTTGAGCATGTAGTTATCTCCCCCTGTCAGCCTTTGGCTTTTTCATAGGCCTCGGCGGCGGCCTTGACGTTGGCCTCGCCGACGGCGCCGGGAAACTTCTCCCGCACGGCCGCAGCCACCGATTCCAGTTTGATCTGACCGGTCACAGCGGCAAACATCCCCAACAGGGCGGCGTTGGGCACCGGCCGACCCACATGCTTGAGGGCCAGGCCGGTGGCGTCCAGCAAAGCCACCCGTTCGGAGGGAAAATCCTTGACGAAGTCGGTCAACCCCAACTCCGCCACCGTCTTGCCGGAGTTGAGCATCAGGTAACCCGTTTTCTTCACCCCGGCAAACACCGGCTGGGAAAGCAACAAAGTGGGATCCTGAATGATGACCGCATCCGGCTCGCCGATGGGCTCCCGCAACCGGATTTCCTTGTCGTCGATGCGACAATAGGAGATCACCGGGGCTCCCATGCGTTCGGAACCAAAACTGGGAAAGGCCTGGGCATGCCGGCCCTCCAGGAACGCGGCGATGGAGAGCATCTCCGCCGCCGTCACCACGCCCTGCCCACCTCTGCCGTGGATTCGAATTTGGAACACGTTAGACTTCCTTTCCTGGTTGCAGCGAACTCGGTTTGAATGAGCCTGATACCGACAAGCCGGACGCCCGGTGCCGACAGGCGCCGTGACCTGCCCCCCCGGAGGGGCGCCGGCCTTTTCATCTGCATGGGGTCTGCCTTTGGGTGGGTCTGCGCGGTAGCGGGGTGCCGTGCGGGCCGCAATCCCCCGGTATTCCCTACGACTCCAAGATTCCCCTTCAGCGGCCTGCGGAGACCGCCTGGAACCTCCTCAACTTGGTGATAACAAAAACCTGGTCATCCTTAACATATCCCATGGGAACCTTCAAGGGTCGGCGAAGCTTTTTTTCGTAGGAGACTACCATTGGCGCCCCCCCCTTGTTCCCAGCCCCCATTCTGCGGGATCCTGTGCCGATTCTTGCCATGAAACCAGCCAATGTTCACCATGCCCTGCGGATATTCCCATGCCACCCACCGTCCAGACCATCCTGCTGCTCACCGCCTCCAACCTGTTCATGACTTTCGCCTGGTACGGCCACCTCAAACACATGGAACATCGGGCCTGGTACCTGGCGGCCATCGTCAGTTGGGGCATCGCCCTGTTCGAATACCTGCTTCAGGTGCCGGCCAACCGCATCGGCTTCACGGTGCTGTCCCTGGCCCAGCTGAAAATCATTCAGGAAGTGATCACCCTGGCGGTGTTCGTTCCCTTCGCCCTGCTCTACATGCATCAACCCCTCAAGCTGGATTTCCTCTGGGCCGCGCTCTGTCTGGTGGGGGCGGTCTATTTCATCTTCCGTTCCTGATGTGGGATTCTGCTAGAATGGGTCAGTGCGCTTCCCAATGGTTGGGGGACGCGGGACGGCACGGAGGGGAACCATGAGTGATCTGATGGCGGAAATCGATCAGCGGGCCAACCTGGCCTATTCCAACGAAATGGAGATGTTGACCTTCTACCTGACCGATCGGCAACTGTACGGACTCAATGTCTTCAAGATCATCGAAATCCTGGAATGCCCGAAAACCATCACCCGCATTCCCGGCTCCCACCCGGCCATCCGGGGCAACATCGACTTCCGCGGCCACGCCATCTCCCTGATCGACCTTTCCCAGGCCCTGGGGCTGGCACCCCACGATCTGGAACGTGAACTGGGCTACGTCATGGTGTGCGAATACAGCACCACGGTGCAGGGCTTCCTCATCAGCCATCCCAATGCCCTGATCCACAAGAGCTGGAACGACATCATCAGCCCCACCGGGGATGTCTACGACAGCAGTTACCTCACCGCCATCACCTACGAGAAGGACCAGCCGATCCAAATCCTGGACGTGGAGAAGGTCCTCAGCGAAATCATCGGCATCGAGGACCGGATTTCCGCGGAACTGGTACAGCGCAGCAGCGCCCTGCAGGCCCGCACCCACCACATCCTGGCGGTGGACGACTCCCGGGCGGCCCGACAGTTGATCAGTTCCGCCCTTGATCAGCTGAACATCCGCCACACCCTGTTCGACAACGCCGCCAAGGCCCTGGAAGCCCTGGAACAAAGCGTGGCCCGGAAGGACGCTGTCTGTCCCTACACCCTGATCCTGTCGGACGTGGAAATGCCGGTGATGGACGGCTTCACCTTCACCCGCAAGGTCAAGGCCAACCCCAGGCTCGCCCATATTCATCTGGCCATGCACAGCAGTTTGAGCAACCAGTCCAACGCCTACAAGGCCAGGCAGATGGGCGCCGACGACTTCATCCCCAAGTTCCAGCCGGACCGCATTGCCGGTGCGATCCTGGCCCAACTGGAAAAGGCCGACCAGGCCCACAAGGCCCGGCAGTAACCTTTGATGGATGGGGGAGTTCCCTCCACCCTCCACCGATGAAAGCCGCTTCCCGGCTTCCACGGTAGACCTTGATGGGTGGGGGAAGCCTCCCTCCACCCTCCTCCGAATGGAGGTCGCGTTGCGACTTCCTCCATGGCAAACAGCGGACAGCGGGTCAAGAAGCGTCCTGGCGGCAGCCGTTGATGAACTCGCCGTAGCGGCGGTCCTCGGTGAGGATGTGGTCCAGAATCCATTTGCGGAAGAACGCGGCGAATTCCTCCCCGGAAAACTCCCCGGAAAACGCTTCCCGTTTCTCGCAGCGGTCACGCCATTGCTCCACATCCGCCATCAGTTTCCGGTGGGTCCGCCGATGGCCGTCCAACCCGGGATAGCCCCAGCGCTCCAGCAACGCCTCCTCGGCCGCGAAATGGAAGCGGGTGTAGGAGATCAGGAACTCCAGCACCCGCGCCACCTCCTGCCCGTTGCCCTCCTCCAGGGCCGCGGACTGGCGGGCGGCCATTTCGAACAGCATCCGGTGATGGCCATCCATGTCAGGCACCATCACCGAGAACTCATCCCGCCAGCGCAGATCGGGCCGGCTGTCCGAGTCCCGGAACAGGATCATGCGCTTGCGCTTTTCACTGGTTTCGAACACCTTCCACTGCACGATCGGAATCCCCCGCAGCACCTCCCAGGGAACTTCGAAGAGGGTGGCCGATGCCACGGTCCGGATCGCAAACAGCGGCGGAGTGCCGAAGGCCGCGCTTTCCTCGCCGAAGAAATCCCCGACATGGAGGGTCTCGAACACCGTATCCCCCAGCACCCGCTCCAGCCGACCCTGGGTCACCAGGTGGATATGGGTACCGCCCGACGCCGGGATCTCCTCCCCAGGTTCCGACAGGAGGATGCCGGTGGCCCTGGCGATATCGTTCAGTACCGGATGGGAGACGCCTTCCCCCAGCAGCCAGGTCCCCAGCAACACCTCCCGCACATCCATGATCCGCTCCTGACCCTGGAGGAGATCATGGCCCGCGACAAAGGCATGATAGAGGGCCAGGGGAATGGGCAGGGTCTCGACGAAACCGACGGTGCGGAAGGTCTGTGCCGCCGGCACCCGAAACAGTCCGGACACTTCCCCCACCAGGGCGCCGGCCTGGAGCAGTCCCCGGGCGCCGTCCCCCTGGATCGTCTCCACCACACCGCCGAGGATCAGGTGGAGGCATTCGGGAATCGCCCCGGCCTTGAGCATGATGGTCTGGGGATTGAAGACCCGCGGCGGGATGTTGAGCAGCATCTCCAATTCATGGTTCCGGGCCGGCGGAAAACAGCCCCGCAGCAGGTCATGGGCGGTGCGGAGCCGATAATCCAGATGAGTCGGAATCAGGACATCCACCGCGCCGAACGTGGTGCCGGAGCCGATCTCCTTCTCCCGCCCGGTGAAGGGCCGGTTGGTGTGGGACAGGATGATCCGGCCCGAGGGATCGGCCCGGAAATCCTCCGCCCGGCCATGGATCATGCCACCGCCTACGTCCACTTTCTTGATGTCCGCCGGGGTCAGATAGTCCCGCTGCACCCGTTCCAGGAGGTCGGCCCCCATGCCGTCCCCCACCGGATCCGAACCCATGAGGTCCTGCAACACGTCCAGGGCAACGATATCGGCAAAATGGGCGTAACTCCGATAACCGTTCTCCCCCAGGGCCCGAAACACCAGGATGGTCGTCTCCACCGGGTGGGGCGAAAAGAGGGGCTTCACCTCCAGGCCGTTCACCGGGTTCCACTGGTCGGGGGACAGGTCCCGGACCTCGAAAAAGCGCTCGAACCGTTCCTCCTCCATGGCCATCAGGGCGGCCAGCTTGCGTACCACCGAGGCCCGCACCAGAGGCGTGGCGAAATACTTCAAGCGCCGGTCGGTCCGGATCAGGTTGGTGAGACCGGCGAAATGATCGTCGTGGCAATGGGTGTGAAACAGTCCCTCCACCTCATGGACGCCGATGCCCAGGGCCAACAGGGTATTCTGGACATTGGGACCGGCGTCGATCAGGTAGATGCGCCCCTGGAACATCAGGATGCTGCCCATGCTGGGCCGGTTGATGTCCCAGCCGTCGCCCTCTCCGGAGTGGATTATGGAAAAATACTCCCGGGGCACCTGGTGAAAGCCCAGGGGATAGGGAGACTCGTAGGAATCCATCGGCCCCAGGTTGAGATCCACCACGGCGGTGGCGCCCCGGTATTCGAATTCGAAGACATTGACCGAGACCCGCCGCACCATCACCCCGTGGCGAACCTCCACCGGCCCGGCGCCCACCATCCGATGGTCGAGAAATTCCCAGGGGGAGGGAATGCTGCCATAGGCATACTTCAGCTTGAGGGCCATCATCTCCCGGGCCTGGGCGGTGGTCGCCCCGGCGTCCATCATCTCCCGGGCGGACACAAGACCGAACTTGCCCCGATGGATGTATTCGATCTGGGAGCGGACCTGCTCCCGCAGACCCATGAGCAGCGGTTTGACCCCGCTGTTGCCGGGATGTCCGGGCAGGATCATGCCCTGGCGATAGAACATCTGCAGGACCGGAAACTCGGCCATGTTGCAGAAGTCGCCGTTCTGCAGCAGGGTATCGGCCAGCAGGATGGCGTTGGGACCGGTTTCGAAGCGGACCCCGTCCCGTTCCGTGGGGCGGACGAGGCCTCTCTTCATCAAATGTTTGACCGTGTCGGCAGGGCAACCGCACAGGATCCTCAGGTCGGCCTCGGGAACCTCGACCCAGTGAATGCCCTTGGCGACCTGAATCCTCTTCAGGGTCCTGGAATCGTGTTCTACCATGGCACCGCCATGTATCCACCCGATCCACCGCCGTAGCCGTAGGCCGGAGCCGCGTAGCCCACGACCGGCATGGTTCCATAGACCATGGTCGCCGGAGCGTAGCCGAATCCGGTATTCATCGGCACCACCGTCCGGGGCACGATCACGGTGGCGGTCTGCAGGGGCTGGTGGACATAGGTGGTCACCAACTGTCCGCCGCTGGAATAGACCATGGACGAGGGGGGAATATAGACCTGGGTGGCGTTGCCGCGGACGACAGTTTCGCCCCCCTGCCCCTGCTGGTTGCGCTGGCTCTGGGCGTACTGATTGCCCAGCAGCAGCCCGGCCACTCCGCCGATGGCCGCATTGACCAGGCGCACATCCTTGCTCGGACCGAAGATCGATCCCACCAGCGCCCCGGTCACCATCCCGCTCACCCCCGGCGATACCACACCGCCTGCCCGGGCCGGAGCGATCGACCCCCAACCCAACACCAGAGCCAAAGCCGTCACGGCCATTTTCGCTTGCATGATCCACCTCCCCGGCGGTCCCACCACCCCCGCCTGTGACTGACCAGCGGACGCCCGCTTGTGATTGTCATTCGGACGGATGCATCCTCGTCGACTCAATCCGTATTATGGTCCCGAGTGGTAACAAAAAGGCAACGGATTTCACTCCCAGGAAAAAACGCGGTAACAGTTCTCCCGGCCTGTCGGGACGATTTTACAATAATTATTTTGTATAATTCAGCCATTATCGTCATCATGTCGAACAAAGGTACGGGCTGACTGTGACCGAGGGGGGATGCCTCCCTTCACCCTCCACCGATGAAAGCCGCTTCCCGACTTCCACGGTACCCCCCCTACCGGAACGCCATGAAAGTCGCCTTTCTGACGTTCAGACCGATCCGCTTCCCAAGGGTGCGGATCCCGCAACACCCAATCCCATCGAGGAGACCCACCATGACCTTCGCCAAACACCTTGGCGCCACCCTGACCGCCGCAACCTTCGCCCTGGTGCTTGGCACCGCCGGCACCCTTCAGGCCGGAGATGCGGTTGCTCCCACCGTCCCCGTCACCCCGCCCCAAACCCCGGCCGAGCTGCAACAGCGGATCATCGACAGCCGGACCAACCACTTCAACGGCGTTCAGAATGCCCATGACGCCTGGCACCATCAACAGCAGCTGGGGCAAACCGCCGTGGAGCGTACCAATGATATCGGCCAAACCGCCCGGGAACTTGACAGCCAAAGCCGGGTGCTGGATCTCCAGAACGACCAGGAAGCCTGGGCCAATGCCCGCCGCACCCAGCAGGAAGTCTACAAACAGGCCATGGCCAACCAGCTCAAGCTGCAAAAGGCCCTGATGGAACACCGTCACGAAAGCGAACGGATCGCCCTGGAACAACGCCAGAACGAAATCCTCAACAACGTCAATTTCAATCAGGGCCATCTCCAGAACGACATCGCCCGCCAGCAGAACGGTCTGATGTCCCAGGCGGCCCAGGTCAACAACGGCCTGTGGGCCCAGCGGGAAGCCATGCGCAACAATTTCATGCGCCAGCGGGCTTTTCTGCAACAGCGCACCGGCGGGCCAGTCACCGCCCCGGAGGTGAGTACCCCGCCCCAGGCTCCCGTCACGGCTCCCGTCACGCCCTGATCCTTGATCACCACTCGGGTCCGGGATCCATCCCCAGGGATCCCGGACCCGGCAACGCCGAGACTCTCCCCTCGGCGTTTTTTTTTACCCCACCGGGGTTACCGTGACAGTCGCTCCGCGACTGTCACGGTGGAGGGTGGAGGGAGGCCTCCCCCATCTATCAAAGTCAGCCCATGGATCCGGGCCCGCAGCCCTCCCAGGGGCGAGGTTGCCAGTTCGACCCCGGCGCCGTGCTGGGCGGCGATGTGGGCGACGATGGACAGCCCCAACCCGGATCCCACCACGTTGCCGGCCTCCTCGCCGCGCCGGAAACGCCGGAACAGGACGGCCCGATCGCCTTCCGGGATGCCCGGCCCATCATCATCCACCACCAGGGCCAGACGGCCGTCCGCGGTCACGATGCCCACCGTCACCCGACCGCCGGCCTGGGTGAACTTGATGGCATTGTCCACCAGGTTGCGCAGGGCCACCCCCAGGCTGTCCCGGTGGCCGCGGGTCAACACGGGATGCGCTGGCGGATCGATGAAGGTCAGCGCCACGCCCTGGGCCACCGCGGCCCGGCGGTTGACATCCATCTGTTCCCGGACCACCGCCGCCAGATCGATCGGGACCATATCCGGCATGCCTCCGCTCTCGGCCCGGGCCAGGGACAGCAGTTGCCGCACCAGGTGGGTGGCGCGAAGGATTCCTTCTCGGGCTTCCTGCAGGGCCTGATGCTTGTCCGCGACCGTGCCGGCCTTGAGGCCCACCTCGACATGCAACAGCAGCCCGCTCAGGGGGGTGCGCAGTTCGTGGGCCGCATCGGCGGTGAAGCGCCGCTCGGATTCCAAGGCACTCTGCAAGCGCTGCATCAGATTGTTGAGGGACTCCATCAGCGGGACCATCTCCCCCGGTGCATTGGGGGTGAGGATCGGTGACAGATCCCGGGGGGAGCGGGAAGTGATCTGCCGGGTCAGCTCGCCCATGGGCCGCAGGCCATGGCCAATGCCAAGCCACAGGGCGATCCCGAGCAACGGCAGGGACCAGAGCAACGGGGTGGCCATCTGCTGGGAAATTTCGAGATTCAGCTCTTCGCGGATGTCATAGCTCTCGCCCACATGGATGGCCAGGGGACCATCATTGAGGAGAAAGACCCGCCAGCGGTTATCGTCGATCAGGCGGTTGCCGTAGCCCTCCGCCAGGGCCAGGCGGTCCACCGGCGCACTGACGGAGCGGACCACCAGCACCGCACCGCGCCAGATCTGAAAGGCGATCTTCTTCTGATAGCGATGCCCCAGGGGGCTTTCCGGCAGGATGGTGCCGTCCCCTGGCCGGTTCAGGTCCTGGAGCAGGGACACCAGCATCCGGGCCGACTGGGCCAGATGGGCGTCGAACAGCTCGTCGGTTTCGTGGCGCGCCTGATGGAAGGACAGGGCCGCAACCAGTCCTTCGATGGCAGTGAAGGCGACCAGCAGGATGGCCAACAGGCGCAAACGCAGCGAGTTCACTCCGTCAGCCTTTCCATCAGGTACCCGGTCCCTCTGACGGTGCGGATGATTTCGTTGCCCAGTTTGCGGCGCAGGCGATAGATGTACACGTCCAGGGTATTGCTTTCCGACTCGCCATCCCACCCGTACAGGGTATCCTCCAGGCGCTGACGGGGAACGACCTCGCCCGAATGGTTCATCATCAGGTGGATCAGAGCGAACTCCCGGCCGGTAAGGAGCAGCGGCCGACCATCCCGGGTCACGGAGCGCGTGGCGGGATCCAGGGTCAGGGGGCCATTGCGCAGCAGCGGTTCGGAGCGGCCCTGCCCGCGCCGCAGCAGGGAGCGCAGCCGGGCCAGCAGTTCTTCCAGATGGAAGGGTTTGAGCAGATAGTCGTCGGCCCCGGCATCCAGGCCGGCGACCCGGTCTTCCACGCTGTCCCGGGCGGTCAGCATCAGCACCGGCAGCTGCCGGCCGCCGGCCCGGGCCCGGCGCAGCACCTCCACGCCGGCGAGGGCCGGCAGATTCCAATCCAGCACCGCCAGATCGAACGCTTCGGTTTCCAGGGCCTGCAAGGCCTCGTCGCCCCGGGTCAACCAGTCCACCGTATAGCCCTCCTGCCCCAGGCCGACCTTCAGGCCACGGCCCAGCAGGGAGTCATCCTCCGCCAGCAGAATCCGCATGGCGCCTCTCGAACTGCCTTCAGTGCGGAAAGAAGGATTTGAGGATGAGCGCGACGACTCCTCCGACCGTGACGGCCATGCCCCACCGCAGCGTGGCCAACTCGCCATGGATTTTTGCCATGTCGGCGGACATCTCCAACTTGAGTTCCCTGAGATCCCGCTTATTGGCGAGTTCATCCAGATTCTTGTCGAAAACCTCGGCCTGGGCTTCGGCCATGGCCTCGGCCTGCCGGTCGGAAAAACCGGCCGCCTTCATTCTGTTGGCAAACTTGAGCGTGTCGAACGGGATGGTGGTCATGAATCGGTCAGCCTGCCTCAGTGCGGAAAGAAGGATTTGAGGATGAGCGCGACGATTCCTCCGACCGTGACGGCCATGCCCCACTTGAGTGGAGCGATTTCAACCTGCAAGTCACGCTTGGTGACCAGTTCATCGTGTGACTTGGCGATGGCACGCACGACAGCTTCAGCCTGCTCCGACTGGAAACCTGCTACCTTGAGCCGATCCACCAGGGTATCGAACGTAACGGTAGTCATAAGGAATTGGACACCTCCTGGAAGCAGCATACCACGCTCACCGTTTCCTTGCCAACTTTGGATGGATGGGGGAGGCCTCCCTCCACCCTCCACCGATGAAAGTCGCGGAGCGATTTTCATCGGTAAACAATCGCCGGCTCACTCTCCAACGGGGGCCCCGCTCTCCCGCCCGGTCAGGACATGCAGAAACAGGATGCCCAGACCCGCCAACAGGGAGCCGACCCCCACCCAGGTCCACAACTCGGTCAGAAACGCATGATGCGCCTCATCCCGGCCCATGGAGGGCGCCAGCAGGAACATGGTGAACCAGGACAACGGATACAGGCTGCCCAAACCGATCAGAAGGGAAGTCACCTGCTTGAGCCATTCCCCCATCGAACTCATCGCCACGGCCAGAATCAGGGCCAGGGTGGAGGCTCCCAAGCCCATGGCATGGAAATGCGCCCGCTGGGAAAATCGCCAAATCTTGGCGGAGCTGTTGCTGTCATGTTTATCCTGATGAGCGGCGATCCCAGCGTCGATCCACCCCTTGATGCCATCCTCGTTCACCCCGAACGATACGCCCAGGCCAATGCCGAACAGCAGGATCAGCATGGACATGAGCAGACCGAGTTTCACCGACTCGAGACCGTTGGCCATTGGTATTCTCCGTTCGAGGATTGGTTGGCTGCAGTGCTTTTCTTGTTCAGCGGTTGCCGCATGAAGTATCGCTGAATCAAATCGGCATCGTCGAAATGCCGCTTGCCGAAAAAGGCCGTGGCATGATGTCCCCACTGGCGCATGGTGCCCGGTCCGGGAATGCCCATGGGCCAGAACAGCCAGCGCTCTCCGCGCTCCGAACCCACCACCAGGCCCTGATCATCGAACAGGCTGCGGCGGCGGCCATCCGGCCGGGGCAGGGAGCGCAGACTCCCGTATTCTTCCTCGACCAGGGTGACGGACGGCCGCAACGCCGCCCCCCGGCCGATGCGGACGTGGGTGACGAAATGCTCCACGCTGGACACCCGCAGGATGACCCGTTCCCCCGGCGACAAATCACCCAGATAGGTCGGAACCAGCGCGGGTTCGGAGCAGGACGTCCCGTCCCCCACGGGGGCGAGGGCCAGGGTCGGAAAAAACAAATGATAGCATCCACAGTTGTGGATGGTGTCGAACAGCAGGGGCCGCCCGTCCTCGCCCAGGGTCACCCGCCAAGTGAGGCCATCGATGCGGCCGGCCAGGTAGTCCCAGGCGGAGCGCGCCGGCCGGGAGGGAAACCAGACCACATAGTTGAGCTGCACCAGGGGCCGGCCATCCAAAAAGGTGTGGGACAGGTGCTGATAAACCACCGGATGGTCTGGATCCACCCCGGGCGAATTTCCATCCTCCCCCCCCCAACAGGGGCGTCCCAGTCGGTCATTGGGGTCGGCGACATCCACCTCCCAGAGGGGAGCGAAGGCGGCGAACAGCCGGTCCCGATCGGTCCGATCGGGTTGGGGCAACCCCAGGGGATTGCGGCTGGCTTCCCGCAGGATCCGCCGCACCTCATCCGCATCCAGGGCGCCACTGGTGGTCGCCGCGCCATGGGTTACCAGATGTCCCTGCACCGGCAACCGATCCACCGCCGTCCGGTGGGTGGCCCGGATCTGACCGTGCAGTTCGGCCACTCCGGCCCGGATCGGCAGTGACGTCAGCCAATAGAGCCCGGCCACCCGCCACCAGCGCCGGTACTCGTCCGGCACGGCGATGTCGGCGAGCCATGCCTGGGTCTCCGCCAGCGGCCGACCGCGATCTTCCGCCCCCAGCAGCGGCCGGCAGCGGGCCAGGTCCTGGTCCATCCGGCGCTGCACATCCGGCTCCAGGTTCAGGTTGGCCAGCTCCGCCCGGCGCGCTCGATCATCCGCCGCCTCCGCCAAGGTCAGCCAGGCCTCGACCGCCGCCCGGTCCCGGGCCAACCGCCCCTGGGCGGCCAGAACGCGATCCACCCGCAGATGGGGACGCTCCGTCACCCGAACTTCCTGGGCATCCCGCACCCCGGCCCGGTCCACCAGCCGGTCCAGATCCCCGAACAGCGTCCGACAGGCTGCCACCGTCGCCGGCCGGGAGGAGCGGGTCAGGTCGGGAAAGTCATCCAGCAGCAGCCGGCCGGGGACCGGGGCGCAGGCGGTGAGCAACAGCAGAACCACCGCCGACCGGACCTGGCCGAGGCCGGCGTTTTTCCTGAGTCTTGTGCGGTTCATCCCCGGCTCCGGCTGTCCATTTCCGGCGTGCGGGCGGCCAGTTCCAGATCCCGGGCCAGGGTCTCCAGGTTGGCGAGCATTTCCTCGGAACGGGTCTGGAACAGTTGCCCCACCATGGCGGGTCCCACCAGGGGCGGGATGAAAATCCGCGGCGCCAGCATGGCCTCCACGCGGATCCGGGTGATCTGGTTCTCTTCCTGGGTGAAGGTCCAGACCGACCGGCCCGCCGAATAGTCGCTGGCCTCCGGCAGGATGGTGACCAGCAGCGAGCCGTCGTTGCTCTGGCGCACTTCCTGGGTCTGCACCAGTTGCGGGCAGAAGATCAGCACGCAGTCCCGCAGGGTGATGCGCATGCGGGCCACGTCGGGGTTGGGGGAAGTCAGGCGGGCGCTGGCCACGATGGTCGGGTTCAACTGCTCCAGATGGTCGAAATCCAGGATCAGGCTGCGCAGCAGATCGGCCCGGCCCCGCAGGCGCATCTCCAGGGTCAGGTGGTAGACCCCGTCCGCGTGCCGCACCCCGGAGGTGATCATCTCTCCCGCCCCGGCCGTTCCGGACCCCGCAAGGCCCAGGACCAGCGCCAGGGTGGTGACCAGAAGAATGCGATGCAACCTTTTCATGAGCGATCCCTTGCCGTTCCGTATACCCTTGTGACCACCATCCGGACCTCACTATAGACGGCCAACATGAATGGAACATGAACACCGAAAAAAAAATCTCCCCCCCCCCACGGAAGGATCGGCCATGCAGCGCAAACGACACGACATGCCCTTCGGCGCCCAGGTGGAGCCGGACGGTGGCGTTCGGTTCCACCTCTGGGCTCCCGGGGCCCGACGGGTGGACCTCTGCCTGGAGGACACGGGACCGGACTGCCTGTTGGCCATGACGTCGGAGGCCGACGGCTGGTTCGCCCTGACCACCGACCAGGCGGCTCCCGGTGCGTTATACCGTTTCCGCATCGATGGCGGACATCGAGTGCCCGATCCCGCCTCCCGTCACCAACCCCAGGATGTCCATGGCCCCAGCCGCGTGGTGGATCCCGCCGCCTGGGCCTGGGACGACCCCCATTGGCGCGGGCGCCCCTGGGCGGAGACGGTGTTGCTGGAACTCCATGTGGGGACCTTCACCCCCCAGGGAACCTATACCGCCGCCATCGACCGGCTGGACTCCCTGGTGGATCTGGGCATCACCGCCATCGAGCTGATGCCCATCGCCGACTTTCCGGGCCGCTGGAGCTGGGGGTACGACGGGGTGTACCTCTTCGCCCCCGATGCCAGCTACGGCACTCCCGACGACCTGAAACACCTGGTCCAGGCCGCCCATGCCCGGGGACTGATGGTGTTCCTGGATGTGGTCTACAATCACTTCGGCCCGGAGGGGAACTATCTGCACCTCTACGCCCCGCAGTTCTTCAACCCCCGACGCCACACCCCCTGGGGCGCGGCCCTCGATCTGGATAGCCGCTGGGTGCGGCAGTATTTCATTCACAACGCCCTGTTCTGGATCGAGGAATACGGCTTCGACGGTCTGCGTCTGGACGCGGTGCAGGCCATCGACGATCCTTCGGACTTCCACTTGTTGGAGGAACTGGCCGAAGCGGTGGCCGCCGGCCCGGGATCCCGGCGCCCGGTTCATCTGGTGTTGGAGAACGAGGCCAACCAGGCGCGCTTTCTGGCTCGCACCCCGTCAGGCGCGCCGCGCTGGTACCAGGCCCAATGGAACGATGACCTGCACCATGTCCTGCATCACCTGCTCACCGGCGAGACCGGCGGCTATTATCAGGACTATCAGGACCATCCCCCCCGCCACCTGGGCCGGGCACTGACCGAGGGCTTTGCCTGTCAGGGAGAACTCTCTCCCTATCGCCGCCGCCCCCGGGGCGAGATCAGCGCTCATCTCCCCCCCATCGCCTTCGTGGCGTTTTTGCAAAATCACGACCAGGTGGGCAACCGCCCCCAGGGCGACCGCCTCACCAGCCTGGCCCCCCCCGCCGCGCTGCGGGCCGCCACCGCCGTGGTGCTGCTGTCTCCCCAGATTCCCATGCTGTTCATGGGGCAGGAATGGGGCAGCCGGCGGCCCTTTCCGTTCTTTTGTGATCTCGAACCCGCCCTGGCTCCGGCGATAGCCACGGCCAGGCGCCGGGAATTCAAGCAATTCTTCGGCATCACCGATGCGGACCTCCTGGCCCGCCTCCCGGACCCGGGCGCCCCCGACACCTGGGTCGCGGCCCAACTCGACTGGGAGGCGGCGGAACAACCCGACGGCACCGCCTGGCTGGCCTTCCACCGCCACCTGCTGGCGATCCGCCGGCGGGAAATCCTGCCCCTGCTGTCGGGAATTCGGCAAGGCGGCATCTGGCAGTGGGATGGCAGGCTGCTGCGAACCTTCTGGAACTTGACGGACGGCCGCCGGCTGTGGATGGGCATCAATCCCGGCCCAGATCCCAGAGCGGTGGATTTACCCGCGGGACGGTGGATCTATCGGACGGACGGTCATCCGGAGAAGGAAGGATGGTTCGTGGGGGTGGGCGTCCAGAATGCCACGGGTTGAGCCTTGAACGCCGGATCGTTCAAGACAATAGCTCTGGAATCAGAGTCGATGTGGGCTCTTACAATTTGACGCCAGCTCCCCGATATGCTTTTCTTGGGGTTTCCAGGCCCCTTGGGGCACCTTGCGGGAGGCGTCAGGCGCAGACCATGAACAACCCAGGCAACAAACGCGAACATGAACGGCTGCCCAGTCAGGAGCCGGCGGTGCTGATCATGAGCGGCAACCGGCGCTGGACGGGGGAAACCCGGGACATGGGCATGGAAGGTTACCTGTTCGTGCCCGACGGACCGACCGACGGCCTGCAACAGGGCGAGGAAGGCCGCATCGAGGTGGAACTCTTCATGGATCGCACCGCCGCCCTGCCCTGCAAGGTGCTGCACATCGGCCCCCGGGGCATCGGCCTCAAGATCATCCGGGCCTATCCGTCCCCGATCAAGGGATGAAGCCCGACCGTCAATTCAGCGCCGAATCCGGAAACCGCTGGGGGGGGACCCGGACTCCTCGGAACAGAAGTCATCCGTGAACCCGAGGACCTGGGCCATGGGCGAACCCTGGCGGCACCAGGCCACCAAAGCCTCCACCACGGCCGGGGGACCGTAGATCCTGGCCTCCACCGAACCGTCGGGCAGATTCCGCACCCAGCCTGACGCCCCCAGCCGTTCCGCCTCCCGCCGGGTGGACTCCCGGAACCAGACCCCCTGCACCCGGCCCGTCATCCGGACCTGCCGACACATCCAATCCTGCTCCGCCATGGTCACTCCCCTTCAGGGTCGCCCCGGCCACGGCCCTGCTCCAGATCCAGCTCCATGAAATCCTCCGCCAGCCTGGCATCCCCGGAATAATGCAGACCACACTCGGCCAACCGCCAGAGGTCCGGGCCGGCGATGGGATAGAAATGGCTCAACACCAGTCGGCCCACACCGGCCCCATGGGCGATACGGCCACAGTCCTCGGCGCTCAGATGGCCCGGCACCTTGCCGGCGGCCAGGGTGGAGGCCTCCAGAACGGCCAGATCGACCCCCCGGGCCAGTTCCCGCAACGGCGCGGAATCGTCACAATCCCCGGAAACGAGCAGCGACCGGCCCTGCTCCTCGAAACGGTAGGCCAGGCTGGCCAGGCGCTCCGAATGGCGGGTGGGCGCGGTCCGGATGGTCAGGCCCGCCAGCTCCTGGCATTCCGCCGCCCGGGTCACCGTCACGGGAAACCGACCGGGCAGGCCGCTGACCGGAATCACATAGCGGTCGCAGAACACCTCGAACCCCGGTGGCCCCAGCAGCACCAGGGGCTGGTCCCGCACCAGCCCCGGCAAACGGAAGGCGTGCAGCAGGGCCACCAGATCGCTGATGTGGTCCGGGTGGGTGTGGGTGATGCAGACCCCATCCAGCGCCGCCCAATCCTTGCCGGCCCGGGCCATCTGGCCCAGCGTGCCACTGCCGGCATCCACCAGCAACCGCCCACCCCCCGCCCCTTCCAGAAAATAGCCGGGGGCGTTGCGGCTGCGGTGGGGCAGGCCGGTGCCGCTGCCCAGGATGGTGAGTTTCATGCCCGCACGTCATCCCAGACGGGGGCTTCGCCCTCCCGGGGCCACAGCCAGGCGGCCCCCCGCACCCCGCTGGAATCGCCATGCACCGCCTTGACCACCGGGGTGACCGAGTCGCCGGCATAGACGTATTTCGCCAACCGGGGCGGAATGTTGCTGTAGAGCCGGGCCAGGTTGGACACCCCGCCCCCCAGCACGATGCAGTGGGGATCCACCAGGTTGATCACCACCCCCAGGGCGCGGGCCAGGCGGTCTTCGTAGAGATCCAGGTAGGCCGCGGCCCGGGCATCCCCCCCCTCGGCCAGAGCGACGATCTCCCGGCCGGTGAGGGTGCCGCCATACTGGTCGGCATAGCGACGGGCCAGGCCGGTGCCGGACACGAAGGTCTCCACGCACCCCCGCTTGCCGCAGTAGCAGTCCGGGCCGGGCCATTCGCCCTCCTGCATCCAGGGCAGGGAGTTGTGGCCCCATTCGCCCCCCACGCCGTTGGGACCCTGGTTGGGCCGCCGGTCCATCACCAGGCCGCTGCCGGCGCCGGTGCCGAGGATCACCCCGAATACCGTGCGATAGCGAGCGGCGGCGCCATCCACCGCCTCGGAAAGGGCAAAACAGTCGGCATCGTTGGCCAGGCGCACCGGCCGCCCCAGACCCCGGGACAGGTCCTGTTCCAGGGGTTTGCCGATCAGGACCACCGAGTTGGAGCATTTCATGGCTCCGGCCCCGGGCGCCAGGGCGCCGGGCACCCCCACGCCCACCGGAACGCCGGCCTGCTCCAGGCCCAACTGCCGCTCCACGGTCCCCACCAGGCCCAGCATGGCCCGGATGGTGCCCTCGTAGTCCCCCTGGGGGGTGGGGACCCGCTCCCGGGCCCGGGTTTCTCCGCCCCGGTCCAGGGCGATGATCTCGATCTTGGTTCCCCCCAAATCGATGCCGATGCGCATGTTTCTTCGACTCCTTCCCGGCCCCGGGGGCAGCCCCCGGCCCATGTTCCGGTCATGAATGGCCGCCAGGCCCCATGATTATCAGTGACAGAATCCTCCAAATCCCCATAATAACCCACTTCATCCCGCTTCACACCACATCCCCGTGATCGCACACGCACCCGTGACTCAGCCCCCTGCCCAACCTGCCACGAAACCAGCGCCCCTTCTGATGGCGGAAACGACCCTGGGCCCCCAGCAGCGCATCCGGCCCGGGGCCACCCCGGCCGGCCAGGACGACCAGGGCCAGCCCCTCTGGCATCCCCAGGATGTCGAACCCCTGCGCAGCCGCAAGGGTTGGCGCCGCAAGGGCCGCCGGGTTCCGGACGAGGCCCTCCCGGTGCGCCAGATCGTCCAGGACAGCGGCCCCCTGGACCTGTTCGCCCCCGGGCAAACCATCAGCGAACAGCAATACCTGGAATCCCATCGGGACAAGATCACCGCCCTGGCGCGACGCTGGGAAACGAACTGGATTCGGCTCCAGGAACGCCTGGAGGACTGGCAGACCACCCTGGGGGATCACCCGATCCAGGAAGGGGAGGAACGGCTGCTGGCCCTGTGGGCGGAGCGCAAGGAATTGCTGGCCCGCCGTGCCGAGCTGACCCATGGCACCGGCCTGCTGAAAATTCCCTTGCCCCAGCCGGATCTGGACCCCTGGCAGGAGGCCGTGGAGCAGTTTCGGGAGACCCGACTGCGGGCCATCATCACCCAGGACCGGCTGGACGACCCGACCCTGGCCCGGGAAATCGGCCTGGAGCTGGTGGAGCTGGAACGGGACCTGACCGACAGCCCGCCGCTGACTCCCTACTGGGAATTCTACAACCGCTTTCTGAAGCGGTTCGAAGCCGCCCGGACCCAACGCAACATCAGCCAGATCACCCGCATCCGGGAGTTTCATGCCCTGTTTCCGGCCCGGGAAGAAAAACGCCACTTCACCCTGTACCTGGGCCCCACCAATTCCGGCAAGACCTATCAGGCCCTGCAACGCCTGGCCGGCGCGGAAAACGGGGTCTATCTGGCCCCCCTGCGGCTGCTGGCCCAGGAGGTGGCCCAGACCCTCAACCAATGGGGCATCTTCTGCAACCTGATGACCGGCGAGGAACGGATCCCGGTACCCGGGGCGCAACACACCGCCTCCACCATCGAGATGCTGCCCCTCCACCAGCATTACGAACTGGCAGTGATCGACGAAGCCCAAATGCTGGCCGACCCGGATCGGGGCTGGGCCTGGACCCAGGCGATTCTGGGGGTGCGGGCCACGGAAGTCTGTGTGGTGGGCTCCCCGGAAGTGCAGCCCATTCTCACCCGCCTCCTGGAGCTGACCGGCGAGTCCCTGGAGGTGGTCACCCTGGAGCGGCTCACGCCCCTGCAACTGCTGAACAAACCCGTCGGCTCCTTCGACGAACTGGAGCCGGGCACCGCCCTGGTGGCCTTTTCCCGCTCCGATGTGCTGGCCCTCAAGGCGATGCTGGAGCGGGAGACCGGTCAACGGGCCGCGGTGGTCTATGGCGCCCTGCCCCCGGAGGTGCGCCGCCAGCAGGCGCGGATGTTCGCCTCCGGGGAGGCCCCCTTCCTGGCCGCCACCGACGCCATCGGCATGGGCCTCAATCTGCCGATCCGCACCCTGCTGTTCACGGCCGATCGCAAGTTCATCAATCGCCAGGAACACCTGCTGACCCCCCTGGAGGTCCGTCAGATCGCCGGTCGGGCCGGCCGGTTCGGCCAGAACGAAATCGGGTTTGTCGGCAGTTTCCGCATTCCCATGGCCCATCTGCGGGTGGCCTTTCACACCCGCCCGGCGCCGGTGCGGCGGGCCTGTCTGGCCCCCAACCTGGACCACCTGCTGGCCATCGCCGAACACCAGGGCCAGCAGCATCCCCGCCTCGCCCCGCTGCTGACCCTGTTCCTCCAGGCGGTGAAACCCGACCCGACCCTCTACCGGCTGGGGGACCTGGACGACCAGACCCTGCTGGCGCGCATCACCGACCGCCACGCCTCTCTGGATCTCGCCACCCGGTTTCTGCTCTCGGCCGCGCCGGTTCCCATCCGCTCGACGTCGGTGGTGGACGGCTTTGCCATCATGGTCGCGGCGGTGGCCCGGGAACGGCCCCTGTCCCTGACCGACATCCTGCCCACCACCCAGGGTCCCCGCCATCGCCAGCTCGGCCTCCTGGAGACCGCCACCCGCATGGTGGATCTTTACTGCTGGCTCCATTATCGTTTTCCAACGATCTTTCCGGACATCGAAGAGGCCATCGCCCTGCGGGGCAACCTCAACGGCCGCATCGGCCACCTGCTGTCCCGGGTGCGCGAGGAACGCGGCTATTCCCGAACCGGCAGCCCGGACAAGCCGCGGCCCGACCGCAAGGGCAACCGACCCGCGGGCACGCCCCGCCCCTCCCGCAGCCGCAGACGCCCCCACCCGCGCCAACACTAGTGCCGACGAACCAACGCGGAAACCATCCGGATCGAAAGGAAAGGGGCAGGCCCTCCGCCGACCAGCCATCCGTTCCCGGATCCCGGTCGGCGGGGGGAATACCTGCTCCCGCAACTCAACGATAAAAGCCGCTTCCCGGCTTCTACGGTAATACTGCCCGCCTGAGAGGATCAGGCAAACCGTTGCAGCGCGGTGGCGGGCACCACCTGCTGGTTCAGCGCCGCCTGCTCCCAACTGCCACCCCAGGCCAGGACGAAGAGCTGGGAGTAATACAGGACGGGAATGTTGAACCTGGTGTTGAACATCTTGTTCACCTTGCCCTGGTAGACCTCGACGTTGAGCTGGCACACCGGGCAGGGGGTGACGATGGCTTCGGCGCCGTTGTCGACGGCGCTCTGCAGGATTTCCTTGATCAGCTTGCAGGCATTCTCGTTCTCGGAAAAGGCCAGGGCGCCGCCGCAGCAGGCCACCTTTTTGGGAAACGGCACCGCCGTGGCGCCGGTGGCCTCGATCATCCGGTCGAGATACTGGGGATCTTCGAAATTATCCCCGCAGACTCCGAACGGCCGGTTGGTCTGGCAGCCCACATAACCGGCCACCTTGAGACCCTTCAGGGGCTTCTTCACCTTGGCCTTGAGCTGGTCCCAGCCCACGTCCTCGATGAGGACCTCCACCATGTGCCGGGGCTTGAGATGGCCGTCGTAGGTGAGATTGGCCTCCTTGAGGACGGTATCCAACTGGGCCTTGACCACCGGCTCTTCCTCGATCCGCTCCTGGGTCTCCCGCAGGGCCAGCCAGCAGGCGGCGCAGGTGGCCACTACGTCCTTGCCGGGGCTCTGGGCCTGGCTGAGGGCGAAGTTGCGGGCCGTCAGGGCCATGCGTGGCAACTGCCCGCCGCCGGCGTAGCCGATGGAGGCCGAGCAGCAGTTCCAGTCGTCGATCTCCTTGAGTTTGATGCCCAGGATCTCGCACATGTGGTGGACGCTGTTCTCCATGTTGGCCGCGGAGGCCATCTTTTCGGAGCTGCATCCGGGATAGAAACTGTATTCCTTCATGGGGGGCCTCCTTACTTCTTTTCCAGTTCAAAGGCTTTGTCGAGCATCTTCTTGAAGCCGTCGTAGCCTTTGATTTTGCCCCGGAAGGGGATGGGATTGAGCCGCTTGGATTTGAGCATGCCCAGGGCCACGTCCTTCATTTCCAGCACGTTGCTGATGCCGGTGCCGATGCCATCGATGAAGTAGAGATGCATGGACAGGGCCGCCTCACCCACCCGTCCGGTCTTGACGATGTTATTCCAGAACACCTTGGTGGCGAAACGGGCGGTGGGCTGGGTGGGCTTCACCTTGCCGGTCTCCACGGCGTAGCGGGCCAGGCCATGGACGATGTGGGTGATGGGCAAGCCCCGGGGACAGCGCACGATGCAGTTGTAGCAGGAGGTACACATCCACATGGCCCCGCTGCCGAGGATCTCCTCCTCCTTGCCGGCCCGCACCCGTTGAAAGATCTCCCGGGGGCCGAATTCCCAGGCGCCCAGCGGCCCCAGGGGACAGGAGCCGGAACAGACGCCGCACTGCATGCACATCTTGATCCAGTGGCCCATCTCCGCGTTCTTGTACACCTTCCTGGCAAACGAAAGGTTATATGCCATATCGAGAACTCCCGATTGAAAAAGTCACTTGCGAGTCCGGGGCGGACCGGCCATCCATGGCCGGTCCGCCCCGGAACAACGGGGGCCGCCTCAGAATTCCTTGAAGGGATTGGGCCCCAGTTCACTCAGGTCTTCGACGAACTGGTTGATCTTGTCCACGACCACGTTGGCGTCCATGATGTTGACCTCAATCATGCGCACCCGGGCCGACTCCAATTGCAGGGTCTTGAGGGTTTCGGACACCTTGCTCAGGCGGATTTCCGCCAGGGCCGAGCCCCGCACGTTGTGGCATTGATAGTCGTCGCCGTGACGACAGCCCATCAGCAGCACGCCGTCCCAGCCGGAGGACATGGCGTCGGCGATCCACACCAGGCTCATGGATCCCATGCAGCGCAGCGGAATGACCCGCACATAAGTGGACAGCGGCGTGCGGTTGCGGGCGGCCATGTCCAGGGCCGGATAGGCGTCGTTTTCACAGCAGAACACCAGCACCCGCGGCTTCTCGTCGTCCTCCTCGGGCATGGTGACTTCCTTGACCATGGAGCCGATCATGTCCACCGAGTAGTTGGCGAAGCTGATGATCTTCTGGGGGCAGGCCCCCATGCAGGTGCCGCAGCGCCGGCAACGGGTGGGATTGAACAGGGGGTTGCCCTTGTCATCCTCATTGATGGCGCCGAAGGGACATTCCTCCGTGCAGCGCTTGCACTGGGTGCAGGCCTCCACCCGGAACGACGGATAGCTGAGATCCCCGGCCCGGGGATGCACAGCAGCACCCCGGGCGACGGATTCCACGGCCTGAATCGCCTTCAGGGCCGCGCCGGAGGCATCGGTCATGGCGGCGGCAATCCCCATGGGACGCCGGGCCGGACCGGCCACATAGATGCCGGTGCGCCGGGTTTCGTAGGGGAAGCAGATGAAATGGGAGTCGGCGAACCCGTATTTCAGGTTCGGCAGACTGGGTCCCTGCCGGTATTGCAGATTGAGGGTGGTGTGGCTGGTTTCCGGCCCCGGCTTGACGGGGGCGGGCACGTTGGGATCCTGGGTGTCCAGGTTGGGTTCCATGCCAGTGGCCAGCACCAGCAAATCCACCTGGAGGGTTTCGGTGCTGCGCAGCAGCTTGTCCTTCACCTCCAGGTCCAGCCCACCGGAACCGGTGGCGACCTTCTGGATGTCGCCCTTGATGAACACCGTTCCGGCATCCTGGGCGCCGCGGTAGAAATCCTCCATCTGCCCCGGGGTGCGGATTTCCTGGAAGATGACGTAGGCCGAGCCGTCCGCGTAGGCGTCCTGCACATAGCGGGCCTGCTTCATGGAAGCGATACAGCAGGCCGAGGAGCAGTATTCCAGATGGGCGGCGTCCCGCTGGCCGGCGCACAAGGCGAAGGCCACCCGCTTGGCCGGCTGACCGTCGGATTTGCGCACGATCTTGCCGGCCTTGGCCATGGCTTCGAATTCCAGGCCGGTGATCACGTCCGGCGAGCTGCCATGGCCCAGATGGCCCAGCTTGGCGGGATCGTAGGGCTTGAACCCGGTGGCCACCACCAGGGCGCCCACCCGGCGGTTCTCATCGCCGGAGGGAGTCTTGATGGTGACATCGAACAGTCCCGGCGCCCCGGCGGTGTTGATGATATCGCCATTGCGGATGACTTCGATGGATTTGAAACCCTCCACCTCGGCAATGAGCTGGCCGATGGGGTTGGGCTGGGGATCCCGGTAGGGCGGCTTGCTGGCGCTCACCTGATGCATGCCGGCCACATGGCCGCCCAGGGCGTCGCTCTTTTCCACCAGGATGGCCTTGTAGCCGGCCTTGGCGATCTCCCGGGCCGCGGTGAGCCCGGAAACGCCGCCACCCACCACCAGGATATCCTTGGAGAAACCGGGATCCTGAAACGGCTCGGGGGCGTTCATCTTCTTGACCCGCATGCAGCCCATGGTCAAATAGTCGCCGGCGGCCATGTTGCGGTCTTCCTCGAAGGTGTCCGCATCCTTCTGATCGGCCTGCTCGTGGACCCACACCACCAGTTCCCGCAGGCTGACCCGGTCCATGATCCGGGTATCGAACCGGAAGGCCTCCCCCTGTTCCCGGGGCGAGCAGGCGGCGATCACCAGGGCGTTGACCCCCTCCCCGGTCATGTCCTTTTGGATCAGGGCAAGGCCCTCGGCGCCGCAGAGCATGGCGTGGTTCTTGACCACGGGGATCTTCTGTTCCTTCTTGGCCACGACTTCGAGAGCGGCGATGTCCAGGGCGTCGCCGATGCCGCAGCCGGTGCAGATGTAACAACCGATTTTCTTGTCAGCCATCGCCGCTTATCCTTTCACCTGGGCCAAAGCCTGAATCGCCTTGAGGGCCGCCGCCGTGCCGGACTGTACCGCGCCGGCCACGTCCAGGGGACCCGCCGCGCAGCCGACGGCGATGATGCCGCCGCCGTCATTGACCACGAAGCCGTAGTCGTCGGTGGGGACGTTGGCCGCCGGCACCGGTTGCAGGGCAGCATTGGGTTCCATGCCGGTGGCCAGCACTACCAGATCGAACTCCCGCCGGTAACGCACGCCGGTCAGGGTGTCCTCGCCGATGACGATGGGGTTCTTGTTGGCCGGGTTTTCCTCGATACGGGCCGGTTTGGACTTGACCCATTCCACCTTGGGATCGGCCTCGATCTTCTTCTGGAACGCCTCGTAGCGATCCATGGCCCGCAGGTCGATGTAAAAGAGGGTCACCTGGGCGTCGGGGTACTGCTCCCGCACATAGGTGGCCTGCTTCATGGAAGCCAGGCAACAAATCCGGGAGCAGAACGGCAGGTAGTTGTGATCCCGCGATCCGGCGCACTGGATGAAGGCCACGCTGGCCGGCGCCTGGCCGTCCGATGGCCGCTGAATCTTGCCACCGGTGGGGCCGTAGGCCGAACTCATGCGCTCGAAGCGCATGTTGGTGGTGACGTTGGCGTTGCTGCCGAAACCGTAGGGACGGATCTTGGCGGCATCATAGGGCTGCCACCCGGTGGCCCAGATCACCGCGCCCACGGTCAGGTCCACCATCTGGGGCTGCATGTCCGGCTCGATGGCCCCCACCGGACAGACCGCCACCAGCTTCTTGGCGGCGTCGGTCTTGGCGAACTCGGCATCCATCACGAAACGGTTGGGAAAGGCCATATCGTGGCTGTTGTGGATCGCCTTGAGCTTGCCCAGGCCGAAGTTGAACGGATT
Organism: Magnetococcales bacterium DC0425bin3; assembly: GCA_002753665.1. GTDB lineage: Bacteria > Pseudomonadota > Magnetococcia > Magnetococcales > DC0425bin3 > DC0425bin3. Next base: position 32,209 of record PEAP01000019.1, read on the forward strand.
GGCGATTTCCACCTCACAGGCCTTGGCGCAATCGCCGCAGGCGGTGCATTTGTCGTTCACATAGCGCGGGTTGCGGCGCAGCCGAACCTGGTAGTTTCCGGCGGAACCCTCCACCTTCTCCACCTCGGTCAGGGTATGGAACGTCACCCGCGGATTGTTGCGAATCCGCTGGAAATTGATTTCAAGGCCGCAGGTAGGGCTGCACAGCTTGGGGAAATACTTGTGATGCTGTGCCACGCGACCGCCCAGGTAGGGATTCTTTTCCACCAGAATCACTTCGTAGCCCACCTCGGCGGCCTCCAGGGCGGCCGTCAGTCCGCTTATTCCGCCGCCGACGACCAGGATCGTTTTGTGTGCGGCGTTGCCACTCGTCATGTTTCACCTCCGAGAGGATTGATGGGAAGGCTTCACCCGTTCGGAATCGGATCAAATGAAGTCAACTTGGATGGATGGGGGAAGCCTCCCTCCACCCTCCACCGCTGATTGGATGGATGGGGGAAGCCTCCCTCCACCCTCCACCGCTGATTGGATGGATGGGGGAAGCCTCCCTCCACCCTCCACCGCTGAAAATTGCTGCGCGATTTTCAGCGGCAGGATTGGAAAAACGGATCAAAGACCGGCTTATATTCTCATTTTCTAAAACGATTACGGATTCTAAAGTCCCCCTGGGGTCTCTTCAACAAGAAATCCCTCTTTGACCACATAAAAAATTTTTCTGCGTCGCGACTTGGCCGACATTGAATGTCTCTGTATACTGAGATGTTTCACCAACGTCGTGGACAAACCTCACATGAGCCATTCCGCTTTTGAAATGCTGCGTCGGGAACCCATCCCGGCCCTCAACCTGATCGTCGAATCCCACCGGCATCATGCCACCGGGGCCCGGCACCTGCATCTGGCGACCGACGACCCCCACAATGCCTTCCTGGTGGCCTTCCTCACCGTGCCCGAGGACTCCACCGGGGTGGCCCACATTCTGGAGCATACCGTCCTCTGCGGTTCGGAACGCTATCCGGTGCGCGATCCATTCTTCATGATGCTGCGCCGCACCCTGGCCACCTTCATGAACGCCTTCACCTCCAGCGACTGGACCGCATACCCGTTTGCCAGCCAGTCCCGGAAGGATTTCGACAATCTGCTCAATGTCTACCTGGACGCCGCCTTCTTTCCCCGCCTGGAACCCCTGGACTTCGCCCAGGAAGGCTGCCGCGTGGAGCCGGCCGATCCGACGGATCCCTCCTCCCCCCTGGTCTTCAAGGGAGTGGTCTTCAACGAGATGAAAGGCGCCATGAGTTCCGCCAGCCGGGTGCTGTGGGAACGGATCAGCCATCACCAGTTTCCCACCACCACCTACCATTACAACAGCGGCGGTGACCCCGAAACCATTCCCGATCTCACCTGGGAGCAGCTCAAGGCCTTTCACGCCCGGCATTATCACCCGTCCAACGCGGTGTTCATGACCTATGGCAATATCCCGGCAGCCGACCATCAGGCGGTGTTCCAGGAGCGGGTGCTGTGCCGGTTTCGGTCGCTGGATGTCTCCGGCCTGGCGGTGCCCGACGAACAGCGCCGCGCCGCCCCCCTGGTCGTGACCGAACCCTATGCCCTGGACGAGGGCGAGCCCCGGGAAAAGACCCATATCGTCCTCAGTTGGCTGCTGGGCAACGCCGCGGATCTGGAATCGCTGCTTCAGGCCCACCTGCTCACAGGGGTGCTGATGGACAACAGCTCCTCGCCCCTGCTGCAGGCCCTGGAAACCTCCAAACTGGGCAGCTCCCCCTCCCCGGCCTGCGGATTGGACGATTCCACCCGGGAAATGCTGTTCGTCTGCGGCCTGGAGGGCTCCGAGCCGGAGCGGGCCGAGGCGGTGGAGGAGATGATCCTGACCGTGCTGCGCACCGTGGCCGACCAGGGGGTGGATCCCCAACAGGTGGCGGCGGTGTTCCATCAACTGGAACTGGCCCGCCGCGAGGTGGGCGGCGATGGCTTTCCCTACGGGCTCAAGCTGATGATGACCGCCCTGCCCGCCGCCCTGCATGGCGGCGATCCGGTGGGCGCTCTGGCGGTGGAGCCAGTGCTGGAAAAGCTGCGCCGTCAGATCGACGATCCAGATTTCCTGCCCGGACTGGTGCGGCGCTGGCTGCTGGACAATCCCCACCGGTTGCGTCTGACCCTGCGGCCCGACACCGGCCTGTCCGAGGCGCGCCGCCTCCGCGAAGCCGACCGTCTGGCCCGGTTGAGGAATTCCCTGGACCCCACCGGCCGGGCCGGGCTGTCCACCCAGGCCGGGGCCCTGCGACAGCGGCAGGAGTCGGAAGACGATCCGGAAATCCTGCCACGCCTGCGGTTGGGAGACGTGCCCCGGGATCTCCCCATCCCGCTGCCCCTGGACCGACCCAGCCGAAAATTGGACGTGACCTGGTTCGACCGGCCCACCAATGGCCTGGTCTACCAGCAGGTGATCCTGGACCTGCCCATGCCGGATCCGGATCTGGTGGACCTGCTGTCCCTCTACGGATCCCTGGTCACTGAGGTCGGCTCCGGCCCGCGGGACTACCTGGCCACCCAGGCCCGGCAGGCCCTGGTGTGCGGCGGTCTGTCGGCCCGGGCCACGGTCCATGGCGCCATCGATGACGCCGGACGCCTGCGGGGCGTTTTCATTCTGTCCAGCAAGGCGCTGCAACGCAACCAGCCGGAGATGAACCTCCTGCTGCGGGACACCCTGGTCGCCCCGCGCTTCGATGAACGCTCCCGTCTGCGGGAGCTGGTGGCCCAGATGCGCGCCAGCGCCGAGCTGCGGGTGGCGGACAACGGCCACAACCTGGCCCTCTCGGCCGCCGCGGCCGGCCTGAGCCCGGTGGCGGCCATGGCCGACCGCTGGGGAGGCCTGACCGCCGTGCGGCGGCTCAAGACCCTGGATGCCGCCCTGGCCAATGGCACCGCCCTCGACCGTCTGGCCAACGACCTCCAGCGCCTGGCCCAGGTTCTGGCGCAGGTACCTCGGCGCCTGCTGGTGATCGGCGAGGATCGCCACTTCGCCGCCATCGCCGACAGCCTGGCGGATGTCTGGCCCGGGCTGGGAACCGGCACGCCAAACCTGCCCCCCTTCAGCCATCCCGCCCGCCGGGAGGCCGTTCGTGTGGGATGGCGCATCAACGCCCAGGTGCAGTACTGCGCCCGGGTCCACCCGGCGGTGCCCTACCTCCATGGGGATGCCCCGGCTCTGCTGGTATTGGGCCAGTTCCTGCGCAACGGCTTCCTGCATCGGGCAATCCGCGAACGCGGTGGCGCCTACGGCGGCGGCGCCGGCTACGATGCCGACTCGGCCACCTTCCGCTTCTATTCCTACCGGGATCCCCGGCTGGAGGACACCCTGGCCGATTTTGATCGGGCCGTGCCCTGGCTGCTGGACACCCGCCATCCCGAACACGCCCTCGAAGAGGCCATCCTGGGCGTGGTGGCCAGCATCGACCGACCCGGATCGCCGGCCGGCGAGGCCAAGCGCGCCTACCATGACCGCCTCCATGGCCGCACCCCGGAGCGGCGTCGGGCCTTCCGGGAGCGGGTGCTGGCCACCAGCCTGGAGGATCTGCGCCAGGTGGCCACCCGCTGGGTGCGGACCGCTGACGCCAATACAGCGGTTCTCGGCCACGGGCCCCATCTGGATCGGGCCGCAGCCGGGCTCGGCCTGCGCCTGGAGACTTTGTGAAAAAGCCCCCAAAGCTGCCCGGGGGGGCCTGGAACGGACTCTGGCTGACGCTGCTGCTTCTGCTGGCCGCCTGCGCCGGCACCGGCAGCAACGGCCGTCTGTTCGAAAAACCCCGCCTGCACCTGGTGGATCTCCAGCGGTTGCCCTCGACCCTCCTGGAACAACGTTTCCGACTCACCCTGCGGGTCACCAACCCCAATGCCTATCCTTTGCCCATCGGCGGCCTGCGGCTGTCGGTGGCCGTCCAGGACCAGGTGCTGGCCGATGGCGTGAACCAGGAAGGTTTCACCGTACCGGCCCGGGGGGCGCAGGAATTCACGGTCACCGCCGCCACCAGCCTGCTCCAGTCCCTGGGCCAACTGGCCCGGCTCCTGGCCCGGGGCGAACGGACCCTCGATTATCGCCTGACCGGCACCATCCTGGTGGACCTGCCCCTGGTGGGGGACATCACCCTGGAAGAAACCGGCCGCCTGAACCTGAACGCCGTAGCCCCTCTGGACCCCAAAGCCACTCCTGCCGCTCCCAACCCGATGCCGCCGGCGCCCAAAGCTATCGCTCTTTGAGGGGGGCGCCAGCCAGGGGATCAGCGGGACCCGCCACTGGAACCGACCGGGTCGGCCGATTCTTGTCCGCATCGGCAAAGGTGACCCGACCGAAGAGTACACAGCCCTTCATGCCCGGATCGCAGGGTCGATCCTGCACGCTGACACAGCGGCCCTCCACTTCATGGGGACAGCCCCAGTTGCCCATGAGTCCACTCCCCCTGGCCCGATCCAGCACAAAAAAAAGCGAATCCTGGATTTCCCCAGGATTCGCTGTCATTACGGTTGCCGCTTTATATTCTTGAGTATCATGGCTCGGAAGACAAGGAAAAATCTCCCGACCATGCAGGGTTCAGGATCGGTCGTCGGTTCAGCCGCCCAGGATGGCGTTCATGGTCTTGCTGGGCCGCATGGCCGCTGCCACCTTGGCCGGATCCGGGTGATAGTAGCCACCCAGATCGACGGGCTTGCCCTGGGTGGCGTCGATCTCGGCCAAAATCTTGGCCTCGTTCTCGGCCAACTGCCTGGCGATGGGAGTGAAATGCTTCTTGAGTTCGGCATCGTCGCCCTGGGCGGCCACGGCCTCGGCCCAGTAGCGGGCGATGTAGTAATGGCTGCCACGATTGTCCAACTGGCCGACCTTGGGGGTCGGGGACTTCCGTTCGGTCAGCAGTTTTTCCATGCCCTGATCCAGGGTCTTGGCGAGAACCTTGGCCCTGGGCTTGTTGGCCACTTCACTGAGATGTTCGAAGGACGCCGCCAGGGCGGAGAATTCTCCCAGGGAGTCCCAGCGCAGGTGTCCTTCCTGGACGAACTGCTGCACATGCTTGGGAGCGGACCCGCCGGCCCCGGTTTCGAACATCCCGCCGCCGTTCATGAGCGGCACGATGGAGAGCATCTTGGCGCTGGTGCCGACTTCCAGGATGGGGAACAGGTCAGTCAGGTAGTCCCGCAGCACGTTGCCGGTGACCGAGATGGTATCCTGGCCGCTCTTCATGCGCTCCAGGGAGAAGCGGGTGGCTTCCTCCGGCGATTTGATGTGAATCTCCAGGCCCTTGGTATCGTGGTCCTTCAGATAGCGCTCGACCTTGGTGATGAGCTGGGCATCGTGGGCCCGGTTCTTGTCCAACCAGAATACCGCCGGGGCGCCGGAGGCCCGGGCACGATTGACGGCCAGTTTCACCCAGTCGCGGATGGGAGCATCCTTGGCCTGGCACATGCGCCAGATGTCGCCCTCTTCCACGTCATGCTCGAACAGGGTCTTGCCGCCGGCATCGACGACGCGCACCTTGCCGTTGCCAGGCACCTGGAAGGTCTGGGGGTGGGAACCGTACTCTTCCGCCTTCTGGGCCATGAGTCCGACGTTGGGGATGTTGCCCATGGTGGCGGGGTTGAAGGCGCCATGCTGCTTGCAGAAATTGATGGTTTCGGCATAGACGCCGGCATAGCTGCTGTCGGGAATCACCGCCTTGCAGTCATGCTCCTTGCCGTCGGGACCCCAGCCCTTGCCGCCGCTGCGGATGACCACCGGCATGGAGGCGTCGATGATGACATCGCTGGGGACATGGAGGTTGGTGATGCCCTTGTCGGAGTTGACCATGTAGAGAGTGGGCTGGCTGGCAAAGCAGGCCTTGATGTCTGCTTCGATGGCCTTGCGCTGGTCCTCGGGCAGGGACTGGATCTTGCTGACGATGTCACCGAAGCCGTTGTTGGTGTTGACCCCCAACTGGCGGAAGGTGGCGCCGTGCTTGTCGAACAGATCCTTGAAGAACACCGACACGGCATGACCGAAGATGATGGGGTCGGAGACCTTCATCATGGTGGCCTTCATGTGCAGAGAAAACAGCACCCCCTGCTGCTTGGCGTCCTTGATCTGCTCTTCAAGAAACTTGCGCAGCGCCTTTTTGCTCATCACCGTGGCATCGACCACCGCACCGTCGGCCAGCTCGGTCTTGGCCTTGAGGACGGTCACCTCGCCGCTGCCGCTGACGAATTCGATCCGGGCATTGCCGGCCGAGGCTCCCGAGATGGTGGTGGACTTCTCGTTGTGACGAAAATCGCCGCTGCTCATGGTGGCGACGTGACATTTGGAATCCTTGCGCCATTCACCCATGGAATGGGGATTCTTCTTGGCGTATTCCTTGACAGCCTTGGGAGGCCGACGGTCGGAGTTGCCTTCCCGCAGCACCGGGTTGACGGCGCTGCCCTTGATCTTGTCGAATTTGGCCTGGATGGCCTTCTCCGCATCATCCTTGGGATTGTCGGGATAGTCGGGAATCTTGTAGCCCTGTCCCTGCAGTTCCTTGATGGCCGCCTTCAACTGGGGCACCGAGGCGCTGACGTTGGGCAGTTTGATGACGTTGGCGCTGGGCTGTTTGACCAGCTCGCCCAGTTCGGCCAGATCATCGGGCTGCCGTTGGGCGGGGGTCAGATGCTCGGGAAAGGTGGCGATGATCCGTCCGGCCAGGGAGATGTCTTTGGTGCCGACGGTGATCCCGGCCACCTTGGTGAAAGCCTGTATGATCGGCAGGAAGGACCCGCTCGCTAGCTGTGGGGCTTCGTCAACCTTGGTGTAGATGATGTCCGGTTGCGCCGTGGAAGGCTTTTCCGCCATGATTTTCTCTCCAATATTCAAGGGATGGATTGGGGCGGGCAGAGATTGGGTCAACTGCCATCGCTTGTCAAGACCAATTCACGGTTGAACCCGGGCATGGGCTCGGGTATTCCTGAAGGTACCGTGAAAGTCGCGGAGCGGCTTCCAGATCGACGTTACCGTGGAAGCCGACCCCATCCATCAAAGTCAGCCCCATCAATGCCAACACGGAGCCCCCCCATGGAGCGCATTCCCAGGGAAGTGATCACCCCCCATCGCAAGATCCCCCTGGAAGTTCCCAAGGGGATGACCCTGACCGAGTTTTTCAACAGTCCCAACAATCTGCGCCATCTGGCCGAGGAAAACGGCCTGCTGCGCTCCCCGGAGGACCTGCTGCTCTACCGCAAGGCCATCGGCCATTCCAACCTGTTCGACACCTCCATCATCCTGGACACCAGCCAGCGGATCCTCGATCCCCTGGGGCGCCCGGTGCGCCGCGACCAGCTCAACCGCCAGGAAAACATGGCCTTCAGCCGCATGACCCAGGTGACGTTCAACTACATGCTGGAGCAGTATCCGGACCCCCAGGAACACCTGCTATTCTGCGGCGAGGCGAGCCTGGACGCCACCTGGCCCCTCTGCAAGCCGGGGGTGCCCAGCATCCGCATGATCCACAACCACTTCATTGTCTTCGAGCAGGACCTGCTGGCCCACAGCGGCCCGGCCGACGACGACGATCCCAACCTCACCGACAGCGGCCATCACGGCCTGTTTCTCCATTACCTGAGCGATGTCTACCACCGCTTCCTGGAGGTGCTGGACTTGGCGGTCCTCAAACCCCTGGCCCCGGATGAGGCCCAGTTGCGGGCCACCGGCTACCCCAAGGGCCTGCCGAGCTGGGAGGTGACTGGCGGCGGCCAGGCCATCGAACGGGGCCGCTTCTGGCGGGAGTACGATCTGGTCCTCCAGGGCTTCCTCGACTTCTACCGCACCTTCTTCGGCCTGGTCTCGGGCAACGCCGCCCAGGTGCCGGAGGATGCCCGCTTTCCGGACCAGATCGAGGACGTGCTGCTGTTCAGCAACGAGTTTCACCGGGCGGCGCGCATGGTGCGCCTCAAGGTGATGGAGGACCCCCAGTTCGCCAATGAACTGCGCTGGCGACCGGCCTACAAGCAATTGCTCTACCGGGACGACAGCGGCCGGCTCATCGTCACCATCAGCCAGAACTCGGTGGGCAACGCCATCACCGAGCTGCTGGGGATCGTGGTACGCCGCACTCCCGACGAAGCCGCCTACGCCCATGCCGAACCGGCCCTGATCAACCAGCTCCTGGAGCTGCGCGACCGCCTGGAAGCGGCCAACCTGGGCACGGCGGTAGCCACCAAAGCCTGGCCCGACGGCCGCTTCGTGCCGGGCCGCTGAATGTCAGGTTCTTTTTGAACTCTGTTGGTGACGTGATAGGATAGGGATCAAGAAAATTGCTCGGTCGTCATGTCTGTCTGGGAGAGGAGCGCGTGCGGTGAGCCAAGCCATTGTGTTCGATACCCATGAAGCCGTCAAACGCTTGAAATCGGTTGGCTTCAACGATGCCCAGGCCGAGATGCAGACTCGCATCATCGTCGAACTGGTTAACGACCAGTTGGCTACGAAGCGTGATCTGGAGGAGTTGAAGAACGACTTGACGATTCGCCTGGGAGGCATGCTGGTGGCAGGCATTGGGGCGATTGCCACGTTGCTGAAATGGATCGGGCACTGAGGGCAACTGGCTTCGGTGGAGGGAGGCTGTTTCGAAAACGGCATCGTGGGGACAGCCGGGGATATGGCTGCCGTGTCCGCATTGCGTCCAAACGGCAACCATGTCCCTCTTGAAACGAAAAAATTGGTTGCGGGAGAGGGATTTGAACCCCCGACCTTCGGGTTATGAGCCCGACGAGCTACCGGACTGCTCCATCCCGCGACGGTTTGATCGGCATGACAGTCGCATCGCGACTTTTATCAGAGGAGGGTGGAGGGATGCTTCCCCCATCCATCAAAAACATTTGGGAGACCGGTTCCGGTCCCCTGGGGACCGGAACCGGTATTCAACTTCCTGGCAGTGACCTACTTTCCCACATCTTGAGATGCAGTATCATCGGCGCAGAGGGGCTTAACTTCCGAGTTCGGAATGGGATCGGGTGTGACCCCCTCGCAATGGCCACCAG
>PEAP01000151.1 GCA_002753665.1 Magnetococcales bacterium DC0425bin3
TCGTCGGCCTCCTTGCCTGGTCATGCTTCCTTGGTTTCCAACCCGGAATCATGCACCATCAGGAGGCCGATGTCACACCTCGCTGAAACTCAAAAGAAAATTCTTATCTAAGTGCCATTAGGGCGAGAACTGGTACTGGCCTCCACTCGGTGCCGCATTCCATTTCCGCATTCCAAGGTGGATGTTGTGGCGCTGGCCTCCCGCCCATGCCGCCCCCTGGCGCTGAGCGCCTGATCCGGCCAGGGGATGGCCGACCCCTCCCGCCAATACCACAGCGAAAAAATTTGGCGGTATCAGGCTGCGTCGAACCACAAATAAGTCAAATAAAATCAATTCGTTATAAAAATTGTTTGGTGGTCAGACTGGGAATCGAATTGCCCCTGGATGCGGCAGCACCAACCGACTCACCGGTCCGGTGGTTCGGTGCCTCTGTTCAAGATTTCGACGTATCGGGCGTAGCTGAACAGGCGGTTCCGCTGTTTCTGGGTCAATTCCCGGACAATCCCGAGATGCTCCAGCCGCTCCAGTGACTTGTTGACCGTGGCCGGGGTAAGCCCCGTTTTCTGCGAGAGCCATCCGGAAGTGGCGATGGGATGCTCCATCATGGCGCGATGCACCTGCAGGGCAGAAGTTGCGGCCCGACCGAGGACGGCAATCCTCTCTCGATCTTCATCGGCCAGGTCGGCGAGCTGCTTTGCCGCCTCCACCGCTTGGGTCGCCGTGGCGATGACGGCCTCCGCGAAGAAATCAAGCCAGGCCTCCCAGTCCCCGGTAAGGCGGACGTTGTTCAGCAGCTCGTAGTGGTAGCGCCGATGGGACTTGAAGTAGAGGCTCAGGTAGAGCATCGGCTCCCGGAGGACCTTTTGGTCGCACAGGAGCAGCGTGATCAGGAGTCTTCCAAGGCGGCCATTCCCGTCCAGGAACGGGTGGATGGTCTCGAATTGCACATGGGCCAGAGCGGCCTTGAGCAGCACGGGTGTCGGTTCGGGTTGGTCGTGGAGAAACAGTTCGAGCTTGCCCATCCCTTCCAGAACCTGCTCGGCTGGTGGCGGAACGAATGCGGCGTTACCGGGACGGCTGCCGCCGATCCAATTTTGGCTGCGCCGAAACTCACCCGGTGTCTGATGGCTCCCCCGCCCCTTGGCCAGCAGGACGGAATGAATCTCCTTGATGAGACGGAGGGAAAGCGGAAAGCCCTCGTCCAGGCGTTGGAGCCCATGGGTCAGGGCGGCGACGTAGTTGCTTACCTCCTGGACATCGTCGAGGGGGACACCGGGCTCCTGGTCCAGCTCAAACAGGAGGAGATCCGAAAGGGAGGATTGGGTCCCCTCGATCATCGAGGAGAGTACCGCCTCCTTGCGGACGTACATGTAGAGGAACAGGGAGGTGTCTGGCAGCAGCATGGAAACGCTGTCCAGTCGCCCCAGTGCCAGGAGCGCTTGGTCGAACTTGCCGCGCAGCTCTGGTGTCCAGTCGATGGGCGGCACGGGAGGCAGCGGCGCGGGCACGAAAGCCTGGGCTTTTTCTCCCGCCGTAGAGACGGTCACGTAGTGACCCTGGAGATCCCGCTTCATGTCCGCCTCGTGAAGTTAAAATAGGGAATCGCGTAATTTCAATAAACAGCGATTTCCTAAAATAACTGGCAAAGGTGGGTTTGGCAAGCTGGATCAAACACCTCAGAAAGAGTAGCTTTTCCTTGGCCTGGAGCATCAACCGCCCAGCTTTGCCCGCAACCCGTTCCGGAGCGAAGGGAGAAAGCCCGGCGGCGATCAGGTCCGCGTTGACGAAGACGGGACAGTGCGCCTCGTTGGGGAGGAACTCCCTGGCAAAGGTCGTCTTCCCCGCACCATTGATGGAGGGAGGGTCTCTCCATCCATCAAAATGGGATCGAGACGAGCCTCCCCGGAACCCCCAGCGGGATTCCGGGGACATGGGCAGGGTCAGTCGTCGGCCTCGTGGGGCTTGGACTCTTCCGGCTTCGTGTCGAACTCGGGCACGAAGCTCTGGTCGGTGATGGGCGGGCGCACATAGGAGCCGCCGGTGGTGCGGGGCGGCAGCTTCTGGGCCTTGGGGGTGAGGTCCTCGTAGGGAATCATGCTCAGCAGGTGCTTGATGCAGTTCAACCGTGCCCGCTTCTTCTCGTCGGCGTTGACCACATACCAGGGCGCCTGCTTGATGTCGGTGTGGGCGAACATCTCGTCCTTGGCCCGGCTGTAATCCACCCAGCGGTTGCGGGATTCCACATCCATGGGGCTCAATTTCCACCGTTTCAGCGGATCCTTGGCCCGGTCCTGAAAACGCTCCTCCTGAATGTCGTCATCCACCGAGAACCAGTACTTGATCACGATGACACCGGAGCGCACCAGCATCCGCTCGAACTCGGGACAGGAGCGCAGGAACTCCCGGTATTCGTCCTCGGTGCAGAAGCCCATCACCCGCTCCACGCCGGCGCGGTTGTACCAGCTGCGGTCGAACAGCACCATCTCGCCGGTGGCCGGCAGGTGCGGCACGTAGCGCTGGAAGTACCACTGGCCCTTCTCCCGGGTGGTGGGCGTGCCCAGGGCCACCACCTTGACCACCCGGGGGTTGAGGCGCTCCATGATCCGCTTGATCACCCCCCCCTTGCCGGCGGCGTCGCGACCCTCGAAGATCACCACCACCTTCAGGCCCTTTTCCTTGATCCATTCCTGAAGCTTGACCAGTTCCACCTGCAGCCGCGCCAGTTCCTTCAGATACGCCTTCTCGGGAACCTTTTCGAGCTTCTGCTTCACGGGCTTTTCCCCCCCGTCCCGCGGTGGCTCCGCGTGGTGTTTCTTGGCGTGCTTGTCTTTCTTGTCTTTTTCTTTCTTGCCCATGGTGGCCTCGTCTTTTTTGAGCCGAATGCAGGAATCCCCATCCCGTTGAGCCGTCAGCATACACGACCTCTCCCGGGTCCGTCATCCGTGAAATGAGTTCAGGGCCGGAAACCGGCGGCCGTGATCGGCGGTGACCCGGGCGGGATTGTCGAGTCTATTGTTGAAATACATTCAACAGGTTAATGCAGGCATTGTCCCCATGGGCCTGCCGCGGGCGAGAAAAAAAACATGGCCTGGTGCAGATTTTTCTTGCCTTGTGAACGTCATATTTCTAACATAACCCATTCTCAGTAGTGGATGTGGGGCAGGCAACCCAGACCCCGCGCCACTGTTTACCAGCATCGAGTTCGCAGGAGTCTGAAAGATGTCGGAGTCTGTACGTGGTACCGTGAAGTGGTTCAATAACGCCAAGGGGTTCGGCTTCATCGCCCCGGACGAGGGGGGGGAAGACGTCTTCGTGCATTTTTCCGCCATCCAGGCCACTGGCTTCCGCAGCCTGGAGGAAGGGCAGCGGGTGAGCTTCCAGGTGGTGCGGGGACAGAAGGGGCTGCAGGCCTCCAATGTCGCCATGGAAAGCGACTGATCACCAGTCACTCCCCCGTGCAAGACCATGAACCCGGAACCTTGTGTTCCGGGTTTTTTCTTTTTACCGACTTCCATTTGGTGGAAGGTGGAGGGTGGAGGGAGGCTTCCCCCATCCATCAAAATCATCGTGACTGGCCCGGTTCATGGACGATGAGTTTTCCGAAAAGCAGTTCTTCCTCGAAGCCTTCCAGGGCACCATCCTGACCTTCACCCTGGAGGGGGAGGGTGGGGTCCGTGGCGTCGACCTGGACCATCTGCACGGGGTGGTGACCACCCTGATCCGGGCCGGGGTGCGCTGTTGGCTGCTGATCCGCAAGGTTCCCGAGCTGGAAGAGGAGGTGGCGCGGCGCTTCGGCCCCCTGCCGGCCTGGAACGGCGATGATCGGTCCCTGTCCCTGCTGTGGCGGGGCAATGCCCCGTTGACCCTGACCGGGTTGGATCCGGACCGCGGCGCCTCCTTTCGCCGCCAGGTGGTGGAGCTGACCACCCGCTGGCGGGTGCAGCGCCTGGTGGTCACCGATCCCGGCGGCGGCGTGCGGGATCATCGGGGGCGGATCCTGGGTTTCGTCAACAGCCACAACCTGGATCTGCTGGCCCGGGAACAGCCGGGCATCCTGGAACATGTGGCCGCCCTTCTGGCCGGCGGGGTGGCGGAGGTGAGCCTGTGCCGCCCGGAGGAGGTGGGGGCCGAGCTGTTCACCTACCAGGGCGCCGGCACCTTCTTCGCCCACCACCATTATTGCCGGGTGCGGCCCCTGACCCTCAACGATTTCCGCCAGGTGGCCGACCTGATCCGCCGGGGCGAACGGGAAGGCTACCTCCTGCCCCGGGACGACGCCCGCCTGCTGGAAGTGCTGAACGCCGGCTACGGCGCCTTCGTGGCCGGCAACCAGATGGCCGGGGTCTGCGCCCTGCTGCGGGAGCCCTACCGGGACGACCGCGCCGCGGAAGTCGCCGCCATCTACACCCTGACCCGCTTCCAGGGCGAGGGGGTGGGGGTGCAGCTGGTGCGCGCCCTGCGTCAGGAGGCCCGCCAGTTGGGCCTGGCCTACCTGTTCGCCTGCACCCATTCCCCGCGGGTGATGGATTTCTTCCGCCGCAACGGCTTCCGGCCGGTGGAGCAGGACCGGATCCCGGTCGCCAAGTGGCGCTCCTACGAACAAAAACGTCGCGCGGAGGTGGTCTGTCTGCGCTGCGATCTGTAGCGGCCCGTCGCCTGGCGGCGGGAGGAAAGGAACCAGGGCCATGGACCATGTGGTGATCATCGGCGCCGGGGTGATGGGCTGCGCCTGCGCCCTGCGCCTGCGGCAGGCGGGCTTGCGGGTGACCCTGCTGGAAAAATCCCTGCCCGGGGCCGAATCCTCGGCGGCGGCGGCGGGAATCCTGGGTGCCCAGTCGGAGGTGGCCGGCGGCGGCCCGTTCTTCGAACTCTGTCTGGCCAGTCGGCAGTTGTTTCGGGAATTCGCCCGGGAATTGGAAGAGATTTCCAATGTGGCGGTGGGCTACGAGGACTCCGGCGTGCTGGAAGTGGCCCTGGACCCGGGGGAGGGGCGTCTGGCTGCCGGGCGGGCCGAATGGATGCTGGAGCGCGGGCTGCGGGTCGAGGTGCTGGACCGGGACGGCGCCCGGGCCATCGAACCGGCCCTCACCGACCGCATGGTCGGGGCCAACTACTATCCCGACGACCATCAGGTGGATCCCGTGGCCCTGGCCCGGGCCCTGGCCGCCGCCGTGGCCCGGCTGGGGGGGGAGTTCCGCTCCGGGGTGCAGGTGCGGGGCCTGGTGGTGGAAAACGGTGCCGTGGTGGGCGTGGCAGGCCTGGGGGAACGGCTGACCGCCGATGCGGTGGTGGTGGCCGGCGGGGCCTGGAGTACCCGGCTGGAGGGCCTGGGGGCGCTGCGCACCCAGATCAAGCCCATGGCCGGCCAGATCGTCCTGGCGGACTGCCGACCGCCCCTGTTCCGCCACATCGTCTATGGTTACAAGGGGTATGTGGTGCCCCGGGCCGACGGGCGGGTGCTGATGGGCTCCACCCTGGAGGACCGGGGGTACGACAAGGCCGTGACCGTCGGGGGACTGCACCGCATCACCGGCATGGCCCAGGAGATGGTCCCGGGCCTAGCCGCCGCCCGCCTGCTGGACACCTGGGCCGGCCTGCGGCCCGCCACCGGCGATGGCCATCCCCTGCTGGGCCGGGGGCCGCTGCCGGGGCTGTACTTCGCCGCCGGCCATTACCGCAACGGCATCCTGCTGACCCCCATTACTGCAGCAGTGATCGCCGCCCTGGTGACCGGCGGCCGGCCGCCTGTCGAGATCACGCCCTTTGCCCCCGGTCGGGTTTGAACCGGTGGACTCCGTTTCATCTCAATTCATCGCTGCCGGACACGCCCCCTGGAATCCATGGTAAGCCTTCGCCAAAGGCGATGATCCTACTCCGCGAAGACATCATCCAGGGACCGTGCATCCAACACCCGGTCGGTCCAGGTTTCCAAGGTGGCAAGATCGGCCCGGGCCACCTTGTCCGAGGCCCATGCGGACAATGGTCCAAAGCGGTGGGTCAGCAGACGTTGCAGGACAATGGCCGCTTCCTCCCGTCGCCCTTCCTGCCGTCCTTCCTGCCGTCCTTCCTGCCGCACCATCCGCGTCCATTGTGGATTGGTGCCGGCGATGACCTCCTGCGCGAACTGGGACATCATGGTCTCTTCCTCCTCTGGACGGACACGCCGGATGATCTCGCGCAGCGTCCGTTCGTCGTAGCTTCGAAAGGTTTCCGGTAACTATTCAGCACCCACCCTGACGAAAAATCCTTGACACGGTTCTTCGTGATTTTCTGAGAAACCACCAGGCCAGTCCGAGGGCTGCCAGATTTTGTCCTCTGCCGCCCCTCCGAGGGC
>PEAP01000152.1 GCA_002753665.1 Magnetococcales bacterium DC0425bin3
AAGCAAAGGCAGGGGCCGCAAGAAAGTGCTTCCAACCAACCCCAGAGGAGAGACAAAAATGGTGCTTCCCAACCGGCCAGAATAATTGACGCCGACCGGCCAGAATAATTGACGCGGGACAGTCAACGCTCCCGGTCCCGCCGGAGATCGGCCAGCAACTCCCCGGTGCTGACCGGGGGCAACCGACTGCGCAACCGATCCAGCCGGTCAGCAGCTTCTTGATGTTTTCGTTGCAATGGGCAATGGTTCAAGGCGCTGTCGATGATCCGAGAGCGATCCCCACGAAATACGTCCTGGTGTGCCTGCCAAACCTGTCATCCAGGGTCACATGGATTCGTGCCCCATGGCGCCACCCTCTGGATTGCTTCTTACGAACGGACATGCCTTCAGGATAATTGCATATCTTTCCAATTACCGTACTCCAATTTTTCAAGTTTCCTATGCTTTTTCGTTCGCATCTCTCGTCAAAAAACTTTGGTAATCGATTGTTCAATAACATATCTATCACAGTCACAATCTACAATCCGTCTCCGGTTTGGATCACACGAAATTTCGTCCAATATTGGCCTGATCTTCACAAAAGTTTCATAATCGTCAAAATTGATTACATATATCCTATACATAAATCCACTCAGTGATCACTACAAACCCAAAACACATCCCTACCAGATCCGCGGCGCGAAAGCGGACTCGTTGATCAGGTGGATGTTGTCCCCGGACTGCACGATCACGAACAGTCCCTGCTTCATGGCATACTCGGCCGCCCCCTTTTCCACCACGATCCCGGCCACGGCGCCCATCAGGCGTCTGTTGGCGTATTCGGGGTAGAACTCCTTGAACTCTCCCAGCCGCTCCACATGACGCTCGATATCTCCCGACTTCAGGTTGCTCTTCACCTCCACGGCCACGATGGCGATGTCGTTGATCACCAGCAGGTCGATCTCCATGTGGCGGTTGCCGGGCAGGGTCGCCTTGGTGCGCGGATGCACCTTGTGGACCGGAATCCCCCGCTCCATGAACATGGTTTCACAGGCCGGCGCCACCAGACCTTCGACGAATTCCCCCCAGCGTCCCCCCAACCGTCCGACCAGCTTCGAGGCTTCTTCAACTCTTCTGGATGTCTGCTGAAGCACGCGCTCGGTTTCCTGGTGCCTGCGATCGGCTGCTTCACGGCTTTCCCGCAGCAACCGATTGGTTTCCTCCTGCTCGCGTTCGAACCGGGCGTCCGCCTCTTTCTGCCGGGCCTCCGCCTGGGCTTCCATCCGAGCCGTCGATTCCTTGAACAGCCGGTTGGTCTCCTCGAACAATTTCATGATGTCATCAAAGGTCAGGGCTTGCGCCATGTCTCTTCTCCGGACCAAGGAATGCCAGTCTTCGAATACACATTACCAAATCAGGCTGGTTGTGTAAAATACCAAGAGCGACCCTGATGGTGCCCCCGGATTCATGCCGGTAATTCGGTTCCCTTATTCAGGATCTCGACGTACTGGGTATAGCTGAACAGCCGGTTCCGCTGCTTTTGGGTCAACTCCCGGATGATCCCAAGATGCTCCAGCCTTTCCAGCGCCTTGTTGACCGTCGCCGGCGTGAGGCCGGTCTTTCCCGACAACCAGCCTGTACCGAGCTGCCGCAGCCAAACGCCCGGCGATGATCTCGCGCACCCGGGGCAGGGCCGCCGCCCGCTCCAGGCCTGCCGGCAGGGTCGGATCGTACAGGGTCTGGATGATCAGGGCGTCGGTCGGGGATGGGTCGATCAGGCGATCCTGGTCGCTGAAGATGGACGGACGCAGCACATCGGTATCGTTGGGCAATCCCAGGGCCTGGGCCATTTCCTCCAGCAGGCAGGCGTCGATAGCCACCGGGTCCCGCTCCACGTTGACCACAATGTAGGCCTTGACGATCCGCTGGGCCGGCTGGCGGGCGGTGAGGAAATAACAGCCTTCCGCAGCACCCAGACGCTGGATCAGGGCCGGATCCACGCCCTGGATCGGCAGGCCGGCCATCTCCCGGGCGCGGACGAACAGCAGGTAGAAATTGGCCTGCAGGGGATCCTGGCGCTCCTGCTGGATGGTGAGCCCGGTCAGCCGGCGCAGGGTGTTCAGATGTCGGGAGGCCTGTCGCGCCAGGTCCGGGGTGGCGCGCCCCTGGATCGAGACGCGCAGCGGTCCCTGCCACTTGGCCACCACCGTGGAACGCAGGGCCGGATCGATCTCGCTGCCGAACACCACCCGGTCGAACAAATCCACCAGCCGCTCCAGCTGCTCCCCGGCGTCCACAGTCCCGGGGAGCAGCAGCAGGCCGATCACTATCCAGCGGGCTGTGGATATCACCCAGCGGACCACGGCCGTCAGCCAGCGGACCACGGCCCGCGCCAGTTCCTGACCCAGTTCCGTCCAGGTTAAGGCAACAATCATGGCTCTCCTCCTGCAACTCGATCCGGACCGAGCAGCCGCAGGCCCTTGTCGCGGTATTGCCGGGCGAGGCCCAGGTCACCCCGGCCGTGGAGCAGGTTGGACAGATCCAAGAAGGCCCGAGCCACCGCCGGATGGGTCGGTCCCAAAATCGTCTCCAGCACGGCCAGGCATTGCTGGCAATGATCGATGGCCGGCTCGGGCCGGCCCAGGCTCTGGAGAATCCGGGCCAGGTTGCGACGGTATTCCACGACCTGGAGATCCACCGGCCCCCGGGCCAACCGGCCGTTGTCCAAGGCGGCCTGAAAATGCTCCAGGGCCTGTTGTGGCTGCCCCGCCTGCTCGAAGGTCAAGCCGAGGTTGTTGTGGATGGTGGCGATTTCCGGATGGATGGCCCCCCGGGCGCGGCGGGTGAGGTCCAGGGCGCGCCGCAGCAGCCCTTCCGCCCGGGCATGGTCCCCCAGCTCCCGCAGGGTGGCTCCCAGGTTGTTGGCCATGGCGCCCACCTGGGGGTGGTCGGGACCCAAATGGCTCTCCAGGATCGCCAGGGCCTGCTCCTGGCTGCGAACGGCGCCCGCCAGGTCCCCCAGGCGTTTCTGTACCCCGCTCAGGTTGTTGTGGCGCACCGCCAAAGCCGGATGGGTGGCGGGCAGGGTCTGGGCGCCAACTTCCAAGGCCACGCGGAACCACCGGGCCGCCGCCGTGAACTCCCCCAGATCCCGCAGCACCCCACCCAGATTGTCGGCCATGGCCGCATAGGCGGCCTGCATCCGGCCCTGACGGCGTTCGGTCAGGATCAGGGCCAGTTCCAGGGACTCCCGGGCTGCCGCCAAATCCCCCAGTTCCCGCTGAATCAGACCCAGGCTGTTGGCGCTGGCGCTGACCACCGGATGCAGATCCCCGAATCCGGCCCGGCCCACCCCCAGGGCGCGTTCGAACCAACTGCGGGCTTCGATGGGATTGCCCTGTTCCTGAAGAACCGCGCCCAGGTCGTGGGCCAACCGGGCGATGCCCCGGTGGCCATCCCCCCGCTGTTCCAGCCAGCCGATCCCGGCCCGCAGCACCGCCTCCGCCACCCCGGGCCAGTCCCGGGCCCGGGCCCATTGGCCCAGCCGATCCAGCAGACCGATGGCCGGCTCCTCCAGCGCTCCCTCCGGGGTGGCCAGGATCGCGGCCACCGCAGCGGGCAGCCAGTGGTTTGGCGGCAAACAGTCGGGCGCAGCGCCCTGCTCCCGAACCCAGGCGAGCACCACTCCATTGAACAGCGCCCGGCGCCGGGACGGCAAGATGTCCAGGAGAACGCCACGCATCAGGGGATGCAACACCAGCCATTGCCCGTCCCAATCCAGGCCGGCGAACCAGGCGGCGGCGGTCAGGAGCGCGTCGGGGTCGTGGTGGGAATAGAGTCCCGCATCGGGCGCATCGGCAACCGATCCGCGGGGCAGGTGACACCAAAGGGAGCGCACCGTCTGGATCGACAGGGCCTGGCCGGAACACAAGGCGAGGAGCTGCAACAGAGCGTAGGCCGGGGGCAGCCGCTGGGCCAGGCGTTTCAGGACCAGAACGATCATCTCCCGGCAGCGGCCCCGGCAGCGGTCGCGGTCGATGCCCGCCTGCCGCTCCCGGGCCAGGCGCCGCTCCCGCAAGGTATCGCCCAGGGAGCGGGGCCGCACCCCGGTATCGCGCAGGAACGCCCGGGCCAGGTCCAAACCCAGGGGCACCCCGCCCAACTCCGCGACCAGTGCCGCCCCCTCGGTCTCCCCGGCCGGAGAGACCCATGGCAGTTGCTCCGTGACCGGCCCCAGGACCAGGGGCTGGAACGGCGTTCCTCCCCAGAAGCGCCACGGGGTGGTCAGAATGACCCGGCACCCCTGACCGGGGGGCGGCAAGAATGGCGGCAGATCCCGGGGGGATGCGACATCGTCCAGGATCAGCAATCCCTCCGGTTCCCGGGCCAGGCGATGTCGCAGATCCTGCAACCGCCGCCGGTCGTCGTCCCGGGCAGGCACCTGGAGGTGATCGGCCAGGGCCAGGCCGTCCAGCAGCCGGGCCAGCGGGTCGCCGTCCCGGAGCCACCAGACCCAGGCATGGCGATCCCGATGCCGGCGCAGATAGTCCTGCACCAGGCGGCTCTTGCCCATGCCGCCACTGCCGGGGACGTTCTGGGTGATCACCACCCGTCCCGCAGCGGACAGCCGCTCCGCCAGCCCGACCAGGGGAGTTTCCGGCCCGAACCAGGGGCGGGACGGCAGCAGCAGGGGACAGGTGGACGGGTCCTGTGGTCCGAGCATGATCTTCTCCAAAAAAACAACGTCGGAAGCCCATCCCCCCCCCGGGTGCGGGCGGCCCCACCCGGGTGTCAGGATTGGTCCTGGCGCCGCCGAAGTCAAGCGCCGGTTGCAGACCAGTACCGAAAATGGAGTTTTCTCAGGATTGGGAATGATTATTGCTTTGAGCCAGACCATGGCCCGTCTCGTCACATGCCTGGCCGCCGTGATCCGGCGGTGTTCGTCCCGCGCCCCCGGAGGGGCAATCCGGAAGCGGTCGGCCCTGCCAGTCGTCGGCTGGTTTCTGCCGATCCTGATGCTGGTCTGCGCCCCCCTGGCCCTGGGCCAGACCCTGGTGGAGGCGGTGCGCAAGAGTCTGGAGGAAAGTCCCCGCCTCCAGGCCGCCCGGCAGACCTTGAAATCCGCCGAGCAGAAGCGCAAAGGCGCCGCGGCCGGTTATTGGCCCAGCCTGGACCTCTCCCTGGGCTATGGGCAGGAATGGAGCAACACCACCACCACCCGTCCCGCCAACGGCGAGATCTGGCTGGAGCGGGGGGAGAGCGGCCTGTCCCTCAACCAGACGGTGTTCGACGGCTTTGCCACCCGCTCCCAGGTGCGCGCCGCCGAGTCCACGGTGGCGGCGGAGCGGGCCGCCCTGGACGAGACCGCCGAGACCGTGGCCCTGGAGACCATCGAGGCCTATCTCGGGGTGCTGGAACGGCAGGAGGCGTTGGCGCTGCTCCGGGAACAGCGGGAATTGATGGGCAACATCCATGCCCGGGTGCGGGAAATGGAAACCCTGGGACTGGGCACGCGGGTGGATGTGATCCAGGCCCAGAGCCGGGTACAGACGGTGGACTCCGACCTGGTGGCCGCCCAGGGCGCCCTGCGGGAGGCCCAGACGCTGTTGAGCCGCTACCTCCGCGAGTCCCCCGCCGGCCTGGCCCGGCCCGAGTTGCCCGTGGGACTGATCCCGGATCGGGAAGAGACCATCCTGGAGCAGGCCCTGGGCCGGGCGGCGACCCTGCGCCGCTCCCTGCATCAATTGGAGGCGGCCAAGGCGCGCCATCGGGGACAGAAGGCCGACCTCTGGCCGCAGATGTCGTTCAACCTCGACTATGCCAACAACGACAACGTCAGCGGGGTGCGCAGCTACAGCGAAAACCTGAAGGCCATGATGCAGGTGACGTTCAACCTGTTCAACGGCGGCGCCCATGCCGCCGGCATCGCCGAGGGGGCGGAGCAGGTCGGCTACCAGCAGGCCCTGCTTGATGAAGCCCGGGATGGCAAGACCGTGGAAGCGCGCACGGCCTGGAGCCTGCATCGCTCCAGTCGGGAGCGCCTGGGGCATCTCAAGAACAGTCTGGAAGGCAGCCGCCGAGTGGTGGCGGCCTATCACGAGCAGTTCCGGATGGGCCAGCGGCCGCTGCTGGATGTGCTGAACGCCGAAAACGAGCTGTTCGGCTCCAAACGCACCCTGTTGACCGAAGAGGTCAACGTGCTGCGGACCGGCTACCGGCTGCTGGGAGCCATGGGCACATTGCTGGCGGCCCTGGACCCGCCCCCGGCCCCCACGACCGCACCCCCGCCGCCCACCGCCGCCCAGGCAACCCCGCCCTCCTCC
>PEAP01000153.1 GCA_002753665.1 Magnetococcales bacterium DC0425bin3
GGCTTTCATCGGTAAACCTTGATGGATGGGGGAGGCCTCCCTCCACCCTCCACCGATGAAAGCCGCGGAGCGGCTTTCATCGGTAATTCCCTCTTGCATCGATCCGGCGAGGCGCTTCAGATGGGGAAAAACGGCCTGTTGTTCTGCGACATCTGCAACCCGGACCGGGTCCACCAGCAGGACCGACGCGCCGCGGAGGAGACCCAAGCCCCGGAGGACCGACGGTCCAGCGCCGACCGCCGCCAGGTGCGGGAACGTCGGGTGCGCGACCGCCTGCCCGAGGGGCGGCAGGAGCGCCGCAACTCGGTGGGCCGCCGCCCGTTCGACGGCCAGGCCTGGTTCGAAGGCCTCATCGAGGGTGCCCTGTCCGAGGACTGGACCCTGGAGGAGCGGCAGGGAATACTGATTTGTCCCCGCTGCCGACGCCGGGACTCCTGATCACGCACACGGATACGCTGGCGAACAAGAAGACTTCGGGGTATGATGACTGAGGCAGGGATTACCAATGAAAGTCGCGAAGCGACTTTCATTGGCGGAGCGACTTTCATCGGTGGAGGGGGAAGGAAGGTGTTGCCATGAGTGCGACAGGGATGACTGCCATTCCCTTCGATACGCACAGGTTCGTCAAGACGCTGAGGGCCTCCGGTTTCAGCGAGCAGCAGGCGGAAGGTCTGGCTGAGGCGCAATCCAGCCTGCTGTCCGAGTCCATGATGACGACGCTGGCAACCAAGGCCGATATCGCCGGCGTGAAGTCCGACCTCGTCGACGTCAAAACCGACCTGGCGGTTCTCAAAACCGATCTGGCTCTGCTCAAATGGATGCTGGGCCTGCTGTTGGCCGCCGTCCTGGCGATCTTCGTCAAGACGTTCTTCCCCCACTGACCGCCATCCCCTCCAGCACCGCGCGGAAATCCAGCGCCCGCTCCACATCCGTCCCGTCCTGGTAATAATGGGGGGCATAGCGCAGCCCGGCGCCCCGATGGGCATGGAACAGCCCCCGGGCGCGCAAGGCCCGGTGCAGGTCGGCGGTGGCCATCCCGGGATGGGAAAAGACCACGATGCCGGCCCGGGGATGACCCTGATCGTCCAGGGGGGTGTGCAGGGTGCAGCCCAACTCCCGCAGGCCGTCGGCCAGGGCGGCGGTCAGGGCCAGCACCCGGTCCCGCACCGTCTCCGGTCCCGCTGCCAGCAGCAGATCCACGCTGGCCCCCAGGGCGGCGGCGCCCAGGAGGTTGGGGGAACCGGCCTCGAAGCGGCGGGCGCCGGGGCGGGGGTCGGTGATGATGGTGTGATAGTCCCCGGCATTGGCCACCGAATGCCAGCCCAGCACCCGGGGGGTCACCCGTTCCAACGCCTTGGGCGAGAGATACAGGATGCCGAGGCCTTCCGGTCCCAGCAGCCATTTGTGACCGTCGGCGCACAGGGCGTCGATGCCCAGACGGTCCGGAGCCATGGGCAGCGCCCCCAGGCCCTGGATGGCATCCACCACCAGCAACACCTCCGTGCCCCGCAGGCCTGCCCCCAGTTGGGCCAGATCCACCACCGCGCCGCTGCCGAACTGCACCGAACTCACCGCCAGCACCCGGGTGCGGGGGGTGACCGCCGCCAGCAGCCGCTCGGCCGCCACCCCGCCATCGGGCAGGGACGGCACCGTGATGATTTCGAGCCCGTGGCGCCGGGCCAGATCGCGCCAGATCACCGCGTTGGAGGGAAATTCCTGATCGGTGGTGACGATGGCGTCCCCCGCCGCCCAGTCCAGCCCCAGGCCGATGAAGCTGAGGCCCTCGGAGGTGTTGGGCACGAAGGCCAGACGTTCCGGATCGCCCTGGAGCAGCCGGGCGCAAACGCGGCGGCAATCCTCCTGGATCCGATCCAGGACGGGGTAGCGGGCGGCCCCCTCCTCCACCAGCAGCGCCAGGGCCTGCCGCACGGCCGCGGCGGCCCGCCGGGGCAACGGCGACACCCCGGCATGGTTGAGATACACCAGACCCGGCGGATGGGGAAACTCGGCGCGATGGGGATGGGGAGCCAGCATGGCGGTATCCTTGGAATGAGGGGGGAAGCCTCCCTCCACCCTCCCCCGGGACCGTCACGATCCGATGGTCCCGGCAAGCGGTTCTGGGAAGCTCTTGGATCCGGTGGGGTCTGTGGTAAGATGCGCCCCATACGCCACCGCGAGGACAGGGAGCCCGACGCCCATGGCCAGTGAACCACAACCCGCCGCCGTGCGCCAGCATCGTTGGCTGGCCATCGGCGCCAGTCATCACCCCGAAGAAGTGGCCGCCTGGGTCGAGTCCCCCCAGGCCGCCTGGCAGGTGGTGACCGAAGAGGGCCCCGAGGCCGACCGGCGGGTCTACACCGCCCGGCTGGAGGAGCGGGAGGACCTGCCCTACTGGGCCTACGCCCTGGCCAAGGCGTTCCTGGACGATGTGGGGGAATGGCCCCTGTTCGGCTTCATGACCGAGGCGGCCCTGGCGGACTACGAAGATCACGGCGATCCCGAGCGGGCGGTGGATGAGATCCTGGCCACGGTCCATCCGGTCTGGCCCGAGGTGCGGGTGCGCAGCATCGGCCGGGACGGGCCGGAGCAGGCGCCCCGGTCCGGGGCCGGGGCCGGGAGGCATCCATGAAGGTCGGCAAGATCTGGTTCCAGAAGAATCTGCTCGTTCCCCATCTGCACAGCCGACTGGATCCGGCGGCCCGGGAACAGCTCAAGGGGCTGCGCCAGGAGATCCTGCAGCTGCTGGTCGGCCAGCGGTTCGTCGCCTTCGAGAAGCAGCCGCCGTTCCTGTTCGACAACCGGCTCAACGGCCTCTGGCTGATGCATGATTTCCATGCCCAGCCCGACGAAGTCCACCGGTACCTGGCCAAGCTCAAGGTCTATGTCTTCCAGAAGTGGGAGCTGCCCACGGTGGAGGAGCTGTCGAGTCTGGTCGGGGAGGCGTTGTTCGTCAACGATCCCCGGTTCCAGGGGGCCGCGGTGCTGGCCGGTGGTTCGGACCAGGGCGACCGGGAGACCCGGTCGGTGTCCCTGGAGGACGGCGCGGTCACCACCAGCGTCGGCGGGGTGCATACCATCCTGCCGATCCACCGGGTGGCCCAGCGGGACATCTTTTCCTTCATCATCGCCCATGGTCTGGTGCCGGACGGGGTGCCGGGGGTGCGGGCCAAGCTCAAGGAACTCTACGCGCTGACCACCGCCCTGAGCCGCAAAGAACCGGACCAGCCCGACAGCCGCCCCTCCCTGCGGGCGCTGCGCCAGCATCTGCTGGAGGGGGACTACCTGCGCGCCCGGCTGCCGGTGCTGGAGCCCACGGTGCTGTCCGACATGGGCAAGGGCCTGTGGGAGCTGTATCACCCGGCCAGGCCCGTCCTCGGCGACTGGGTGGAGGTGGCGCTGGACGAACCCTGGGAGGCGCGCAATCCGGAGTTGGATCTGCGGGAGGGGGCGGTGGCCATCGACTTCGGCACCAGCTCCACGGTGGTGGCCTGCCGGGAGGATGGCAAGGTGCGCCTGCTGCGGGTGGGCATGATCGATTTTTTCCGCCCGCCGGCGCCGGAGGATTACCAGAACCCCACGGTGCTGTCCTTCATCCACCTGCCCAATCTGCTCCAGGCCTGGCGGGGGGAGGTGCATCGTCCCCTGACCCGCTGGGACGATTTCCATTTCAGCCACGAGGCCCGCAACCAGTTGCGGGCCAACGAGGCCGACCAGCGCATCGTGGCCTCGATCCTGCCCGGCATCAAGCAATGGCCCCTGACCGCCGCCACGGCCCAGCCGTTGCGCATCACCGACCAGTCCACCGGCCTGGAGCTGGAGATCCACCCCACGTCCGAACCCGCCCCGGAGCCCGGCCGGCCCCTGGCGCTGGGGGAAGGCGCGGCCTTCGATCCCATCGAGCTGTATGCCTACTACCTGGGGCTGTTCATCAACCACCGCTCCAACGGCCTGTTTCTCGATTACTACATGACGTTCCCCATCACCTACCCCCGGGAGGCGAAGAACCGGATCCTGACCGCCTTCGCCCGCGGGCTGTACCGCAGCCTGCCGCTGGCGCTGCTGCCCAGTCCCCGGCTGGCGCGGTTCCGGGTGCGGGAAGAGGGCAGCGAGCCCTCGGCCTATGCCGCCTGCGCCCTGGAGGAGCTGAAGATCGAGCCCACCCGCGAGGGCGGCGCCTACGCGGTGTTCGATTTCGGCGGCGGCTCCACCGATTTCGATTTCGGCCTGTTCCGCCTGCCCACCCCGGAGGAGGAGGAACGGGGCTACGAGCGGGTCATCCGCCATTTCGGCGCCAGCGGTGACATCTACATGGGCGGCGAAAACCTGGTGGCCAACATGGTCTATCTGGTGTTTCTCGACAACCTGGAGGTCTGCCGCAAGCACCGCATTCCCTTCGCCCTGCCGCCGGAGGGGGCACTGTTTCCCGGCCACGAGCCCTTCGTGGAAAGCTCCCATGTGGCGCGCACCAACAGCGCCCTGCTGATGGCCAAGGTGCGGCCGGTGTGGGAGGATTTCCATTGGCAGGTGCCCGAGGAGGTGATCCAGGCGGAAGAAGGCGTGCCGCCCCGGCAGCGGCGCCTGTCGGACCGCATCGGCGATGCCCTGGGCCGGCATATCCGCGACGGGGATTTCACCCTGGATCCGGCGGTGGATTGCACCGGCGGCCAGGATCCGGTCTTCACCCTGGATGTGGAGCTGCTGGACCGGGAGCGGCAGAAGGTGCGGGTCACCTTCGAGGTGAACCGCAACCGGCTCGATCACTTTCTGGTCCGCCGGGTGGGCAAGGGGGTGCAGCGGTTCTTCATGGCCATGAGCCACGCCTTCCAGAACATGGACCATCAGCCGGAGGAGGTTCACATCCTCCAGGCCGGCAACTCCAGCCGCAGCCTGCTGGTGCAGGCGCTGTTCGCGGCCCTGTTGCAGGAGCGGATGTACCGGTGGGATCCGCCGGTGCAGGGCATGCGCAAGAATCCGGCTTTGGAAGAAATCCGCCGCACCATTCCGTTTTCCCGATTCATCGTCCACCGCCCGCCGCCAGGGGATCCGGGCAATCCCTACCGTCCCACCGCCAAGACCGGGGTGGCCATCGGCCTGTTGAAGCTGATTCCCGGGGAATCGCTGTTGGTCATCGGTCCCGGGGAGGACAACGCCGCCGGGGAGGCGCCGTTCCGGCTGTTCGTCGGGCGGCTGCGCCAGGGGCTGTTCCAGACCGTGCTGCGCCAGAACGTGGCCTACGGCGAGTGGCACGAGTTGGGGGTACCGACCCGGGGCAGCTTCATCCTGCTGCACACCACCAGCCCCCAGGCCGGCTTCGGCACCCTGCGCCGGGGGGCGCCCGAGGTGCATGAACTCACCCTGCGCTTTCCCGACAGCGCCGGCGACCAGCGGCTGTTCATCCAGGCGGTGGGCCCCAGCACGGTGGAAATCGCCCTGGGCGACGGACTGGATCAGGTCCGCCAGGGGTCGGGGGAGCAGGTGTTTCAGGAGTTTTTGACGCTTGGATGACTTTGCTGGATGGGGGAGGCCTCCCTCCACCCTCCGCCGATGCGAGTCACTCCGCTTTCACGGAAAAAAAGGTGGACAAACACTGATATCCGGTCCAACGTCTTGTTTTTGCCCCTAATGCACCGTGGTCGACCCATCATGAACGGCGGAGGGGCCGTCCTTGTCGGTCTTTTCGATCAGCCGGAAGCGGTAATAATCGATCATCTTGCTCTCGGATGGCGTGGAGGTGGCCAGCATTCCAACCCCGATATCCTGGAAATAGAACACATTGATGATGGTGCCGCCGAATTGACAGGCACCATGAAAGAAATCAGGGGCGCCGTCGACACTGAGAACCAGGCATTTCTTCGCGCTGAATTTATGATTCATGCGTTTCTCGACCACGGCCTTGATGATATCGAAAATTCTCTGGTGTCTGGTCTTCTTCGACCTGTGTATGAATTCGAGATTTTCACCGACATTGGACATGAACAGTCGAAACGGCTCGGCAAGGTCGCTGGCGGTCTGAATGGATTCTTTCAATTCGGACAATACGGTCTGCAAAGGATCCATGATATGCCCTTTCGGCGTGACTTTGGATCAATGGGGAAAAAGCCACCCTCCACCGTGAACGTCGCGTTGCGACTTTCACGGCAAGGATAGCAGACCTGCGGCGCGGTTGGAATCGTACCCGAAAGGTCGCCCTCCGCGTCACCCCCGGGGACTATCCGCCCGTTGATAAATGGGCTGATAGCGGGGCAGGGATGCCCCGCCGGAAGCAACGGATTGG
>PEAP01000154.1 GCA_002753665.1 Magnetococcales bacterium DC0425bin3
GATCGCCTTGGTCAAAGGACCGGCCTTGCCGGCGCCGATGCGCCGGCCGTCCATCTCCCGGATGGGGGTCAGCTCGGCGGCGGTGCCGGTGAAGAAGGCTTCGTCGGCGATCAGCACCTCGTCCCGGGGAAAACGCTGTTCGAGTACCGGATGGCCCATTTCGGCCGCCAGGGTCATCACCGTGTCCCGGGTGATGCCCTCCAGGGCGGAATCCAGGGGCGGCGTCTTCAGCACGCCCTTGCGCAGGATGAAGATGTTCTCCCCCGACCCTTCGGCCACATAGCCCTCGGCGTCCAGCAGCAGGGCTTCGTCGAAGCCGGCGGAGAGGGCCTCGGTCTTGGCCAGGATGGAGTTGGTGTAATTGCCCACCGCCTTGGCCCGGGTCATGGTGATGTTGGGATGGTGGCGGGTGTAGGAGCTGGTCTTGATGCGGATGCCGTTCTCCAGACCATCGGCCCCCAGGTAGGCGCCCCATTGCCAGGCGGCCACGGCGATATGCACTTTGCAGGGCAGCGGATTGAGCCCCATGCTCTCCGCCCCCAGAAAGGCCAGGGGACGGATGTAGCCGGACTGCAGACCGTTGGCCTGGATGACCGCCTTGCAGGCATCCTTCACCTCGTCCGGGGAGAAGGACATCGGCAGTTGCAGGATATGGGCGGACTTGAACAGGCGGTCGATATGTTCGTCCAGCCGGAAGATGGCCGGCCCCCGGTCCGTCCCATAGCAGCGGATCCCCTCGAACACCCCGCAACCGTAATGGAGGGTATGGGTGAGGACATGGACCTTGGCGTCCCGCCACTCAACCAGTTGTCCGTCCATCCAGATCTTGCCATCCCGGTCTTGCATGGATCCGCTCACGTCCGTTTCCTCATGATGCTGTCACCCCATGGGTGGATTGATCCTCCGCCTGCGCCGGCCCGACAACCCGGCGATTCTCCCCACAACGGCCGGAAATGTAAAGGAACCGGAAACGTCCCGGCCTGGGGAAACGACAAACGGTTGCTGGTCAAGGGCGGCATTCGGCTTTATTCTGGTGGGGCGAATCCCATTCTCCCACTCCATTGGCAGACTTTACCGTGAAAGTCGTGGAGCGGCTTTCATCGGTGGAGGGTGGAGGGAGGCTTCCCCCATCCATCTAAAAGTTACAGGGAAAGGAAGAACGCCCCATGTCCGTCGCCCAAGCCCTTCCGGACCTCGGCCAGCCGGGACTCAGCTGGCTCAATGTGGAACGCCCCCTGACCCTGGAAGGGCTGCGGGGTCGCATGGTGATCCTGGAGTTCTGGACCGCTTCCTGTATCAACTGCATCCACACCATGGCCAGCCTCAAGGCCCTGGAGGAGCAGTTTCCGGAGGAGCTGGTGGTGATCGGCATCCACAGCCCCAAGTTCGCCGCCGAGGAGGACATGCGGGTGCTGGCCGACACCGTGCAACGCTACGGCATCCGCCATCCGGTGGTGCAGGATGCCGGCCTGGGCCTCTGGACCCGATTCAACGTGCGCTCCTGGCCCACCCTGGTCTACATCGGTCCCGACGGCACCCGGCTGGGGGAATCCTCGGGGGAACCGGACATGGGCGGTCTGGAAGCCTTTGTCCGGGAGGTCCTGGACCAGGCCCGGGCCGACCACAGCCTGCGGGCCCAGCGCCTGGCGGTGGTGGACTGGCAGCAGCGCCACGGGCGTTACCTGTTTCCCTCCCGGATCAAGTCGATCCCGGCCGAGCCGGGCCAACCCAAACGCTGGGTGGTGGTGGACTCGGGCCATCATCAGGTGGTGGTGGTGGGGGACGACGGCCAGGAGCTGCTGCGCTGCGGCGACGGCCAGCCGGGCCTGGTGGATGGTCCGGCGGATCTTTGCCGATTCTTCAATCCCCAGGGCGTCTGCGCCACTGCCACGACCCTCTATGTGGCCGATACCTTCAACCACGCGGTGCGGAGCATCGACCTGACCACCCGGGAGGTGGCCACCCTGGGCGGAACCGGGGAACGGAGCTTTCCGATCACCCATATCACCGTGGCCCAGGAGACCAGTCTGGCTTCGGTCTGGGATCTGGACCTGCTGGGCCGCAGTCTGATCCTGGCCAATGCCGGCACCCATCAACTGCTGGAACTCAACCTGGAAAACGGCCTGCTCCGCCCCCTGGCCGGCACCGGAGCCGACGATTTGGCCGACGGCCCGGCCGCCTCGGCCCGGTTGGCCCAGCCCACCGGCTTGGCCGTGGATCCCCGGGGGGTGGTGTATTTCACCGACAGCGCCTCCTCGGCGGTGCGACGCCTGGTGCTGAACAACGGGGACCCCCGGGTGGAGACCCTGGTGGGCCAGGGGCTCCAGGATTTCGGCCATGCCAACGGTCCCTTGCGGCAGGCCGCTCTGCAACATCCCCGGGGCATCGCCTGGCTGGACGGCCGACTGGCGGTGGCCGACAGCTTCAACCACCGGATCCGCCTGATCGACCTGGTGATGGGGGAGATGACCGACCTGGAACGGCGGCATTCGCCCTTCCGCTGCGACGAAGCCGAATGCCTGCCCCTGGCCGAACCCTCGGGAGTGGCCTTCGACGGTCCCAACCGGCTGCTGGTCTGCGACACGGGCAACCACCGGATCTTCGAGTATCTCCTGAATGAAAGACGCAGTCGGACCTGGAGCATGTGACCGACGCCGTCGGGGACGATCATCCGCCGGCTTGGCCATGCTCTGCGGGGTATGGCTGGTTACGGCCGCGGCGGCCGATCCCCTGGCCGAGGCCGAACAGGGCACCGCCGCCGCCCGGGCCGGCCACTTGGCCGAGGCCGTGACACTGTACGATCAGGCCCTGGCGGGCGAGACCCTGAGCCGGCGACAGCGGGCGCTGGTTCACAACAACCGGGCCATGGCCTTCAAACGACTGGGGCGGCTGGAGGATGCCCGGGTCGGGTTGAACCGCTCCCTGGCGCTGGATCCCGAGCGGGCCAAGGCCCTCCACGACCGGGGGGTCGTGCATTTCCTGCTGGGGCGTTTCGACCGGGCGGCGGCCGACCTGACCGCCTTTCTGGAGCAGCAGCCCGACCTGCCCTCGCCTTATCCCCGGCTCTGGCAACACCTGGCCCGGCGCCGGAACGGCCAGACCGACAGCCTGGCGGACCATCCGCGGCTCTTGGGCCGTCGGGCCTGGCCTTGGGTGCTGGCGGACTTCCAGTCCGGGGCCATGGATGAAACCACCCTGCTGGGGTTCACCGGGCACCAGACCCGGGTCGAACATCTGGAAAGAACCTGCACGGCCAGCTTTCACATCGGCCAGCGCCTGTTGCTGGAGGGGCAGGCGGACCAGGCGGCGGACCGGTTCCGCCAGGCGGTGGCCACCGGGCAGGTCCATCTGGATGAATACCAGGCGGCGGCCCGCTTCCTGGCGGGGGTGGAGCCGGCCGTCAGGGCTCCACCAGGGCATTGATCCGGGCGGCGCAGATGAAGTCGTTTTCGGTCACCCCGCCCACCGCCCGGGTGGACAGGCGCACCAGGCAGCGGCCGAAGCCCACCACGATCTCCGGATGATGATCCTGTTCCTGGGCGATGCGGGCCACCGCGTTGGCGAAGGCCATGCTCTGGATAAAATCCTCGAACCAGAACTGGCGGTAGATCTCGAAACCGATGGTCCCCTCCAGGATCCAGCCGGGAACATGGGCCAACAGCGGGCGGGACTCGTCCGGACCCAGGGACGGCATGCCTTCATGGCAGGGACGGCAGTGTTGTTCCCGGAGGGTATGTGACGACAGGGTCATGGGCAGGACTTCCTTCGTTACCAGTAACGGCCCGCGGCGGCTGTCAGGACCAGCAGCAGGCCGAGGACCAGATTGAGAATCACCACGATGCGGATGCGCAGGATGTAGAGCCCCGCCTCCGGGATGAGCAACTGCCGGTGCATCCGGCGCATGTGACGGAACGGGCCGCAGAACACCCAGGCGAACAGCCCGATCATGCTCCAGCCCAAGCCTTGCATGATGTGGACATGGAGGCCCACGCCGTCCAGCCCGCCGAAGCCTCGCCAGACCATCCAGTAGCCGGTGACCGGCAGCAGCAGGACCGCCCCCCACACCCAGACGAAGAACCGGCCCAGCACCCCGGCCCACAGGGTCACCCGCTGGTCCAGCTCCAGGGATTCCGCCGCGGGACGCAGGACCAGAATGGCGAAGAACATGCCGCCGATCCAAATCACGGCACACAACAGATGAAGGGCGATGGCGATGGCCAATGGATTCTCCCCCATTAGGACGGCTGTCCCATCTTAAGGCAGTCCCGGCCCCTTGCCAATCCGGAAGGCTTTTCTTTTTTCCGGCGATGGTGTCCAATACTCGGGCGAATCCGGGAATGGCCACGGATTCCGTTGGGGGAGGATGGGTGTGTTCGATATCGGAACCATTCGGCAGATCATCGACCTGGGAGTCCTGGCCTCGATACTACGCAGGTTGCTGCCCCAGGATCATGAACACCTGCGCACCATCATGGAGCGGGTGTTCCTGGCCGGCCTGAAGCGGGAAGAGGACCGACCCATCCGGGTCAGCGTCTGTTATCTGGATCCGGAAGCCATCGTGTCCCGGGGCCATTCCGGGGAGGATGTGGTGTTCCACTTGGCGGTGCCCATCCCCCTGACCGTGGACGCCCTGGTGAAGATGGCCCCGGCCTTCGATCCCACCACCACCGCCCTGGCCGTCTTTCCCCAGGCCGGCCGTTCGGACCGGCTGATGATCTGGGGGGGCATCTTCTCCTCCATCCGGGGCCGCAACCGCTTCGACGCCCTGCCCGAGGGGCTGCTGCCGCCGGAGGTGCTGACGGTGACCACCCGCAAGCCGGGCGGCCTGTCGGTGATCATCGGCCGGCGCATCATCACCCGCTTCAGCGGCGGCCGTTTTTCGGTGCCCACCCCCACGCCCTTCACTTCCAGCCTCATGGGCTGGAGCCTGCTCAAGGTGGTCAAGCATCATCCGGAGCAGACCGCCCACGGCATGCATTACTGGAACACCTACCGGGACATGGTGGATCGGCTGCTGGTGGAGGCCAACCTGCGGGGCCATGGGGGCACGGTCATCTGGATTCCGGAAGAACGGTTGGACAACGCCCGCCAATTGATCCGCCCCAACAACCGGCTGACCCGATTCCAGGAGGGCTCCCCCCTGGTGGGGGAGCTGTGCGCCATCGAACGGCACAGGGAAACCGTGACCGGCCCGGACCGGCGCCTGGAGTCCAATCCCAACCCCATCGTGGTGGAAGAAACCATCCTGGAATGCAAGCGCAAGATCGTGGAACATGTGGAGCTGCTGGCCCAGATGACCCGGGTGGACGGCGCGCTGATCCTGTCCGATCGCTTGCGGCCCCTGTCCTTCGGCTCCTTCCTGGAGGCGCCGCCCTGGCCGGGGGATACGGTGCTGGGCACCGACGACGGCTCCGAGGACGCCCGCTCCCTCAATTTGTCCCACTACGGCACCCGCCACAACTCGGCGGTCAACTTCATCGGCCGCTGCCCGGGCTGCGTGGGCTTCGTCCTCAGTCAGGACGGCCCCATCGCCGGCCTGACCCAGAAGGACGATCGCACCGTCTACTGGTGGCCCGACTGCCTGAGCCAGTTGTGGGCGGTCTGACGCGCCACGGGATCACCGGGCGGCGGATTCCGGCCCGACCGGAAGGTGCCGTCGGGCCGGAATCCAGCCAGGCCGCCACTGGCCTTCACTGGACGGCGACCTCGATCTGCCGGGGTTTGGCCTCCTCCCGTTTCGGCAGGGTGACCTCCAGAACGCCGTTGGCATACTTCGCCTGGATGCCCTCCACATGGGTGGTGCCGGGGAGCTGGAAGGTCCGGCTGAAGCGGCCATAGGCCCGTTCCACCCGGTGATAGTCCTCACGGCGCTCCTCGTCGGCGAAATTCCGTTCGCCGGAGATGCTCAGGCGGCCGTTGTCCACGTTGACCTTGATGTCTTTCTGCTCCATGCCCGGAACGTCGGCCCTGATCACCACCTGTTCCTCGGTTTCCAGGATGTCCACCCGCAGGGGCCAACTGGCAAGCATGCTCGAATCCCCATCCACGTCCCGCTCGAACAGCCGGTTGATCTCGTTCTGCAGGGCCCGCACGTTGCGGAAGGGATCATAAAAGGTGATTGACATGGTATCCTCCGTCGTCAGTTCAAAAATTCGTTGATCTTTCTCATGATTGGACGGTCACTCCCCGTCAGGCATCATCTAGGCACCCGGCCGGGGGGGCGCAAGCGGGTCGGGAGGGGTTTTTCCTGAAGCCCCTCG
>PEAP01000155.1 GCA_002753665.1 Magnetococcales bacterium DC0425bin3
TGAGCGGACTCCGGTTTTCCCCGCCCCGGTTCCCCCTGGGGTCTCCCCTGGCCGTGCCGGGATGGCCGACTCTCGACCATCATCGGCCGTCCAACCGATCCAGCGCCTTGGCCAACAGGTCCAGGGCCTGATCCAGGCCGGCCGGTGGGGTTCCGGTCTTCTGGAGGACCAGGATTGCCTGCAGCAGCAATTCCCGGGAGCGACGGGCGGCCTGGATCAGCCCCTGCATCTGCCGGGTGGCTTGGTCGTCCGTGGCCGCCAGGGCGGCCGTGACCGCCGCCACATGACAGCGACACTGACTGGGATCCCGGGGCGACAGGCCGGCATTGTGATGCCGGCACAGGTCGGTGTGGTCTCCCGGGGCATGGGGAGTGCGGGCCAGGGCATCCCGCAGACGCTGCATCCGGGCCGCCGAATCCAGGGAAGACGGAGAAGCGGAGACGGATGGCGAGGTCATTTTCTTTTGGCTGGAGGACTGAGTTCGATTTTGTTCTGATCCAGGGTGCGGGTGGTCAGGATCCGCAGATCGGGCAGTTGGAGTTGGCATTCCACCAGGCCATGGACCGGTTTGTTGCCGCGCACCAGATAGGTGGTCGGCAGGGAGAAATAGCTGTCCTGGTCGTGGGACACCAGCCAGTTGGTGGTCTTGGTGATCTGTTTGCCTTTCTTGTACTGGGCCGCGTCCGCTCCCGCCAGGTCCTCGAAGAGGATGCAATCCGCCTTCACCTTCTGCTTGTGGTTGTTCCTGGTGTTCCAGAGGACCTTGGCCCCGGCCTTGTCCTGGAAATTGAACAGCATGTTGATGGTCGAATCCCGGGATCCGTTCCGGCGTCCGGCCACCATGATCACCTGCTGCACATCGGCCAGGCTGGTGGATTTGCTGATGGGTTGGGCGGCGTGCGCTGCGTCGGCCGCGGCCGGCGTGGGCGGTGGGGCGGCGGCCGGTCCCTCGGCGGCGGGGGCGGCCCCGACCTCCGGGAGGGGATCTCCCGGGGGCAGGCCCTCCGCCTCGGGGGGGATGCCTTCGGCCTCGGCCGGCACGGCGGCGGGTCGGGCGGTTTCGGTGGCCGTGTAAGAGTTGGGTCGCTCGTTGGCGCCGCAGGGCGCGTTGCGCCACACGCGCTCACCGGTGGCCTGGTTGACGCATTCGAAGATGTCGGCCCGGGCCGGCGGGGTCCCGACGGTGTTGAGCAGCAGGAACAGGGCCATCCCGGAGAGGACGGGGGCGGACAGGCGCCGCGGAGTCGGATGTGTCATGTCGATCACCTGCTGGAATCGGTGGATACCGAGGCCCCCTCGGGGCCGGATGGACAGGCAAGTTCGATGGATGGGGGAGGCCTCCCTCCACCCTCGTACCATGAAAATCGCTGTGCGACTTTCATGGTAATTCCGCCCGGACGCAGTTGCGGCCCTGATCCTTGGCCTGGAACAGGGCGGCGTCGGCCACGGCGATCAGGGTGGTGGCCGTGCCTTCGCCCCGGGTTTCGGCCAGGCCGGCGGAGATGGTCAGGGGCGGGAGAAACTGGCCTTCCCCGGTGAGAATATCGGTGGCCGCGATCACTTGCCGCACCCGCTCGGCGATGGCGCGGCCCTCGTCCAGGGTGGTGTCGGGCAGCACCACGCAGAATTCCTCGCCGCCGAACCGGGCGGCGAAATCCCCGGGACGCAGGGTCTCGGTCAGGGTCTGGGCCAGGGTGATCAGGGCGAAATCCCCGGCCAGATGACCATGCCGGTCGTTGAAGATCTTGAAGTGATCGGCGTCGATGAAGATCAGGGTCAGGGGCTGACCGTTGTGGCGGCAGCGTTGGATCTGCCGGGGCAGGGATTCGTCCAGCCAGCGCCGATTGTAGAGACCGGTGAGGGGATCCACCCGGGCGTAATGCTCCAGGATGCCCTGGCGCTTGCAACTCTCCACGATGACATCGTTGTTGAAGCGCATGCGCCGGGACAGGATGTGCAGCAGGTTGCGGGCCACCTGGTGGGAGACGTTGATCATCTGCCAGAGGATTTCCTGGCTGATGACCATCAGGCGGGAGGGCTGGTCGGCGATCACATAGGCGGAGGCGATTTCGTTGTCGATGATGGACATTTCCCCCACGCATTCCCCGGGTTGGATCCGGGTCAGGGGCGGGGAATCCCGGGAATCCAGGTGGATCCGCAGGGCGCCGTCCAGCAGCACGAACACGTTCTGGTTGGTCTGCCCGGGGGCCAGCAGGACTTCCTCCTCCGCCAGACCGCGCCAGGGGCAATCCTGGAGCAGATGTTCGATTCCATCCGGGCTGACGCCCTGAAACAGCCGCAGGTTGCGGAAGACTTCCCCGCCGAAATTCAATCCTGCCCGTTCGTCCATGGCCCCCTCTCCCGGATCTGGATCCCATCGATTCCGGACATCGTGCCTGAAAACGCCCTGATCATACCAGACCGGAACCCGGCACAACAGATTTTTGGTCGCTCCGGGTTGGGGGGTAGGGTATGATGGGACCGTTATGACTTCATGAACCCTTGCGGGAGTACCGGACATGGCGCTCAGCATTCAGGACAGCACCAGTCAGGGATTGATCAACCAACTCGGACGCAATCACTATGTCCTGGGCAAAACCTTTCAACAGCTGGCCAGCGGGATGCGCGTCAGCAGCGCGGCGGACAATGCCGCCCTGCTGAACATCGCCACCCGCTTCACCAGCGAGGTCCGCGGCCTGAACCAAGTGGTGCGCAACGTCAACGACGGCATCTCCCTGACCCAGGTGGCCGATGCCGGCCTGTCGGAGGTGGAAACCGGTCTGCAGCGGCTGCGGGAGCTGTCGGTGCAGAGCGCCAGCGACACCCTCACCGACGATCAACGCTCCGTCCTCCAGACCGAGGCCAGCCAGATCCAAAGCCAGATCGACGACACCCTCACCAACACCCGCTTCAACGACCGGCAAT
Organism: Magnetococcales bacterium DC0425bin3; assembly: GCA_002753665.1. Lineage (GTDB taxonomy): Bacteria > Pseudomonadota > Magnetococcia > Magnetococcales > DC0425bin3 > DC0425bin3. Next base: position 2,926 of record PEAP01000155.1, read on the forward strand.
TGTTGAGCGGCGGCGGCAGCGTGGATCTGCAAACCGGCACCCAGGCCGGAAACCGCACCACCATCGACCTGGCGGACCTCACCGCCTCCCTCACCGCGGTGGATCTCTCCACCCAGGCCGGCGCCCAGAGCGCCCTTTCCGCCATCGACGCCAACCTGGCCGAGGTATCCCGGTCCCGGTCCGAATTCGGCGCCGCCGGGTCCGGTCTGACCAGTTCCCTGAGCCGGATCACCAGCGGCGCGGTGGCCGCCCAGGGCGCGCAGTCCGGCATGATCGACACCGATTATGGCCAGATCAGCGCCGAGTCCACCAGCGCCTTGATCCGCCTCCAGGCCGGTTTGGCCGTCAAGAATCAATCCAGCAACCTGACCAGCCAGTTGTTGCAGTCCCTGCTTGGCTGAAGCTGTCCGCCAGCACCTTCTGTTCCCTCCCGGGGCAGGAGGTGCCCGGCGGGGCAACTTTTGCCCCGTCCGGCGGCGGTCGCACCAGGGCCCGTCGCCCGGAAGGACCGAGCGGCGCGGTTTTTTTATGCCTTGGCATGAAGTTGGCATTCTGAAAACTGCCGGGGCGGGATTCCCTCCGCCCAACCCAATCGGAGCCAAGGCCATGGGGATCATCGTCAACCTGAAAAACCGTCCCGCCACCAGCCAGACCCAGGTGCTGTTGTGCAGCCGGCCGTCCAACCTGGTGGAGGAACTGGACCGTTATCGCCGCAAGACGGAAGAGTTGGCGCGCATCTACGATCTCCACAAGCGTCTGTCCGAAAAACTGGATCTGGCTTCCATGGTGGATGCCTTTTCCATCTGGTTGTTTCCGTTCTTCCATCACGAGCTGGTCAGCTATCACCACGCCCCCAGCGGCCGCTCCCATACCGTCTGCTCCACCCACGGTCCCCATCGTCACGAACTCATCGAGGCCGTGGGCCGGATCATGGCCGACCCGCCCGGGGATCAGGGCCAGGGCGCGCTGCCGGAGCTGGGCATGCGCTACTTCTTCCTCAATCTCAATCCCGGCGGCGCGCTGGAGGGGTTCCTGCTGCTCCATGGCGAGACCCGGGAGATGGAAGAGGGCATGATCATCTTCCTGGAAGAGGTGATGGAGGAGATGACCGGTCCCCTGGAACGGGCCCTGACCTACGAGGACCTCTACGACCAGGCGCGCCGCGACGCCCTCACCGGCCTGGTCAACCGTCGGGTGTTCCGGGAACAGCTGGTTCAGGAATTGGCCAAGGCCCAGCGTTACGACCTGCCCCTGTCCCTGGCCAGCCTGGACCTGGACCATTTCAAGGCGGTCAACGACCAGTTGGGCCACGGGGCGGGGGATGCGGTCCTCAAGCGGGTCTCCCGGGTGCTGTCCGGCATGGTGCGGGACTCGGACATCCTGGCCCGCATCGGCGGCGACGAGTTTTCGTTGATCCTGCCCAACACCGAACTGGAAGCCGCCCGCCATCTGCTGGACCGGCTGTGCCAGGCGGTGGGGGCGCTGGACATCCAGGCCCCGGGGGCCCAGCAGCTGGGAGTGAGCATCGGCCTGGCCTGCTGGGTCCGGGATGAAAGCCTGGACGCGCTGATCGAGCGGGTCGATGCCGCCCTGTACCGGGCCAAGGCGGCGGGACGCTCCCAAGTATCCATTTGAAGCCTTGCCATTATTTATGATAGAGAATGAGCGGCGCCCCGGGGAAGCCGCCCTGCCTTCTTTCGTCATCCTTGCCAACGCATTGCCAGCCGTCTGAATTTCAATGACACCAGGAAGCCAAATCGCGGGGGGGGCCTTTACGATCGAACGCACGGTCGGACAGGGTCCCCTGGGTCCGGTCTATCTGGCCCAGGCGCGGGAGGCCGCGGAGCGGGTGGTCCTGAAAGCCCTGCCGGGGCTGTTCTTTGCGGAAGATACCCCGACGTTCGAGCAGTTTCAGGTTCTGTGGGAGCGTTTTTCCGGCCTGGAGCATTCGCGCATGGCCCGGTATTTGGGGCATGTGGCCGATGGGGCCAGCGGCTGCCGCTATCTGATCCGCTCCTGGGAGGAGGGGCAGACCCTGGTGGAGTTCCGCAAGGCCCTGCCCGAGGGCAAGGTCCCGGCGGGACCGGCCCTGAAGATCCTGCGGCAGATCGCCGAACCCCTGAACCACGCCCACCTGGCCGGTTTTACCCACCGCAACCTGTCGCCGGGCAACGTGCTGCGCACCCCCGAGGGCGAGATCCGCCTGCTGGACCATGGCCTGATTCCCGAACTGTGCGCCCTGGCCTGGCGCCACGGCGTGGCCGAGGGCGAGATCCTGGCGTCCCAGGAAAGCCCCTATTCCTGCCCGGAACAGTTTCTGCTCAAGCATACCCAGATCGGTCAACCCCGACAGGTGGCCCTGCTGGTCAGCCATGGCGGGGTGCGGTTTCTGCCCGGCGGGGCCGAGTCCGGGGGAGATGTGTTCGCCCTGGCGGTGCTGTTCTACGAACTGGTCGCCGGTCGGCTGCCCTTCCAACTCCAGGACTGGGAAACCCTCTCCAGCACCTGGTGGACCGGCGCGGCCCCGGAGCCCGAGCCCCTGCCGGAGCTGTCGGAGTCCCAGAACAGGGTCCTCGCCCGGGCGCTGAACTGGGACCCCCGGATGCGGTTGGCCTCGGTGCTGGCCTTCGTCAATGCCATGGGCTCCATCGAGGATCAGGCCCCCGCCCGTCCGGCTGTGGCCGCTGCCCCGGCACTCCCTCCGGCTCCGGCGTCCCCCGCCGCGCCGGAGCCGGACGAGGAATCCATGGCCAATCCGTTGGCCGCCCCCAAGCCTTGGAGTGACGCTGCCGGCCCGCCGGAAGCGGTTCCCTCCGAGGCACCGGCGAAAGCTCCATCCACTGCGCCGGTGACCCCGTCCGGCCCGCCGGTGATCCCATCCGGCCCGCCGGTGATCTCATCGGGTTGGCGCGGCGGCGTCCAGGGGATCCAGAACGAACGGCCGTCCGGACCGGACCGTGCCGGGGGGAAGTCGGCTTCCGCCCGACGCGGGGGCCGCCGTTGGCTGCTGCTCGGGGGGCTGCTGGCCGTGGGCGGCGGCCTGACCTGGTTTTTCCTGACCGGCGGGGCGGGTCTGGAATCCCCTCCCGCGGCGGTGGAGGGCACCGAAAGCCTGTTGCTGGTTGCGGACGAGGCAGTCCTGTCCCTGGAGAAAGGACTGGATGCCGGCCATGCCGCGGTGGACGCCTGGCGGCAGATCCTGGACGAAGAACCGGACCAGCCGGAGGTGCTGCAGGGCGTCGAAAGCCTGACAGAGCGCCTGGAGCTGATGCTGGCCAAGGTCCGC
>PEAP01000156.1 GCA_002753665.1 Magnetococcales bacterium DC0425bin3
CCAATCCGTTGGTTCACGACGTTGAAAAAAACCATGTATGGCTTTTCCAACGCTCTGATAAAGGGTTCTGAAATGTTCAAGGTACTCCATCAGTCGGGATGGCTATGTCTATTCTTGTGCCTGCTCGGTGCGTCGCCTCTGTCGGCCGACCCCGGATGGTCATTGGACAACAAGCCCAAGACCTTCGAGGAACTCGAACAATGGGCCCAAACCGGGGACCCCGATGGCATGGCCCAGTTGGGTGTCGAGTATTTGGCCGCCAAGGATGGACCAGACTTCGAGAACGCCTGGTCCTGGCTCCGCAAAGCGGCCCGGCAGGGACAGGTCATGGCCCTGTTTGCCCTGGGTCTCTCCTGCTCCGATGCCGCCGCACGATGGAACGATTCCGAGAAATCCGCCGAGGCTCTTGCCTGGATGGAACGGGCGGCGGCAACCGGCAACCTGCTCGCCATGCAGCACCTGGCCCAATGGCTGCACCAGGGCAAGAACACTCCGGTTGACGAACAACGTGCGCTTGCTATCGAAGAACAGGCAATCCGAACCAAGGGCATTCGAGCCATGTATCTGTTTGGCCTGGACCATTGCCAGACGGGTCGATTGGCACCGGATCCGCAACGGTGTCTGTCACTACTCGAAGAAGCGGCCAGGGATGGACATGTCCAGGCCGCGCTGGAATTGGGACTGCTCCATAAGGACGGCTTCGGGAGTTTTGCTGCGAAGCCATTGGCTGCCCAAAAATCACGGTATTGGCTCAACCAGGCCGTGTCCGGGGGGGCCAACCGGGCGGCACTCGCGCTGGGGCTGGCCTTTCTGCGTGGCGAACCAGGTTATTCCCGGGATCAGCTCAAGGGGATACGCTGGCTGACCAGGGCGGCGCGCCTGGGGTCGGTCAACGCCATGGAGGTCCTGGGATTGATCCATCTGGGACATCTGCTGGACCAGCCGCTGTCACCCGACCCAGAACAATCCAAACAATGGTTTGACACAGCGGTCATCGCCGGTTCTGCCCAGGCCGCCAGCTTCCAGGGAATGCATTATCTCAGCGGAACCGAGGGCTATCCCAAGGATTTCCAGAAAGGAAAATCCCTGCTGGAACAAGCCGCCCAGGGTGGCGATACCGAAGCGATCCGGCTGTTGGCCGATTCTTGGTCCTTCGGCACCGATGGGTTTGCCGCTGATGCGACCCAGGCTGAATTTTGGCTGCGCAAGGGGGCCGTCCTGGGCGACCCTGGATCCCAGCTACAGCTCGGCCATTGGTTGGGCTTTCTCCAGGGCCGGGGAATCCTTCTTCCAGGCCCCACGGAGGCCGAGTTATGGCTGCGGAAGGCCTATGCCGCTTCTCCCGATGCGGACCCGACCTTCTGGTGCCTGTACCGGTTCGCCAATCAACCGGGTGACTTCCTGGAGCGCCCAGCCTACCACTGCCTGGCCAGACAGGCTCGCGATGGCTCCGGGGCGGCCATCGGTTGGCTCGGCATATTGCATGACGAGCAGGGCACGATCCGCCCTGCCCACAAACAGACCGCCCGATACTGGCTGGAAAAGTCCGCGGCTGCCGGCAACATGATCGCCATGGTCCATCTGGCCTTCATGCTGGATCGGGGCGAGGGGGGGCCGGTGGATCATCCGGCTGCAACGGCTTGGCTGGAACAGGCCGAAAAACTCGAAGAAGAGGCAGCCTGGTGTTTTCTGGGATTCCGATACGGCCTCGGCCTGGGTGTCATCCAGGATTCCGTCAAGGCCAAAGATCTGCTGACCCGAGGTGCCAAGGCTCCCCTGGGCGATTGCCAACTCCATACCGGCATTCTCCATGCCCGCGGTGCCGACGGCTTCAATGCCTCCCGTGCCGAGGCCCTGCGCTGGTTCCAGCAGGCCGCAGACCGTGGCAACCCGGGTGCCCTGCTCATCCTGGGCCTATCCGCCTTCACCGGCTCCCGGACCACGCCTCTGGATCCCCAAAACTTCCTTCAGACCCGACAGCACTTGCAGCGGGCCGCTGACCTCATGGATTCCGACGCCATGCTGCTGCTGGGCCTGCTGGATGCCGGCGTTGCGGGTGCAACCCCGGATCCGGACGCCACCCGCTTCTGGTTCAGAAAGGCCGCCAGATTCGGCGTGGGCCTGGCCGAGCAGTTCCGCCGGCAACTGGCTGATGCCCCGGCGGCCTTCGACGCCCCGGCCGCCCTGCAGACCCTGACGGAGTCCATTGCCAGGAAATTCGAACTGCCGGCCGATTTTTTTTCGGAAACGGACGGCGCGACCAGGACAATGCGCAGCGGCCTGCCGGCATGACCCGGAGCATCGAAGCGACTCATGGCCCGGTCGGAACGATCAGGCCCAACTGGTCGAACTGCCAGAGAATCCGCTGCAGGGCGGCCCGGCCCTCCGGGTCGGTCACGGCGAGGGTCTCCTGCAGTCCGTCCAGGTCGAGGGGGGTGGCGGCCAGAAGTTGCAGGATCTGGAACCCGCTGTCGTTGAGAAAATGCGTGCGGCCGGACGGGGGATGGAACAGGGCCACATCGTCCCCCCACTGGGCGAACAGGGGCTCACCTCCCAGGTAGGCGCGCCAGCGCATGGCGGGAATCCGCAGTCAGAAAAAGGAAATCCAGCAGGAGTCGCTCAGGGCATAATGGGTGGCGTCGGGCGGTCCGTCGCCGCCGCCGGTGGAGGAGCCGTAGTCGCCGGAAGTGGCTTCCTCGCCGGAGCTGGTGACATAGGTCAGGCAGTAGAGATCATCCGAGGCGGTCCCAGCGGTGGTGGTATTGCCGAAGGCGACGCTTTCCAGCCGCCGGTGCCACTTGCCATCGGTGGCGGAACAGCGGGAGGCGGGCACGTCGGCGTTGTTGAGGCCCCCGTTACCGGGTGTAACGATGCAGTAGGTGGATCCCACCGCCGAGGCCCGGCCGCTCCACAGGGTCACCACCGTGGGAGCGACCCAGGCAGCGCCCTTGAGGATCCGGCGCCGGCTGTGGATGGGTGTCGTCCCGAGTTGATCGGGGGGTGTGCCGGGTGCGGGTTCAGGGTGGTCGGGACCGGCCTTGCTCATCGGATGCAACTCCCGCCATGAATACCAGGGAATGACTTACCTGAGCAGGCTAGCAGATTCACCGGCTTTGTTCCAGCCTGGATTTTGGGGACCGAAGGTCAGCGCACGGCCGCGATCAGGGCATTGGCGGCAGCCGGATGCCGCTGGCACTCCAGCAGGGCGTCGAGCATCAGCGGCGCCACGATGGTGGCGTCGGATTCGATGACGAACATGGGCGTGGCGGCAGTCAGCTTGTCCCAGGTGATCTTTTCGTTGGGGGTGGCGCCGGAATAGGAACCGTAGGAGGTGGTGGAATCGGAGATCTGGCAGAAATACGCCCAGGGCTTGACGGGCTGCTGGAGGTCGTATTTGATGGACGGCACCACACAGATCGGGAAATCACCGGCGATGCCGCCGCCGATCTGGAAGAAACCCACCCCCGGACCCTCGGACAGTTCGCGATACCGGTCGTAGAACCACGCCATGTATTCGATGCCCGACTTGACGATGCCGGCGTCGCATTCACCTGATTTGACGTAGGAGGCGAAGATATTGCCGAAGGTGGAATCCTCGTACCCCGGAGTTACCAGGGGCAGACGGGCGCGGGCCGCGGCCAACAGCCAGCTCTGGTCCGGGGGACCGGAATGCCGCTGCGGCTCCACCGCCTGGATCAGGTCATAGAAGTATTCATGCCAAAAGCGGCGCCGCCCGGTGCGGGTGGCGTCCTGCCACATGGGCACGATGATCTTTTCCACCGCACGGAAGGCTTCGTCCTCCGGGATGCTGGTATCGGTCACCCGGCGCATCTGGGCTTCCAGGATGCGGGTGTCGTCCTCCTTGCGGAAGTAGCGGTAATCGGGAAAATCCCGGTAATGGTCATGGGCCACCAGCCGGAACAGCGACTCCTCCAGGTTGGCGCCGGTGACCGACAGCCCATGGACCAGCCCGGCCCGGATCGCCGGCGCCAGGGAAATGCCGAGCTGGGCCGAGGACATAGCCCCGCCCATGGCCCAGAACATCCGGCCCCCAGCCTCGATATGCCGCCAATAGGCCAGCAGCGCGTCCCGGGTGGCCCGGGCGTTGAAATTCTTGTAGTTGCGCAGCACGAAATCGAGAATCGGCAGCTCGGTGTGGCTCATGTCCAGTACCGTCGCAAGGGATTGATCAAGCTGACAAGTCCAGGTAAGGCGACCGGGTCACGTTAGCATGTTCTCAGCCGACTGCCCAGGATTCCCGCAGGCGTTCGATCCGGGCCTGCGCCCGGCCGAGCTGCCGGTTCAGCACCGCCGCCCGCTCCGTCCCGTCCGCATGGCCCAGGGTGCGGCGCTGCCAACGTTCGGGCAGAAATTCGTTGAGCAGGATGAGGCACCAGATCAGGCCGAACAGCGGCAGCAGGGATGCCAGCCGTTGCGGGAAGTCGTCATCCCCCGCCCGGTAGAGGGCCAGGGTCCGGGAGCGGAAGCGTTGCACCAGCTCCGGGGCGAGGTCCATGCCCGGATGCCAGCAGACATCGGCCACCAGCTTGACCGGATCGTCCCAGCCGGCATACTCGAAATCCAGGAAGACCAGCTCCCCCGACGGCCGGCGCAGGGCGTTGTGGAAGCCGAAGTCCGACGGGCTGAGGGTGCGCCGTTCGGGGGCAAGGAGGGCGGCGAACCCCGGCTGAGCGGCCAGATGCTCCAGCACGGCCAGGGCCAGGGGGCGAAACTCCCGCTCCAGGAAGCGCTCCAGGGCCGGTTCCCGGGGCGCGATCTCCGCCAACCGGGCCAGTCGGCGCTGCAACTGGGCCCCGGCGGTGGCCGGCGACAGGCAGCAGTCCGAAGCCTCCGCCAGGGCGGCGGCCTCCGGATGACGGGCCAGGGGATGCAGCTGTTCCAGGAAAGCGACCAGGGCTTCGAGTTCCTCGGGACCCGGATGGGTGACCGGTTGGCCGTCGATCCAGTCGTAGAGGGCGCAGTCCCGCTGGCGGTCCGCGCCGCGGGGGCGGGGGACGGCGGTGACGCCCCGGCTCTGGAGGAATTGCAGAAAAGCGTATTCCCGGCCCAGCCGGTCCCGGTTGTCCCGGGACTGGCGGGGGTAGACCTTCAGGGCGAAACAGTCCCGGCCGGCCGTGGTGATCCTGAACAGGGCGTTGTTGCCGCCCCGGCGCACCGGCAGGACCTCCACCACCGGCTGCCCCAGCAGATCCGCGGCATAGGCTGCCGCCTCAGGTGCCGAGCAGGTCCAGGCGCAGCTCATCCCAGCTCCGGGCCAGACGCAGGGGGCTGTCCGCCGCCAGGGGGGGACCCTCGGGGCGGAACAGCAGGCGGTCCACGCCGCGGGGAAAGGCCGGATCCAGCAGCAGTTCCTCCAGATCGTCGATGAAATGGGTGCATTCCAGCGTTTGGATGCGGGCCAGTTTTTCTTCCCGGGTGGATTCGAAATAGACGTGATCCGCCGGCAGTTCCGGTCCGCCGAAGCCGAAACTGCCCTGGGCCTGGAGCCACCACTTGGCGGCCTGGCGCAGGTTGACCCGCTGGGGATCCCGGGGGGCGTAGAGGGTCTTGTGGCTGACGATGAACACCTGGACGAACTGCTTCTGGCAGGTCTTCAGGAACGCGGCCACGCCGGGAAACAGCTTGGCCTGCTCCATGCGGTGGCCGTATACCTCGGCCTGGAGTTCCTGCCATTTGATCTCGCCATCAGGCAGGGCGCGGATGGTATCGCGCAGGGTCTCCTTGGCGATGGGTACATCGCCCACCGGCACCCAGCCCCGCTCCCAGGCGGCGGTGGTGAAGACCCGTTCGTAGCTGGCGATGGTGTTGTCGAAATCGATGCCGATCCGCATGGGGCGCCTTATTTCAGCAGGGTGGTGATGTATTTGAACAGCGCCACCGGAGTGATGCTCTCCCGGTTGCAGACGATCTGCACATCCAGGGCAGCGGCGGCGCTGCCCAGGAACAGGGCCAGAGCCGGCTCCAGGCCGCCGCCCAGGGCCAGGCCGGCCAGAGAGAGAAAGGCATCCCCGGCGCCGATGTTGTCCACCACCCGGGTGGCCAGGGCCGGGACCTGGTGGGACTGGTCGCGCTCCAGGTCCAGCATCAGAGCCCCTTTGGCCCCAAGGGTGATGGCGATCTGCTTGGCCTGCACCCGCCGGCCCATGGCGGCGGCGACCTTGTGACGGAGGGCTCCAGTGGCAGATCCAGG
>PEAP01000157.1 GCA_002753665.1 Magnetococcales bacterium DC0425bin3
GATTCTTGTAAAAATTGTTCAACAAGGGCCTCCAGTCAGGACTTTCATGTCATGGTACGAGGGTGGAGGGAGGCTTCCCCCATCCATGCAAGGTTGGAATGGGAAAGATAGGTTGGACATCCGCAAAGTTCAATGGTTCCCCTGCTGCGGCACGCATTCAATCCGTTGCCGGCATCGTGGGCGGTCCGACAGGCCTGCGCCGGTCCAGAAAGCGGATCCGGTCCATCTGCCTAGCCACCTCCAGATCCCGCATGCGCATGGTCCAGTGACGCCGGGGCAGGCCCAGGCGGTAAACGAATCCGGCGGTGGCCCGCGCACCAGGGGGATGACAGCCGTCGGTCAGCTGGGCATGGCAGCGGACCAGACAGCGGCGGATCAGCTCTGGAGGCAATGCCGCCAGAGGGGCGCAGGCCAGGGTCATCTCGCCCGCAATCGGGGTGCGGGGCTCCAGTTGCGGCCAGAGGCGTTCCACCATCCAGTCCAGGGCCGCGTCGGCTTCGCCCAGCCGGGCGGCGGTTGCGGCCAGGGCGGCCTCGACCCGTCCCGTTCCGTCCGCGACACGGTTCAGCGCCGGCAGCACCTGCCGGCGCAGGCGGATCCGCCGGAACCGGTCATCGGTGTTGGAGGTATCCTCCCGCCAGGGCCGCTGCTCCCGGGTCAGCCAGTCCCGCAACTCCTGGCGGGAAAAGGCCAGCAGTGGTCGGGCCAGCGCCACCCCCGGTCCCAGTCCGCGCCGTCGGGGCAGGACCGCCAGGCCCCGCAGGCCGCTGCCACGCAACAAGCGTTCCAGGAACGTTTCGGCCAGGTCGTCCCGGTGATGGGCGGTGAGGACCGCTACCGCTCCCATATCCCGGGCGCAGTCCAACAGGAAGGCGTAGCGGGCCTGCCGGGCCCGCTCCTGGAGGTTGGCCCCCGGGGCCGCCGACTGCCAACGCCCCTCCCGGCCGGGCACCCCCAGCGCCGCGGCCCAGTGGGCCGTGAAGAGGGCATCGTCCCGGGAGTCGGGGCGCAATCGGTGGTCGAAATGGGCCACCCGCAAGGCCTGTTCCCTGGCCCAACCTCCCTGAACCAGCAGGTGCAGCAGGGCCATGGAGTCGGCGCCCCCGGAGACCGCCGCCACCAGGGGGGTTCCGGGGGGATACAGGGCCTCCATCTCCCGGCAAAAGCGGTGCAGGAGGGGGTCGGCGGAGACCTTCACCGGCCAGGATCGGGCACATAGGGGGCCGGATCGTCCAGGCCCAGTTGGGCGAAGGCCGTCAGGCGCAGGCGGCAGGCATCGCAGAGACGGCAGCCGCGTCCGGCCGGATCCGGGTCGTAACAGGAGCGGGTCAGGCCGTAATCGACGCCCAGCCGCAACCCTTCCTGGATGATGGCCCGCTTGCTCAAGTGCAACAAGGGGGCATGAATGCGGAAGGGCCGGCCGGACACGCCGTCCCGGGTGGCCAGGTTGGCCAGTTGCTCGAAGGCGGCGATGAAGGCGGGTCGGCAATCGGGATAACCGGAATAGTCCAGGGCGTTCACCCCGATGTAGAGATCATGGGCTCCCAGACTTTCCGCCCAGCCCAGCGCCAGGGCCAGCAGGATGGTGTTGCGGGCCGGGACATAGGTGACCGGAATGGTTTCGGTGAGCCCCCCCTTGGGGACCGCAATGGTCGGGTCGGTGAGGGCCGATCCGCCCATGGATCCCAGGTCCAGGGTCAGTTCCAGATGTCGGGCGACCGGCAGGGCGGCGGCCAGGGTGCGGGCGGCGGCCATTTCCGCCCCGTGACGCTGGCCATATCGCAGGCTGAGGGCATGAACCTCGTGGCCGTCGGCCCGCGCCCGATACAGGCAGGTGGCGGAGTCCAGGCCGCCGGACAGCAGCACCACCGCCTTGCTCAACGTGGCTGACCCTGGGACGGCTGAGCCTGGGGCAGTTGACTCTGGGGTGGCTGCACCTGGCCGCGTTTGGCATTGATCTCCTGGATCTGCTGCCGGGCCATGGCATCGTATTTGGTCTGGGGGAATTCCTTGGTCACCCGGGACAGGATGGCGACAGCCTTGTCCAGTTCCTGGAGGGACATGAGGCTGAAGCCGATCTTGAGCAGGCTGTCGGGGACCTTGGGGCTGTTGGGCCAGCGAATCAGTACCTGGTTGAAGGACTTGAGGGCTTCGGCATAGTTCTTCTGGACGTAATGGCATTCCCCCACCCAGTATTGGGCGTTGGCGGACAGGCTGTGTTCGGGAAACCAGGTGATGAAATTCTGCAACGACTCCAGGGCACGCGAATAATGGCCGGTTTTGAGAATGCCGTAGGCCTGCTCGTAGGCCTGTTCGGGGTCCATCGGTCGGCTGACGGCTGCGGGGGGCTGGGGAGAGGCCGCTGGAACCACGACCGCACCGCCCGCAGGCGGTGGAGCGGCATTGGCCGGCGGCTGGGCCGCCAGGGCCGGAGCCGGTTGCATGGCGGGGCTGATCTGGGCCGTCATCACCGGGGCGCCCGGGCTGTCCGCCGTCCCGGGCAGGGTGATGGCGGCTGTGGCCGCCAAGCCGGGATCGGGGCGGTTTTGCAGGGATTCGATCTGTTGCGTCAGCTGCAGGTTCCGGTGTCGGGTCTGGTCCAACTCGTTGCGCAGGCCCTGAACTTCCTGTTCCATCAGGGAGAGGCGCTTGGTGACATCGGCCTGGCCCAGGCGGGCGCTGCGGTTTTCGGCGGCCAGCTCTTCGATGGTCTTGTTGAGCTTGATGAGCTGCTTTTCTTCGTTGGACAGTTCCCTGGCGGGGTCCTCCGCGCCGGCCCCGGGGGGGGGCGCGCCGATGCCGCAGCCCTGCAAGAGTCCCAGGGAGAGGCCGAGGATGACCAGCCTGCCGCTCGCTGGACGTATCCTGCAAATCCGCCGGGTTTCCATGGTCGAACTGTCCTTGTTGTTCGGTGGGGACCGGACATGGTCCTGCCCCCTGACGTGCATGGATGGAGGAAACCTTCCTCCACCCTCCACCGCTGGAAGTCGCCTGGCAACTTCCAGCGTCATAACGTCGCCAAGCCTTCGGTCCTGTCCGGAGACACCATGACGGGTGTCTCCGGCCGGGGAATCAAGGCCGACTATTGCGCGATGCGCAGTTCGGCCCGGCGGTTCTTGGCCCAGGCGAACTCATCGTGGCCGAATACCAGGGGCCGTTCCTTGCCGTAGGTGATGACCTTGACGCGGTACCAGTCCAGACCCTGGCTCACCAGGAATTTCTTGACTTCGTCGGCCCGCTTCTGGCCCAGGGCCAGGTTGTAGTCCCGGGTGCCGCGTTCGTCGCAATGCCCTTCGACGATCACTTCCCGGGGATTGTGCGCGAGGATCCAGCGGGCGTTCTGAATCAGGAGCCGGCTGGCCTCGTCGTTGATCAGGGAGGAGTTGAAGTCGAAATGGACGATATGTTCCGGTTCACCGCCGGCGGCTCCGCCAGCGGCATCCATGTTGGAGATCCGGTGGGACATCGGGACCTGGTCCAGGGAGCCGGAGCCCACCCGGGGGGGGCCGCCCAGGGCCGGTCCACCCAGGGCGCCGCCGGCACCGACGCCGCCCGAGCCATCACCGGTGAAGACACCGGTGGTGGTGGACTCGGTGCCCGTGGCCCCGTCCGGGCCACCTTTGGGAGTGCTTCCGCAGCCTGCGAGCAGGCCCAGGGAGACCAGGGAGACGATCAGTAATCCGGTGCGTTTCATGTTCGAGACTCTTCGAGTGGATCCCGTGGGACAGTGACCGTGGAAGCCGGGAAGCGGCTTTCATCGGTGGAGGGTGGAGGGAGGCCTCCCCCATCCATCAAAGTTAGCGAATCAGAGGCGACCACGAGGGGTCCGAGCCACCCAGGCCGTCCCCTATGGGTACCAACCTCTCATTATGGCCGGTGAGATCGATGGTGTAAAGCTGTGTCCTGTCGCCCCGCTGCCTGGAGAAGAGGATCACCCGTCCGTTGGGGGACCAGGCGGGGGATTCGTCCATCCAGGAATCGGTGAGGGTGCGCACCCGGCGACCGTCCGGGTCGGTGACGGCGATGCGGAACTTGCCGCGTCCGCCCTGCACAAAGGCGATCAGATCGCCCCGGGGGGACCAGGCGGGGGCGGCATTGTATTGTCCCTCGTAAGTGATGCGCCGCGCCTGCCCGCCCTGGCTGCTCATGATATAGAGCTGCGGGGTGCCTGCCCGGTCGGAGTTGAAGACCAGTTGCTGTCCGTCCGGGGACCAGGAGGGGGAGGTATCGATGGCGTTGTTTTGGGTCATGCGCGTCAGGGTGTTGTTGTTGAGATCCTTGACGTAGACCTCGGCATTGCCGTCCTTGGTGAGGGTCAGGGCCATGCGACCGCCATCCGGGGACCAGGCCGGGGTGGCGTTGAGTCCCTGGTGATCCCCCTCCATGAAGCGCCGTCCGGTGTAGAGATCCCACCGGAAGATGCGCGGCGGGCCCTTCTCGTAGGACAGATAGAACAGCTGATCGCCGCCGGGGCTGAACTTGGGGGTCAGCACCAGCACGTTTTCGCTCTGGGTCAGATCCAGCCGGTTGGCGCCGTCCTGGTCCATCAGGGCCAGCCACTTGCGGCGTCCCTGTTGGGCCACGAAGGCGATGCGGGAGGTGAAATAGCCCTTTTCGTTGGTGAGACGGATGTAGATTTCATCCGCCACCCGGTGACCCACATGGCGCCAGTCCTTGAGCGGCGCGGTGAAACGCTTGCCCGGACCGATGAGGGCGCCCTGGAAGACATCGTGGAGAAAGAAATCCACGCTGATCTGCCCGCCGTAGGCCCGCACCGCACCGGACACCACGGCTTCCGCCCCCACCAGACGCCATTCCCGGAAGCGCGGCCCGGTCTTCCACAGGGACGTGGAATCCTGCATGAAGGCGCTGGGGTTCAGCGGTCTGAACAACCCCGAGGCCTTGAGGTCGTCGGTCACCACGCCCGCCAACCGTTGGCCCATGTCTCCGCCGGCGATGGGCGTGCCGTTGGCGTCCAGGATGACGAACTCCGGCAGCGCGATGGGCAGCGGGTTCAGACCACCCTTCTGGATATCGATCTTCAGCGTAGCCTGGAGCGGGGACGAGACCAGCATCATGGCCGGCAAAAGGACCACCTTGAAAAACAAACGCATCATGGCAGGGAATACCTCGCGGGGTTGAGAAGCTGTCCCAAATCCTTGCCGATGCAAGTCACGTCGCGACTTGCATGCGGTGGAGGGAAAGGGAGGCCTCCCCATCCATCAAAATCAAGACAGCCTCCAGGACCGGCAACATTGTTGCCTCCCCAAGCCCCGCGGTCAACCGGTCACCCGTGGTGTCATCACTCCAACGCCAGGAAGTTGAACTCGATCATCTGACATTCCGGGCATCCCTGGGGGGGCGCCGGGGGCGTCAGGGTCTTGCTGATGGCGATCAGCACCGAACGGTCGAACACCGGGTTGCCGGAGGCGCGGGTCACCCGGGGCTCGTAGAGACGTCCGTCCGGGGCCACTTTGACCGTCACCGTGACCGCCAGCTGGTCTTCGTTCAGCAGTCCGCCGGGCTTGTTCCAGTTCAAACGCACCTGTTCCTGCACTTGCTGCTGATACATCGCCACCTGCAACCGGCTGGCCTGGGGGCGGCTGGTGATCACCGGGGCGGAGGACAGGGCCGAAGCAGGGGCGGCTGGAGCCGCAACCGGTGCGGCCGGGGCCGGCACGGGGGCCGCCGGAGCCTGCAGGGGCGCGGTCGGGGCCTTCTTGGGTGTTTCCTCCGCGTAGTCGTCTCCCAGCATTTCGATGATGTCACCCCATTTGGCGCGGTCGGATTCCAGTTTCTCCTTTTCGGCTTTGTTCGGATCGGGCTTCTTGGGTTCTGGTTTGACCGGTTCCGGCTTCACGGGTTCTGGTTTGACCGGCTCTGGCTTGACCGGTTCGGGTTTCTTGGGCTCCGGTTTCACGGGTTCTGGTTTGACCGGCTCTGGCTTGACCGGTTCGGGTTTCTTGGGCTCCGGTTTGATCGGTTCGGATTTGATGGGTTCTGGTTTGACCGGCTCGGGCTTGACCAGTTCGGGTTTCTTGGGCTCCGGTTTGATCGGTTCGGATTTGATGGGTTCTGGTTTGACCGGCTCTGGCTTGACCGGTTCGGGTTTCTTGGGCTCCGGTTTGGGTGGCTCGGGTTTTTTGGGCTCTGGCTTGGCCGGCTCCGGGTTGGGGGGCTCCGGGGTGGCCGG
>PEAP01000158.1 GCA_002753665.1 Magnetococcales bacterium DC0425bin3
TGCCGGGGGGGGGGCTCCCTTCCTTACTCCCCTATTCCATCGCCGTTCCGGGAAAGATCCCCTGTTCGGCGCTGGCGAGGTCCTGGCGGATGGTGGTCTTCAGGGGGGCGCAGGCCGGGTTGGTCTTGTCGCCCCAACGGTTGGCGTGAATCAGGTCGTCCAGCGGCAGACGCGGCAGCCAGCCGGCGGTTTCCAGTTCTGGCCGTTCGTGGAAATGGGTCACATGACCCAGGCACAGATAGGCGATGGGCACGATGCGTTCCGGCAGACCCAGGGCCGCCTGCAGCACCTCCCGCCGGATGATGCTCACCCACCCCACCCCCAGGCCTTCGGCCCGGGCCGCCAGCCACAGGTTCTGCACGGCGCAGACGCTGCTGTACAGATCCATGTCCGGCTCGGCGGTGCGGCCGATGACCACCGGCCCGGTCCGGTCCCGGTCGCAGGTGACGCACAGGTTGACCGGCGCCTCCAGGATGCCCTCCAGCTTGAGGGTGCGGTAGGTCGCGCGCCGGTCGCCCTGGAACATCTCCGCCGCCTCGGCATGGGCCTGCAGAAAACCGGCATGAACCGCCCCCTTGACCGCCGGGTCGGTGACCACCACGAAATCCCACGGCTGCATGAATCCCACCGACGGGGCATGATGGGCGGCCAACAGGATGCGGCTGAGAACCCGGTCCGGCACCGGGTCCGGCTTGAACTGTCCGCGCACGTCGCGGCGACCGAAGATGGTCTTGTAGAGGCCAACCCGGTCGGCGGTGGTGAGGTGATGTTTCCGCTGGTGGGCGGTTGGGTGATTTTCCATCGCTGTCCCCTTGGGATTGGAAAACGGGAGCCACTTGACCAGGTGGATCGCGCAAGGCAGCGGGCCGGTCTTCCGACTGGGGATCGTCCCGGACAGACGCCTTCCCGGCCTTGCCGTGGAAGTCGCAGAGCGACTTCCAGCGGTGGAGGGTGGAGGGAAGCCTCCCCCCTCCATCGAAATCAGGCCAGTGGCATGAGTCTGTCCAGTCCCCCGTCACGGCGTTGGGCACGTACCGGATTCGCACCGGTTTCCCGATTCTCCCCCACCGGCGCGACCGGCGGGGACACCCGACTGCTATGTCCGGACAGTATGCCGCACCCGTCGGCTCCCGGCAAGCCGGGCGGCGCCGGCGTTTCCGGAACCTTGAAATGACTGCCGTCCCGTCCTACCCTGACGCGATGAACGATTCCGCACCGTTTTCATCCCGCCCCATGGGGTTCCTGGCGGTCCTGTTGCTGGCCCTGGCCGTGGGAATCGTGGTCCTCGCGGCCGTGGAGTGTTTTCTGTTCGGCAACTGGACGTTCGACAACTATCAGATTCTGCTGGCCGCCCGGGCCTTGCGGGACTCGGGGATCCCCCAGCTGGAGGTGATGCCCCAGAGCATCGTTGGGCTCGATCTGTTGTTCTGGAACCATCTGCTTCCGGTCTACAGTCTGAGATTCTGGATGGTGTTCCTGGATCCGGGCATTGACACGTTTTATTTTTCAATCATGATCGACACCCTTCTGGTCATCGGCGTGACCGGTTGGCTGCTGCGAACCTTCCTGATCGGTTCGATGCGCAGTCGGGGTGGCCTGGGACTGTTGTGGGCGCTGGTGGTGTGGGAACCCCTGGGCTTCAATGTGTTCTTCTCCGGCAACGTGGTGGTCCACTGGGCGTTTCTGTCCAGTCTGCTGGCCCTGATCGCGCTGCGGCGCCACCTGCTGCATCGGGGGGGAGGGAGCGCCTTCGCGACTGGTCTGGGGGCCGGGGGGACCTTCTGCGGGATTCCCAGTCTCGGCATTCCCGTCATGACCGGTTTTGTCCTGGTCTTCACCCTGGAGACCGCATTGGCCCCGGGTCGAACCGAACGCTGGCGCTCCCTGGGGCCATTCCTGGTCGGGATGGGGGTCATCCCGCTGCTGCTGGCCGGCCCGGCCCTGTGGAACATGGGGGTGGGAGGTTTGCAGGAGTTCGTGACCACGGTGCGGTTCTATGGGGACGTACTCTCCGAACCGGGAGTGGAGCGCCATGTGCTGCGCATGGGGTACTTCCTGAGCAGCCTGTGGGTGCCTCACCTCGACCCGTCCCTGCTGCCCGTCGGCCTGACGGCCGCCGTCCTCAACTGGCGCGACCGGGAGCGGCTGCCGCCCCTGGACCGCGCCCTCACCCGGGCGGTGCTGGTATTCGCCCTGTCCTGGGTGGCGCTGGCCCTGTTGGTCTCGACCCACTTCTACGCCGCCCGCATGGATTGGCTGCTGCCCCTGCTGCTGCATCAGATCGTTCTGCTGTGGCAGCGGCGGGAGGCACGCCCCGGGGTCTTCGCCGGATACCTGCTGTTTGCCCTGTGGCTGGTGGTGGTGCAGCGCTTCCATCACGCCTTCCTGGCCCCCCGCGGGCCCCTCTGGGCCGGGGTTTCCGCTGCGCTGTCCATGACCGGCGGGGCCGTTCTTCTGGGAGTTCTGGCCCGTTGGGGCGGCCAACTGTCGGCCGGGGTGCAACGTCGTCGTTGGGCGATCACCTGCCTGGCCGCCGGGTTGCTCTACCTGCCCCTGGTCTGGGAACGGACCACAGGCCTGGTCCAGACCTTCCGGAAGGTGGAAGCGGCCTGGCGCGAAGCGGAACGGCCCTTCACCCGCACGATCCGGATCACCCGGCAGGCGGTGGACCGGGAGTTGCCCGGGGGGGGCTGGGTCGGCACCAATGTGGCTGTTCCCGACCTGTTTTCCGACCGGATTGCCCTCCAGAAGATCTATTTCTACCGCGGGCTGTTCGGTGGCGCCCTGGAGCGGCCCCTGGATCGCCTGATGTTCTTCGCCCGGGCGCCGGAATACACGCTCGATGACCTGCCGGGGGTGACGGTGGGGGACCATCTGCGCTTCCGGGGCCATGTCTACCACCTGGAGAAGGCCGTACCCCTGGAGAGAGGCATGGCCCTGATCGTGGGACGGCCCGCCGTGCCGCTGCCGGGGGTGCGGGTCAAGGCCCATCCCGAGGATTCTCCGGCGGAACTGCTGGCGGACTACTTCGCCTGGCGGCGGCGCCACGGTCTGCCCACCCTGTGACGGGTGGAGGGTGGAGGAGGTCAGAAAGGCCGCACGGGTACTCCTCCGGCCATTACCTGGCTGGCAATGGCCGGGTCGTTGCACCATGGTTCCAGGGCCAGCACCGAGTTGACGCCGCTGTCGAACACCGTGCGGTGGTAGCAGGGGGCATAGGCAAAGGGCAGGGATGGCGCCGTTCCCGCGGCGCCGTTGGCGACGATGGCGTAATCGAACAGCCGGGGCGGAGCCTTCTGGTTGATGAAGGGATCGTCCATGCTGCGCAACTGAAAGATGGGTCGGTCCAGCACGGCCCGCAGGTTGGTGAGGGAATAGCTGTGGACGCCGATCACCCTGTCGGAGGTGGTATTCCGTTCCAGCCAGTGGAGCAACGCCCCGATGTCCGGTGACTTCAGGCTGGCGCCGGGCTCGATTTGCTCTCCCCGCGACTGATGGGAGGCCAGGGCCACGATATTGGGCAGCAGCAACAGCACCGCCATCAGACCGGCCGTCAGCCCGGGCCGCAGCGGCGCGCTCCGGCCGGCCCAGACGGCCACCTGGTGGCCGCCCTCGATGAAATACCAGAGCAGATTGGGAATCAGGGGCAGCAGCAGGCGATTCTCCAGGTCGAAGGAGGTGACGAGAAGCATCCCCCCATAGGAGAGGAAGAAGAAATCCAGCCAGCGGTCGTTCCCGGTCCGGAGGCAACGGAACAATCCCGCGCCGATCAGCCCCAGCGTGGGCAGGAACAGGATCAGGCTCGCGAAGGGCTGTCCCTCAATGGGAACCAGCAGAAAACGCAGTTGTCGCACCATCAGAACGACCCGTTCCGCCACGCGCCAGGCAAAGGCCAGGGGATCGAATCCTTCCGCCCCGACGGGTGTCTGCAGGGTCAGATAGATGCGGATCTGGTCCGAAATGGCCATCTGGATGGCGATGCCGGCCGCGAAGCCGGCGCCCACGACCAGGTATTTGGCCAGCCGCACCGGCTGTCGCCGCCCCAGGGCCAGGACGGTTTCCAGCATGCCCAGACCCGCCACCGCCACCAGGACCGAAAAGGCGGCGGTCCGGGTGAGAAACAGCAACCCGCTGAGAAGCAACAGCGCCGCTGCCCGATCGAAGCGCAGGCGGTCATCGGTGTTGGCGAACAGCAGGAAGAAGGTCAATAGCAGGACGATGAAGACCAGTTCGGTCAACAGCAGGTTGCAGAACA
Source organism: Magnetococcales bacterium DC0425bin3 (assembly GCA_002753665.1). GTDB lineage: Bacteria > Pseudomonadota > Magnetococcia > Magnetococcales > DC0425bin3 > DC0425bin3. Next base: position 4,256 of record PEAP01000158.1, read on the forward strand.
GGATCAGGTGGCGGGAGCAGAAGAAGAACAGCAGGGCCGTCAGGGCGATCGTGAAGGGATGGCGGGTGCGAAACAGCCGGAACGCCAGCAGGCCGCTCAGGATCAGCGCCACGGCATTGACGGTTTTCAGCGCCAGGAGGCCGCCGTCCGACCAGGCCAACGCCAGCGCCAGCAGGCTGGGATAGACCAGGGGGGGAGAAATTTTCTGGTTGTTGCCATGGTCGAAGGGCAATCCCTGCACCAGGTTGCGGGCGGCCTTCAGGTAGAGCCCGAAGTCATTGTCCAGCAGAAGATCATCGGTCAGGAAGAACCGATGGCCGATCAACGCCAGAGCGCAGAGGGACCAGAACAGGATTCTGGCCCCGGCAGAGGGAAAGAGCGGTTGGCGATCGGCGACGGGCAGCGGCATGGGGATTGTCATCGAAATTACAGGGATCCGATGCGGAACCTCACCAGGGTCCACAGGGCGATCAGACCATCCCGGGGGCGGATTTTCTTGCCCTCTGCCAGGCTGCGGGGTCGGTAGGCAATGGGCACCTCCCGGATGACGGCGCCGGCGCGGATCAGCTTGGCGGTCAGTTCATGGTCGGTTTCGAAGCCATGGGTCAGGACCTCGAAACCGCGGATCAGGGCCGTGGGATAGATCTTGTAGGCGGTGAGCAGATCGGTCAGCCAGCGCCCGTACAGCAGCAGACAGAGCAGGGAGAGGGTCAGGTTCATGCCCCAGGGGCCGAGCCCCTGGGCGGGATGCCGCCCCGGGCACGGCCAGCGCCAGCCATGCTCCCTCAACTGTCCCCGGATGCGGCTGCCGTAGACCGCGGTGGGGCGCTGGTGATCCAGTTGGGCCAGCATGGGCAGATAATCCGCCGGGTCGTACTCCAGGTCGGCATCCTGCACCAGGATGTAATCCCCGGTGGCGGCGCGGATGCCCGTCTGCACCGCCCGTCCCTTGCCCTGGTTGGCCTGACTGATCACCGTCACCCCGGCAAAGGCCCGGGCCCGCGCCGCCGTGTCATCCCGGGAGCCGTCGTCCACCACGATGATTTCCTTCTCGAATCCGACCGGTTCGGTGGGGATGGTCAGGATCCTGTCCAGCAGGGTGGCGATGAAGGCCTCCTCGTTGTAGGCCGGAATGACGATGGACAGGGTCTTCATGGGATGCTTGCGGCCCGGGCCCGCAGGATCGCTTCGGCGGCCAGGACATCCTCCGGGGTGTTGACGCCCACGGTTTCGCCCGGATCATCCAGGCGGACCGTGGCCACTGCCTGGGGGTGGGTCTCGAACCGTGGCAAGGTCTGGAGCAGGTTGAACTCACCGGTGGCCGATCCGAGGCCGGCCCTTGCGGCCCGGGCCTGGCGCAGGGTGCGAAACAGGGTCGCGGTGGCGAAGAGAAACACCCCGCAGTCGTTTTCGCCCTCCGGCTGGTGGATTTCCCCTTCCCGGGCCTGCAGCACCCGGGTCAGGCGGTTCCGATCGTCCCGTTCCAGGTGGATGTAGGGATCCCGCCGCCACAGGCTGGGCAGGGTGAGGGTGGGCTGGGCCCGTTGTTCGTGGAGCCAGGCGCAGGCGGCGATGGTGGATTGTTTCAGGGTCACCTGATCGCCCCACACCACGAGGGTGGAGGGGGTGGTCACCAGATCTTCCGCCCGCTGCACGGCGTCGGCCATGCCCAGGGGCCGCTCCTGGATCGCCACCCGCGGGGGAGCGCCGCACAGCCGTTCCAGAACCGGTTCGACTTCGGCGCGGTTGTCCGGGGAGAGGATGAAGACGAACTGCCCGCAGGTGGGGCGCAGGGCGTCGGCGAGCCAGGCCAGGATGGGGCGTCCCAGGACCGGATGCAGCAGCTTGGCCCGGTTGCCGCCCAGCCGCGAGCCCCGTCCGGCGGCGGGAATTACCGCGGTCCAACGTCCCGGGTC